>NZ_JBIMKV010000011.1:6341-162946 GCF_051860985.1 Nevskia sp. | reverse complement strand
TCAGGAAGCGCTGGCCCGTCAGCGTGCCGCCGATGAAGAAGCCGCGCGCCAGCGCGCCGAAGCCGAGCGGATCGAACGCGAGCAGGCGGCGGCGCGTGCGGCCGAGCAGCAGCGCCTGCGCGAAGAGCAGGAAACAGCCGAACGTCGCGCAGCCGAAGAAGAGCGCGCCCGTCAGGAAGCGCTGGCCCGTCAGCGTGCCGCCGATGAAGAAGCCGCGCGCCAGCGCGCCGAAGCCGAGCGGATCGAACTCGAGCGCGCGGCGCGGCGACAGGCGGAGCAGGAGGCTCATGCTGCGCTCGACGGCGCCTCGCAGCCGGCGTTCTCGCCGTCGACCACGGACGTGCCACCGTCGGTGCTGGCCGATCTGAGCGCGCCCCGGCGATCGCAATCGGCAGCGGAGCAGCGTGGCTCGGCGGTCGACGCGGCGCTTCGGCAGGCGCGCGACATGCTGCAGACCGGCTACCAGCGCGCGCGCGCCTTGCCGCGCGGGCCCTTGCTGGGCGGGGCGGCCGCTGGCGTCATCGCATTGTCGGTGGTGGGGGTGGCGGTCTGGAACGGCACGGGTCATCGCCGCCTGCAGCAACAGGTCGACGCGGCACTGGCCCAGCCGGACAGCGCGGCACCGGCGGCCACGGTCGAACTGCTGTTGCAGCTGGATGCCTCCGATCGCGAGGCGCTGCTGGTGCCGGGCGGTCCGGCGGAGCGCTACTTCCTTGCGCGTTCGGAAGCGGCCGCCGCTGCCGATGTTTTCAGCGACGAGCGGGTAGCGGCGCTGGCGATGCTGCGAAAGGCCAACCTGGACATCTTCACCCGCCCCAATCGGGCGCTGGCGGAACGGATCGACAGCCTGTCCGAGCCGCTCTACCAGTTGCTGGACACGGCTGACCGTTCGGCGCTCTTCAGCCTGTCGGCCGACGAGCCGTCGACGCTGCGCGTGCTGCGCCAGCTGGCGGTAGCCGGTGATGACAAGCGGCTCGAGCGGCGCTTCCGCGCCGACGTGCTGCGCAAGTTCGATACGGCGGTCGGCAGCGCCAAGAAGAAGGACCTGCCGGCCCTCGAACGCGTGCTGGGCGACATCGAAGTGGTCTACGGCGCCGATCCGACGCGTCGGGCCGCATTGCAGGCGCGCAATGACGAGGCTGGCGAGCCGGAAGTGGCGGTCAGTCCGAACGTCTCGGCGGATGACGACAAGCTGCTGGCGGCATCGGAACGGCTGGTCGATGCGGCACTGGCCGGCAACAAGCTCGATGACGCTCGCAGCGAAATCCTCAAGCTGCGCAAGGCCAACAAGCTGGGCTCGGAGCGCGCCAAGCTGCTGGCCGACAAGGTGGCAAGCAAGTATCTGGAGCAGGCGCGCGGCGAGATAGACGCGGTGTCGGTGCTGAAGGACACGCCGGCGGCGATCGAGCTGAAAGCGGCCTTGCTGGCCAACATCCGCCAGCTGTCGCGGCGGGTGGATCTCGGCGCGGTACAGAACACCCAGCGCATCAAGGCGGAGCTGATCCAGGCGCGCGAGTTGTCCGACACCGTAGTCGCGGGCAGCACGCTGACCGGCGAGCAGGCCGTGCAGGCCGGCATCACGCTCGATCTGGCACTGACCCAGCTCGGCGTGGCAGCCGCCGACGAGCGCGCCGCGCTGAAGACCCGCTTCGGGGCGGCGCTGGAAAAATTGCGGCGTACGAGCGCCGGACAAGCCGCACCGGTGGCGGCCGGTGCCGCGCCGGCTCCTGCCGCAGTGCCGGCGCCGGCACCAGCATCGCCCGCCTTGTCCGGAAACGACCCCTGCACGGCACAGAAATCCTGCACCGATACGGTGGCCGGCCAGAGCCTGCGCGCCTACCGGCTGGGCGCCAGTGCGCCGTTCGACACGCTGTTCATCCAGGAACAGGAAGTGTCGGTGGAGCTGTACAGCATCGTCATGGGGGTGGGGATGAGCGCCGCCCCGCGCCTGCCGGTGACCGGCGTCAGCGCGGACGACGCCCGACGGTTCGCGGAAAAGCTGTCGGCACTGACCGGCCATACGTTCCGCCTGCCGACCGCCGACGAGTGGCAGACGGCGGCACGCGAGATTCGCCCGAATGTGCTGGCGACCGCGAACTGCGCTGGACTGTCACCGGATGGCTCGCGCAATCCGGCAGCGCGGCTGAACAATGTCGACAAGCAGATTGGTCAGGCCAAGGGCGCGGTCAACATCATCGGCAACGCGGCCGAGATCGTCACCGATAAGGGCCGCCACCTGGTGGCCGGCGCTAGTTTCCAGGACGCTGGTGCCGATTGCTCGCCGAATACGCTGAAACCTTACGCGGGGGCCGATCCGGCAGTCGGCTTCCGGTTGCTGCGGGTCGTCAAGTAGGGCGCCGCGAGCCTTGCCTACTTGATGACTTCGAGCAGCTCGACGTCGCAGATCACCACTTCATGCGGTCCGATGGCGCCGCTGCCGGCTTCGCCGTAGGCGAGGCGGCTCGGCACGAACAGCCGCATCCGGCCGCCTTCGCGCATCAGCAGCAGGCCTTCCTGCAGGCCCTTGATCAGACTGTTGATCGGCGTTTCCAGCGGCGCGCCGGTGCGCCGGGAATCCTGGATCACGTCACCGCTCTTCAGTGACATCGTCAGGTTCAGGCGCACGGTATTGCGCCGCAGCGGCAGCCGGCCGTTGCCGGTGGTGATCGACTGGTACTGAAGGCCGCTAGGCAGGCTGCTGACGTCGCTGCGCTGGCCGTTGGTCATCATGAACTGCTCGGCCTCGCTGCGTGCCAGATAGACATCCTTGATCGGCTGCGCGGCACGTGACTTGCCGATGCCGGCCGACGAACTGCTGGCGACCGCATCCATCGGCGGCGACTTCAGCGTTTCGCGAAATACCTGCAGATCCGGCATCGCCCGGTAACGGCCGGATTCCAGCAGTTCATGCGCCTGCTGGCGGCCCAGCTGGAAGCTGTAGGCGACCAGGTGGTCGGACACCATTTCGGAACTGGCCGGCACGCCGGCGCTGACCAGGTTCGGCACCAGCTTGCTGGACAGCAGCAGATCAGCTTCCGAGCGCGGCGGCAGGATGTTGGTGTCGAAGCCCGCCTGCAGGCCCTGGATCAGCATCTCGATGTCGACGTAGTCGTTGAGCCCCGCCTGCACGAGCTTGCGCAGGATGCTGACGGCGGCTTCGACGGCGGCGGCCCGCGGACTGCCGGCCGGTGCAGCGGCTCCGGCATCGTAGGGACGCGGTGCGGCTTCGACGACGGCAACCGGGGCGGCAGCCGCCGGCAGCACGTTGGGCGCTGCGCTCGGAGCGGGGGCAGCCAGTGCTGCACCGGCCGGCGGCGCCGGTGGCGGCACGGCCGGGATGGCGGCCGGCGAGGGCAGTGCGCCGATCGCGGTGGCTGGCGGGGCTGCTGCCGCCGCCAGCACCAGCGGTGCGGCGCTCGCGGCCGGCGCGGCAGCGACGGTGGCCGAAGGCGCGCCTGCGACCGTCGACTGAACGGCCAGCGAAGTTCCGGTCGCCGCGCTGTAGCGGTTGCGGGCTTCGCTGGCCAGCAGGGCTGGATCGCGCAAGGCCGGGCTGCCAATGGCGGCGGCCACGGCGATGCCGAAGCTGCTTTCCACGCGGCTGGTCAGCGTCGGCTGGCGCTTGACGCTGCGCGACACCACCGTGGCGGCGGGTGCGATGCGCGGGCTTTCGTCGATGCAGGTCCAGGCGGTGGCGCTGGCGGGGTCGCGCTGCGGCTGCAAGGCCCAGCAGTCGTCAAGGAACAGCACGATCTCGCGGCTGCCGGCGACCGGCAGCAGCTGCTCCAGCGGCACGCCGTAACGGCTCAGATCGCGTTCGTCGAGCGACGGCAGATCAACCGGCAGCAGCAGCGACTGGGTGCCGACATTGGCGCCGTGGCCGGAGAAGTAGACGATGACGCGGCCGGCTGACTCGGCAGCGGCGCGGAACTCGCCAGCCAGCGACTTCAGCGTAGAGGCGTCGATGTTCTCGGCGAAATAGACCGTGGCGCCGGATTCCCGCAGCGCGGCGGCGACGATCTCGGCGTCCGGAATCGCTGAAGGCAGCTTCGACAGCGCCGGGTAATCCGCTTCCGCCGCCACGAAGGCGACCGTGCCGCCCGCCAGCGCCGGCAGCGCCTGTGCGGCCACGGCGATGACGGCAACAGCCAGGCTGCGGCGAACGCTGGTCAACGGGAAAACGGAGATTCTGTCGTGCCTCATGTCATGCACAGCGTAGCCTTGTCGCGGTCAATCGAAACATCCGTTGCAGTGCGGCGGCGGAACCCCGGCAATCACTGCCCGGTCGGGAACGGGATGCGCCAGATGCCTTCGCGGAAGCCGCGATCAGACACGAAATAGACCCATTCCTGCTCCGGGTCGAGCGCCGGATTGCGTTCTTCCGAACCGTTCGAGGTCAGCTGCTTCGGAATGCCGCCGGACTTCGGGATCAGCCAGATGTCGTAGTTCGGCAGGCCTTGCTCGTCCTTGCCGTCGGCGGCGACGAACACGATGCTGCCGCCATCCGGCGTCCAAACCGGGCTGTGCTTGGTCATCACCTGTCCCGGCGCTGCCGGGTTCGAGGGATTCTTGGAGGTCGTCAGCTGCACGGGATTCTGGCCGGACACCGGCATCGTCCACAGCTGGCCGTCGGTGCCGATGTAGGTGATTTCGGCACCATCCGGCGAGATCGATGGCTCGCTGCCTTCGCGCAGCTGCGTCGGGTAGGCCGCCGAACCGCCCTGCAGCCAGATCTGCGGCGTCGATTCGCCGACCATGCCGGGATAGATCGGCCGGAACTCGTAGGCCATGGTGCCGTCACGGGCCAGCGACGGATTCGAGCTCAGGCCCTCGCTGCCCTGACGGACCACCGACACGCCGCCCGGACGATCCGAGGAGATGCGGAACAGGTCGACGCCCTTCGGCCGCATGCGGTTGGCGGCGAAGGTGACGGTGCCCCCCGGGCCGACGGCCGGCTGCACGTCGGTCCAGCTGCCGTTGGTGATGGTGGTGATGCCGCCGCCCTGGACCGCTTTCATCATGCGGATGTTGGCTTGCACCTTGCGGCCGTCGTCGGCAAGGCCGAGCGTGACGCCGCCCTGCTTGGCCAGTTCCTCGGCGCGGCGCTTGGCCTCGGCGTTCTGCTTGCCATGCTTCTTCTCGTCGCCGTCCTCGCTGTTGATCGTTTCGACGACCGAAAACAACAGCGATTCGCCGTTGGCGGTCAGCGCCAGCCCGCCGATCGACTGGTTCGGCTGCACGCGCGCCATCAGCGTTGCCGACGAGCTTTCCGAGCCGACCGTTTCGATCCACGAACGCACCGTTCTCGGCGCGATCCGGATGCCGTCATTGCTGACCCGGGCGTCGTAGCGCTGCAGCAGTTGCATGCGCGGCGGCTCGGACGTGGTCGCACAGCCGGCGAGGCTCAGGAGGGCAGCGAGGCAGGCGGCTGCTGGAATCGTTCTGTTCATTCATCAACTCGCAAGGCACAAGGTGGACAGCGTAGGTCCGCTCGGTGACAGCCATTCGACCAAGGCGTGAAACCGATCACACCAGGATCGCCATCTGTTTGATTTTGCGCTCAAACACGCGGTCGAAAGTCTAGCAGAGCCATCCCTGTCGTCCGCCAAGATTACTTTGATCTGTGAGCTGGTTCATGTTTTGACGCCAGCCCGCGCCGGCTTCCGACGATCACCGCCGGCTGCCGCTCAGCCGGCGACGATTTCCCCCGATCCCAGGCATTCCTCACCGTCGTACAGCACCAGGTATTGGCCCGCTACGGCGGCCCGCTGCGCCTGCTCGAAGCGGAACGACACCCGCGTCCCGTCGAGTGCGGCGATGGCGCAGGGCTGCAGCGCCTGGCGATGGCGGATGCGGGCGGTGAGGCGCTCGGGCAGGGCTTCGGGGCGGCGTACCCAGTGGAACGGCTCGGTGGTGATCTGCGTGGTCATCAGCCGGGGATGTTCGGCGTCCTGCGCCACGACGAGCACATTGCGTGCCGGGTCCTTGGCCACGACGTACCACGGTGCTTCGCGGGCGCCGCGCTGACCGCCGATCGACAGCCCCTTCCGCTGGCCGAGCGTGTGGAACGACAGCCCCTGGTGCTGGCCGAGCACGGTGCCGCTGTCGTCCTCGATCGCACCGGGCTGCGGCTGCAGGTACTGGCCGAGGAAGTCGCGGAACTCGCGCTCGCCGATGAAGCAGATGCCGGTGGAATCCTTGCGGCCGTGGTTCGGCAGGCCGGCGTCGCGGGCGATGGCGCGGACTTCCGGCTTGGTCAGCCCGCCGAGCGGAAACAGCACGCGTTCGAAATGCTCGCGCGCCACGGCGGCGAGGAAGTAGGTCTGATCCTTGTTGTCATCCGCGGCCCGCAGCAGGCGCGGTCCGGCGGGGCCGTGATCGATGCGCGCGTAGTGGCCGGTCGCCACCCAGTCGGCGCCGAGTCGCAGCGCGTGCTCGCGGAACGGCTGGAACTTCACTTCCCGGTTGCACAGCAGGTCAGGGTTCGGCGTCTTGCCGGCGGCATAGCCGGCCAGGAACAGATCGAACACGCGACGCCGGTATTCGGCCGAGAAATCGACCCGATGCAGCGGGATGTCCAGCTCGGCCGCGACGGCGCGGGCAGACTGGAAATCCTCGGCAGAGCTGCAGTAGCCCGCCTCGTCCTCGGTCCAGTTGACCATGAACAGCGCCGAGACCCGGTAACCCTGCTCCTTCAGCAGGTAGGCAGCCACGGCGGAATCAACGCCGCCGGACAGGCCGACGACCACGTGCGCGCCTTCGACTCGAGAACTTGTCACTCGCGGTGCTTCCGCAGGCTTGCCAGGGATGCCATTATCGTAAAATCGTCTTTACGAGCCATTTGAATTGATCTTTTGGAATAAATACACGCGACGGTCGCGCCGCGTGTCGTGCGCCCCGGCACGCCGTGAGCCGGTGGCTGGCCTGATGCTGAAACCTGCCTGCCGTGCCCAAGCGGTGCCGACTGCGCCGGCTTGTCGGCGACTCGTCGCCTCGATGATCGCCGGCAATTGCCGATGACCTTCGAATGGATCAACGCCGTCGCCGGTTTCGGCGTCGGCGTGCTGGTTGGCCTGACCGGTGTCGGCGGCGGCGCGCTGATGACGCCGATCATGGTGCTGCTGTTCGGCGTCGCACCCGGCGTCGCGGTGGGGACCGATCTCTGGTTCGCCGCGATCACCAAGATGGTCGGCGGCGCCGTTCATGGCAAGACCGGCAGCATCGACTGGCCGGTGCTGCGCCGGATGTTCTACGGCAGCATCCCCGCCTCGCTGCTGACGCTGCTCTGGCTGTGGCTGAGCGGCGTCGGGCGCAACCACAACGCGCTGATCGTGGTCGGACTCGGCAGTGCGCTGATGCTCAGTTCGATCGCAGCGCTGTTCCGCAGCCGCTTTCATCGGTTCGGCGAACGGCTGCGCGCCGGCAGCCCGGAACGCTTCAAGGCGGCGCAGCCGGTGGCGACGGTGGTGTGCGGCGCAATCCTCGGCTTTCTGGTCACGTTCACGTCGATCGGTGCCGGCGCGCTCGGCGCCGTCATGCTGCTGTACCTGTATCCGCGCCGGATGAGCCCGAAATCGCTGGTCGGCACCGATATCGTCCATGCCATTCCGTTGACCGTGCTGGCCGGCACCGGGCACCTGATGATGGGCAACGTCGATGTCGCGCTGCTCGGCTCGCTGCTGGTCGGTTCGGTGCCCGGCATCCTGGTCGGCTCGCTGGGGGCGTCCTATGCGCCGGATCGCGTCATTCGTGGCGCGATCTCGGCGGTACTGCTCGCCGTCGGCGCCAAGATGGTGTTCTTCTGAACCGCGCTCAATCGTGCAGGTGGGCAATCATCGACAGCGGCAGCTGGCGGCCGGCCAGCGCATCGTCGACGGCCCGCTGCACCATCGGGCTGCGGTGACGGCCGGCGGCGGCCCGCAACTCGTCCGGCGTCAGCCAGACGGCGGCTGAAATGCCGTCGTCCAGCGGTCGATCGGCGTGGTGATGAACCGCTTCGGCCAGGAACGCGAAGCGCAGGAAGCCGTAGCCGAGGCCGGGCGGCTCGTATTCGTAGATGCCGAGCAGGGCCGTCGGCCGCACATCCCAGCCGGTTTCCTCGAGCGCTTCGCGGATCGCGCCGTCGACCAGCGTCTCGCCGTCTTCCCAATGGCCGGACGGCTGGTTGAGCACCGTCCGGCCGCCGACCGATTCCTCGACGAACAGGAAACGGCCATCGCGCCGCACCACGCAGGCCACGGTGATGTGATGACGGGCCGCCATCAGAACCGCGACCGCGTCTTGACCCGGAAATAGCCTTCGGTATCCGCCTGGCCGAGCGTGCGGACCAGGTTCTGGATCGCCGGCGTGGCTTCGGGCTTGGCTTTCACCTTCAGGTCGACTTCGTAGCTGCGGTCGGCCATCACCCGGATCTCGCCGCCGACGTCGAGCGGGCCGGCGGTCGGCTCGACCCGGGCGACGATGACGTCAGCCTCGGTGCGGATGCTGATCGTGAAATCGCCCATCGGCTGACCGTCGCGGGTCAGGGTCGAGCGGAGATTGCTCAGCTGCAGGTCACCCGTGACCTGCTTCGGGAAATTGCCGACCAGCCGCAGGCTGTCGAGGCTCAGCGCAACGCTGCCATCGACCGGCAGGAAGACATCGCCGGTGAGGTTCAGCAGGCCTTTCAGCGAGCCGCTGCCGTGCAGTGCATCGACCACCAGGTCGCCGCCGAGCGTGCGCGCCACGCGCCCGTCGAACTGCAAGCCTTCGAGTTCGCCTTCGACGTTGAAGCCGAGGCGGGCGGCCAGCAGCGCCAGCGGACTGAACGACCAGTGCAGTGGCCGGGCGACAGCCTTGCCGTTGACGCTGACCGCCGAGGCCGATCCGGCCAGCACGGTGCCGGACAGCCCGGCCAGGTTCAGCGATGGCAGGCGTGGCGCGAGGCGGGGCCAGACCGATGCCACCGGTGCGCCGGCGACCACGAAGCCGACGAAGCTGAGCACGCCGATCAACACCAGATTGCGGGTTTTCATGGCGCGCGCAGCACTGACAGCCGGGCGTTGACGAGGCCTGCGGTCTCGCGCTTTTCGATGTCGACCACGTCGATGGTCACGCCATAGCGCGACTGCAGTTCCTGCATCCAGCGCAGCAGCACGTCGAACTCGACATCCTCGAACCAGATGCGGGCGGTGTTGTCGCCGTCCGGCTGCAGCCGCGACGGCGGCTTTTTCAGGGTGCCGTTCTTGGCGGCCTGGTCGACCGCCGTCAGCAGCGAGACATCGGCGCCGACGATCGGCGCGCTCTGCGGGGCGGCGACGCGGAGATCGGCCTCGGCCTGAGCGAGCTTGATCGCCACGGCTTGGGCGGCTTCCAGATCGTCGGCCAGCTGCTTGCGCGCCCGCGCCAGCGGTTGCCAGATCGCCGAGTACAGCAGCGCGATCACCAGCAGCACCGCTGCGATGCCGACGAGTACCTGTTCACGCGGCTGCAGCGCTTCATAGCGGGCGCGCAGCGGCGCCAGCCGGGTGCCGAGCGTCGTCGACAGACCGCTGCCGGAAAGACGTTGCCGCAGCGTTGCCATCATGCCGCCACCGGAGTCAGCTTCAGGCGGATCTGCACGCCGTTCTCGTTGGAGTCCGCCGATTCGACATCGAGCTTCGCGCCGCGATGGTTGTTGAACCAGCCGCGCAGCCGTTCGAGCACCTGCAGATCGGTGCCGGACAGGTCGAGGAACAGCGCGCCTTCACGGAACTGGATGTTGCGCAAGGTCAGGCCAGGGTTCTCGGACAGGCCGCTGGCCGCCGACTGCATCAGTTCGAACAGGCCGCCCTGGCTGGCGCCGCTGTGCAGCAGGCGCAGTTGCTGTTCGACCTGGGCGTCGAGATTGATGATCCGCGTCTCGCGTGGGAACAGACGCCGGAAGGTTGCTTCGTTGACCGTCTGCTGGGTGGCGACCTCACGCCGGAGCCGCGCCGAGTCGGCGATGTTGAGGCCCAGGCCAAGCAGCACGGCAACCGCCGCCAGCTGCGCGGCACGCTGCCACGGCTGCCAGTAGCGCTGCAGGTCGTCGCGCTGCGAATAGGCGCCCTGCAACAGGTCGATCGACTGCGCCGGCTTCCAGTAGCGGATCAGCGCTTCCAGCGGATGCTCGAAGCCGGGCAGCAGTTCCAGCGCGCGGTTCAGGCCGGTGTAGTCGGTGGCATCGTTACGCGACACCAGGATGCGCAGCGCTGCCGGCGTGCCGTTTTCGGCCAGTTGCAGCAGCAGCTCGAAATCATCCGGCACGCAGGAAAAGCCGGCGTACGGGCCGTTGCGGACGATCACCTGGCCGCCGTCCGGCAGCACGCTCCACGGACCTTCGTTCTGCCACGGCAGGGCGAGGGTGTCCGGCACCAGTGCGGCGACGCGAACCCGGGCCGCCGTGAACGGCGCCAGCCATTCGTCGACCTGGGCGCGGGCCACCACGGCGATCGGAAAGCTGCCACCCGGCTGGCGGGCGCCGATCGCGAAATGCAGCGTGTCGACGTCCTCGGCGAACTGGTCTTCCAGCACGAACGGCGCGGCCTGCAGCACCTTGGCGGCCTGCCGGGCCGGCACCGTGACGCGGGTCAGCCGGACATCGACCCCGGGCACGAACACCACCACGCGGCGGCCGCTGCCAAGCACAAGCACCTGGTCCAGCGGCAGTTCCTGGACGATCACGCTGGGGCGGGGTGCCGGGCTGTCGGGCGTATCCGAATGGACAAGCGCGTACGCTGTCGGCGCGTCCGGAGCGGTATCGCGCAGGCGGATGTAGAGGGTGTCGCGCAAGGGATTCGGTCAGTCGTTTCGGGATCAGTCAGCGTCGGTGGCGTGGGCGATCACGACCGGATCTGAGCCACCTTCAGGCCGAATGTAAACACTGTACAGGGCGACCCGGCCGCTGCCAATGAACACTTCGGCGGTCAGACCGAAGTAGCGGGAACGGACGTCGATCTGGGTTTCCGGCTTCAGGTTGTTGTCGGCGCCGAGGAAGCTGTTGGCGCCGCCGTTGAGCACTTCCTGCGCGGTCTTGGCCGGCGAGCCGATGCGCGATTCGACGAACTTGGCGAGCACGCTGCGATCCACGGTCTTCGACAGCGCCGCCAGCACCTGCGGCGGTGCGGTATTGACGTTGATGCGGGTGCCGATCGTCGGCAGCGCCGCTACATACGGCTTCAGCGCCGCGTACAGGCCCTTCGTGACGCCGCGCACCTGCAGCAGTTCCGAGACGCTCTGCATCGGCCGGTTGGCGGCGCGGTAAGGCGGATCAAGCCCCTGATACTCGTTGTCTTCCGCACCGTTGAGATCCAGCCGTTCGCTGTCGGCGTCGACCCAGTCGCGGATCGCGGCACCGATGCCGGTGGCCTTGGCGGCGTCCTCGCCACCGATGGCGTCGAGCAGCAGCTGAAACTGCAGCAGGTAGATCTTCAGCTGGTTGGGGTCGGGGGTCGCCAGGTTGTTCAAGTTGAAGCGGCCCTGCAGGTCTTCGACGCGGCCGCGCAGCGAGCCGTTGTCGATCGGCAGGAAATCCACCGGCCGCGCCCAGATATCGCCCAGCGAGTCGATGTCATTGTTCTTGGCGTCCTGCTTGAGGATGCCCTTGGTCCACGACTCGACGCCGAATGCGTACCAGAGCGCGGCTTCCGACTCGACCATGTTCGATGCCCGGCGCACGGCCACGTTGGAGCTTTCGAACATCGTCACGGCGGCGATCGTCGCCAGCGCCACGACGAACATCGCGGTGATCAGCGCCACGCCGCGCTGGCGGAAGGTCTTGCCCCTGCTCATTCGGTTGGCGGTGTTTCAGGCTCGTTGGGCGGCGGGTTGTTGCCGTCGGGATTCGCCGGGTTGCCTGGCTGGCCGGGGGCGGGTGCCGGTGGTGGTGGCGGCTTGCTGAGTTCGGCATAGCGGGCAGCACCCTCCGCGCCGACGCGGAACATCATCCGCAGCTCGCCCCAGTCGCGGGTGGTGAGGGTCAGTTCGACGGCGGTCGGGGTCGGGAAGGTGGCTCCCGGCGTCACCGGCGTGCCGTTGGACGGCGGCCAGGTCTCGGAGCGCTGGCCGCTGCGGTCGAAGAAGCGCCAGTCCAGCGACTGCACGCGATCCAGCACGGTGACTTCCACCGGCTTGGTCTGCGACGCGCGGTCAAGCACGTACCAGCTGCGCCGCACCAGTCGCTTGTCGAGCAGGCGCGCGCCGCGCGAGCGGTCGGCGGTCTCGGATTCCTCCAGCGCGTAACTGACCCGCTCCAGCGTCGAGCGGGGCAGGGCCATCAGGTTCTGCCAGCCGCCGCGGGTGAATTCGACGCGGGTGCTGAAGCTGTCGTAGCCGAAGGCCGGCTGCGGTTCGCCGTTGCCGTCGCGGACCGGGCGCGGCACGGCGTTCTGCAGGTCGTTGCGCAGGCGCAGGTAGGCGCGGTCGTATTCTTCGGTGCGCTGCAGGTTCTGCTCGATCTTGGCGCGCGCGCTCAGCACCGTGTTCAGACCGCCGTAGGCCATCGTCGCGAAGACGCCGAAGATGCCGATCACCACGATCAGTTCGAGCAGGGTGAAGCCGCGCTGGCGACTCATGGCGAGGCCTGCTTGCCGACGTTGGAGATGAAGCCGCTCAGGGTGGCGAATGCGGCGCCGGACTTGTCGCCCTTCTTCTCCACGCGCACATCGACGCGACGCAGGTTCGGATCGGGCGTGGCTTTCACTTCGGTGCGCCAGGTCCACTTGAGGCCGCCCATCTCGACGTCCTCGTTGGCGCGACCCGTCGCCGGCCAGGCCGGCGAGAGCTCCATTTCGGCCATCCGGTTGCGGGCGACGAACAGCGCGATCGACTTGTCGCGCAGGCCGGCGGCGCTGTCGGCATAGCGCGCGGCGTTGCCGATGATGGCGCCGAGCGCGATCGCCAGCACGCCGACGGCGACCAGCATTTCCATCAGCGTGAAGCCGCGCGCCCGGTGCCGCGTCATGGCTCGGTTCCCGGCGTGAGCTGCCGACGCTCGCGGCTGACGCGGCCCAGCAGGTCGCCCTCGATGCGGAAATACGAGGGGTAGTTGGGCGCTTTCAGGTCGAGCGTGAACGGCGTCATCTGGCCGCCGGGCAGCAGCAGGACCTGCGGCTTGAGCTTCTTCGCCTCGTCCTTCTCGTCGTCGGATGCCGCGCCGGCACCGGGCTTGGCGGGCGCGGTCTCGGCCTCGCCGGCCGACGGCAACGGCGGAATCAGCCGCCCTTCCATGCGCAGCTCGGCGAAGAACGGCTGCAGCAGCGCGCGGCTGCGCAGCACGCCGCTCTGCGCGTAGTCGTCCCAGCTCTGGGTGCTGCTCGGTGTCAGGAAGCGGTAGCCGTCCTTGGTGAACACGAGGCCGATCGCGATGCCTTTGAGATCGGCCTCGTCTTCCGCCAGCCGCAGCAGCTGTTCCAGCCGCTTGGCTTCCGCTTCCAGGCGGTCATCGAGCGCGCGGTTGCCGATCGACAGGCTGGCGAAGGTCACGATGATGCCGATGATGACGATCACGGCCAGCAGCTCCAGCAGCGTGAAGCCGCGCTGGCGGAGACGGCCGTCGGCGCTGGCGGGCAGCGCCCGCACAGCGCCCGATGTCACGGGGTGGCGGCCCAGTTGCCGATATCGGCCGCTTCGCCGTCGCCGCCCGGCTTGTTGTCGGCACCGAGGCTGAACACGTCGACTTCGCCCTTCACGCCCGGGCTCAGGTACTGGTACGGGTTCTGCCAGGGGTCCTTCGGCACCGACTTAAGGTAGCCGCCGGGCTTCCAGTTGCGGGCTGGCGGATCACCCTGCGGCGGCGCCACCAGCGCCTCAAGCCCCTGCTGGGTGCTCGGGTAGTTGAAGTTGTCGAGCTTGTACAGGTTCAGCGCCGTCTCGATCGCCGCGATGTCCTGCTTGGCCTTGACCTGCCGGGCCCGCCCAGGCTGGTCGAAGATGTTCGGTGCCACGATCGCCGCGAGGATGCCGATGATCACGACAACGACCATGATCTCGATCAGCGTGAAGCCGCGCGAGTGCTGCGCGTAAGTCCGGTTTTTCATGATGCGCAAGGTGTTGGAGTCCCACGAGAATGCAACAAGAACAATGACAACGATGATACCAGAGGCCTCCGCAGCCACTCCCGCCGTCTGGGCGCCGCCAATGGCGATCGTGGTGCTGTCGGCGCTGCTCGCGCTGGGCGGCGATCCGGTGACCGAATGGCTGCGCTACGACCGCGTGGCCGTCGACGGCGGACAGTGGTGGAGACTGCTGACGGCGAACTTCGTTCACCTGGGCTGGTGGCACTGGTTCCTGAACGCGCTGAGCGTCGCGCTGCTGGTGCTGCTGTGCCCGGAACGGGTGGCGCCGAAGGTCTGGGTGGCGCGGTTGCTGGTGATCGGGATCGGCATGTCGATCTGCCTACATTTGTTCACTCAGGGCCTGTCGTATTACGTCGGTCTGTCGGGTCTGCTCTACGGCCTGTTCGCACTTGGCTTCGGCCGGCAGATCGCCGCTGGCGATCGTTTCGCCATCGCTTGTCTCGCTTTCCTCGGGGCGCGTATCGTGTGGGAGCTGATGATTGGCGCGCCCGCGTCAGAACAGGCCCTGATCGGCGGCGCCGTGGTGGCGGAGTCGCACCTCTACGGCGCCTTTTCGGCGGCCATCTACGGGCTGGCAGCAGGTTCGTTCCGGCGTCCGCCGACGCCTGCCGCCGCGCCATGACAGCGTAAGCATCCCAAACGAGATCCGATAAAAAATGAGATATGCCTTGCTGTTCCCGGGCCAGGGGTCCCAGGAAGTCGGCATGCTGGCTGCGCTTGCCGCCGAGCATCCGGTGATTGACGACACCCTTCGCGAAGCTTCCGCCGTATTGGGTCAGGACCTGATCGAGCTGACCCGCCAGGGGCCGATCGAGGAGCTCAACCGTACCGAGCGGACCCAGCCGGCGCTGCTGGCGGCCAGCGTCGCCGTGGCCCGCCTCTGGCAATCCCAGGCGCTGCCGCCGCCGGCGGCGATGGCCGGCCACAGCCTCGGCGAGTACTCGGCGCTGGTGGTGGCCGGCGCGATCGATTTCGCCGATGCCCTGAAGCTCGTCGAGCTGCGGGGCCGGCTGATGCAGGCGGCGGTGCCGCAGGGCGTCGGCGCCATGGCGGCGGTGATCGGCGTCGATGACGAGGTGGTCGAGAAGGCTTGCGCAGCCTACGACGGCGACGGCGTGCTGGAGCCGGCCAACTACAACGCGCCGGGGCAGGTCGTGGTGGCCGGCAGCAAGCCGGCGGTCGACTGGCTGGTCGCCAATGCCAAGACCTTCGGCATCCGCAAGGTGATGCCGATTCCGGTGTCGGTGCCGTCGCACTGCTCGATGATGCGCGGTGCCGCCGAGCAGCTCGGCGAACGGCTGCGGCAGCTGGTCATCCGCACGCCGGCGATTCCGGTGCTGCACAACCTCGATGGCAGTTCGCGGAGCGAGCCGGATGCCATTCGCACGGCCCTCGTCGAACAGCTGTATCGCCCGGTGCGCTGGGTGCAGACGATCCGGAAGCTGGAGGCCGACGGTGTCACCGCGCTGCTCGAGTGCGGCCCCGGCAAGGTGCTTGCAACGATCAACAAGCGGATCGTCAACGTGGCGCCGGGTGCCTTTGCCTCGATCGCCATCGGCGAACCGGATGGCTACGCACAGGGCCGACAACTTTTCACAGCAGAGACGGAGCAGGCATGAGCACAGCACATCCCGGCCGGTTTTCGGCGGGCGCAGTAGCCTTGGTCACCGGTGCCACCCGCGGCATCGGTCGCGGCATCGCCGAGCGCCTGGCGCGCGAAGGCGTGAAGGTGATCGGCACCGCCACCAGCGAAAGCGGTGCCGCGCAGATCACCGAATATCTGGCCGGCAGCGGCGGCGTCGGCCGCGTGCTCGACGTCCGTGACCCGGCGGCGGTCGATGCCCTGGTCGGCAGCGTCGCCAAGGAATTCGGGCCGATCGGCATCCTGGTCAACAACGCCGGTGTCACCCGTGACACGCTGCTGTTGCGGATGAAGGACGCCGACTGGGCCGATGTCATCGAAACCGACCTGTCCAGCGTGTTCCGCCTGAGCCGCGCCGTGGTGCCCGGCATGATGAAGGCGAGAAGCGGCCGCATCATCTCGATCGGTTCGGTGGTCGGCACCATGGGCAACGGTGGGCAGACCAACTACGCCGCCGCCAAAGCCGGCCTGATCGGTTTCTCGAAGTCGCTGGCCCGCGAGATCGGCTCGCGCGGGGTCACCGTCAACGTCGTCGCGCCGGGTTTCATCGACACCGACATGACCAAGGGCCTGAAGGACGAGCAGCGCGCCGCGCTGATCGAACAGGTGGCCATCAAGCGGCTCGGCGCGGTCGACGACATCGCCGCTGCGGTCGCATTTCTCGCTTCCAATGACGCTGCCTACGTGACCGGTGAAACCCTGCACGTCAACGGCGGCATGTACATGATTTGAAACTGTTTCGACGCACTTGCCCGACGAACGCGGCAGGTTGTTGCCAGCAACGCGCTTGAATCTCTTACACTAGCCCCGCTTTTGCCCCACAACTCCGAGGGAGTCCCGATGAGCAGTCTTGAAGAAAAAGTCAAAAAGATCATTGCCGAACAGCTTTCCGTGGCTGAAGACCAGATCACGCCCGAAGCCTCGTTCGTCGAAGATCTCGGCGCCGACTCGCTGGACACCGTGGAACTGGTGATGGCTCTCGAAGAAGAATTCGAGATCGACATCCCGGACGAGGAAGCCGAGAAGATCGTGACCTTCCGCGACGTCCTCAGCTACATCAAGTCGCACACCAACCAGGCGTCCTGATTCGCCTGAGCTCCAGCGTCCCCACCCACTTTCACCTGCCTTTCGGCTCATGACGCGACGTCGAGTGGTCGTTACCGGCCTCGGTATTGTTTCTCCGGTCGGATCGGATGTCGAAACGGCCTGGACGAATGTCCTTGCAGGCCGCAGCGGCATCAAGCCCATCACTGCTTATGACTGCTCGACCTACCCGACGCGGTTCGCCGGGCTGGTGGAGGGCTTCGATACCCTGAAGTGGATGGGGCCCAAGGAGGCACGCCGCAACGATCCGTTCATCCACTACGGCCTTGGGGCCGCAAAGATGGCGGTCATCGATTCCGGTCTTGAAATCACCGATGCCAACCGCGAGCGCATCGCGGTGATCGTCGGTTCCGGAATTGGCGGCATCGGCACCATCGAAGACCAGTGCACCCTTCTTAACGGCCCTGGTGGCGTGAAGAAGGTGTCGCCGTTCTTCGTGGCCGGTTGCATCATCAACATGGTGTCCGGCGCGATCTCGATCGAACTCGGACTCAACGGTCCGAGCTTCGGCATCGTGTCGGCCTGTACGACCGGCTCGCACTCGATCGGCATGGCCCATCGGATGATTTCGTACGGCGATGCCGACGTAGTCATCGCCGGTGGTGCCGAGGCCGGTTCCGCGCCGGCCGGCGTCGCCGGCTTTTGCGCCTCGCGGGCGCTGTCGACCCGCAATGAATCCCCCACCACGGCTTCACGGCCGTGGGACCGCGACCGCGACGGTTTCGTGCTCGGTGACGGCGCCGGTGTGCTGGTGCTGGAAGACTACGAGCACGCCAAGGCGCGCGGCGCCAAGATCTATGCGGAACTGATCGGCTTCGGCATGACCAGCGACGCCTTCCACATCACCCAGCCGGTGCCGGGCGCACCGCAGGTGGCGCGCTGCATGAAGAATGCACTGCGCGATGCCGGGCTCAACCCGTCCGACATCGATCACGTCAACGCCCACGCCACGTCGACGCCGCTGGGCGACGTCGCCGAAAGCGACGCCATCAAGACGGCGCTTGGCGAGCACGCCTACAAGGTGGCGATCAGCGGCACCAAGTCGATGACCGGCCATCTGCTGGGTGCAGCGGGCGGCATCGAAGCGATCTTCTCCGTGCTGGCGATCCGCGACAACGTGGCGCCGCCGACGATCAATCTCGAGAACCCGGACGAAGGTTGCGATCTCGACTACTGCGCGAATGCGCCGCGCGAGCGTCGCATCGACATCGCGATGTCGAACTCCTTCGGGTTCGGCGGCACCAACGGCACCGTGGTGTTTCGCCGCATCTGACGTGCCGCCGGCTGTCGCCGGCACGTTGCCCCACCGGAACCGCGATGCTTCGACGTGCACTGCCAGCAACGGTGGATCTGCTGGCCTTGCACCGCCGGTTCCCGGCGCGTTACCCGTTCCTGCTGCAATCGGTCGCATCCCACCCGCTGGCGGGGCGCTATGACCTGCTGTTCGCCGATCCCGGAGAGGCGATCGAAGCGCGCGCCGGCGATGCCGATTTCTTCACCCGGCTCGATGACGCTGCTGCCGCGGTGCCGCCGGTGCCCGGGACCAATCTGCCGTTCGTGGGCGGCTGGTTCCTGCTGCTGGGCTACGAGGCCGCGCGCTGGGCCGAACCGAGGCTGCGCCTGCCGCCGTCCCCGCACCGCCTGCCGGATGCGCTGGCGGTGCGCTGCACCGCTGCCATCATCATCGACCGCCTGCACGGCACCGCGCTGGCGATCAGCGAAGGCAGCGAGGCCGTGTTGGCGCGGATCGAGCAGGATTGTCAGGCCCTGGACTCCGATGCCGCAGCGATGCGCCAGCAGCCGGTCGCCATTGCCGAGGACGACGAGCATCGCTTCGTCGCAGGCGCGCAGCGAGTGCTCGACTACCTGCAGGCCGGCGACATCTTCCAGGCCAACCTGTCGCGGCGCTGGCAGGCGCGCTACACGCAGCCGGTGGATGCCGGCGCGCTCTATGCGCAGCTCCGTCAGGCGAATCCGGCGCCGTTCGCCGGGCTCGCACGCTGGGGCGACAGCACGGTGCTCAGCTCCTCGCCGGAGCGGCTGATCGAAGTGGCCGACGGCTGGGCCCAGACCCGGCCGATTGCCGGCACCCATGCCCGCGACCGAGCCGAGGACGCCCGCGATCGCGAGCGCCTGATCGCCAGCCTCAAGGAGCGGGCCGAGCACGTGATGCTGATCGATCTCGAACGCAACGACCTGGGCCGCATCGCGGTGCCCGGCAGCGTCGAGGTCAGCGAGCTGATGACCATCGAAAGCTACGCTCACGTGCACCACATCGTCTCCAACGTCCGCGCCCGCCTGCGGCCGGGCGTCGGGCCCGGTTCGGCGCTGCGCGCGGTGTTTCCCGGCGGCACCATCACCGGAGCGCCGAAGGTGCGGGCGATGGAGATCATTGCGGAGCTGGAAGGCGTCGGCCGCGGCCCGTACACCGGCGCGATGGGTTATCTGTCGCGCTGCGGCCGGCTCGACACCAACATCCTGATCCGCACGCTGGTCTGCGAGGGCGACACGGTCAGCTTCCGCGCCGGCGCCGGCATCGTCGCCGATTCGCGTCCGGTGGCCGAGCTGGCCGAAACGCGGGCCAAGGCGCGCGGCCTGCTGCTGGCGCTGGGCGCCTCGGCGTGAGCGAGGCGCTGGCCATCCTCTGGAACGGCGAGCCGGTGTCGGCGATCCCAGCGCTGAGCCGCGGCCTGCACTACGGCGACGGCGTGTTCCGCACCCTGCTGCAGCAGCGCGGCACGGTGATCGCGGCCGACATGCAGCTGGCGAAGCTGCTGGCCGATGCGACGGCGATCGGCATCGCGCCACCGCCGATCGGGCAGCTGCAGTCGGACCTTGCCGCTGCGTCGCGCTTCGGCGATGCCACGGTGAAGCTGCTGCTGCTGCGCGCCGGCGAGCGTCGCGGCTACCGGCCGCAGACCGATGCGGCGGATCGCCTGCTGGTCGTCCATCCGCCGCCAGCCTCGGCAGGCGGGCGGGCAATCGACGGCATCCGCGCGATCCGCTCGCCGGTGACCCTGGCCGCGCAGCCGCTGCTGGCCGGCATCAAGCATCTGAACCGGCTCGAACAGGTGCTGGCCAGTCGTAGCTGGCCGGACGGTGTCGACGAAGCCCTGCTCGGCGACGACCGGGGCCATCCGGTCTGCGCCACGCGTGCCAACCTGTTCTGGGTGCGCGACGGCGTGCTGCACACCCCGGCGCTGGATCGCTGCGGCGTCGCCGGCGTGACCCGCGCGCGGGTGCTGGCGCTGGCGGCGGCGGCCGGCATCGACTGCCGGATCGGCGGCCAGCCGTGGTCGGCACTGCTGGCCGCCGACGAAGCCTTCCTGAGCGGCAGCCTGATCGGCATCTGGCCGTTGCGCGCCATCGATGGCCACTGCTATGAAGCGCAGCGGCCGGTGACGCGGCACCTGCAGGGCCTGCTGGCCCATCCCTCCGATCTCGTTCCGTCGAACACCCGATAAGCCACGATGAGTCAGCCTGCCGCCAAGCGGAATCCGATCCGGCGCGCCTTCGGCACGCTGGTCCGGCTGCTGTTGCTGGCCGCGCTGCTGGGCGTGGCGCTGTGGCTGGATGCGCAGCGTCAGCTCGACACGCCGCTGGCGATCGAAGCCCCGCTGAATTTCGAGATCGCGCCCGGCAGCAGCCTGCCCAGGGTGATCAACGAGGCGCGCGCACGCGGCCTGTTTGCCAGCACCCGGCAGGCCTACTACCTCGCGGCCCAGGCGCGGATCGATGGGCTGGCTTCGGCGATCAAGGCCGGCGAATACGCGCTGGAACCGGGCCTCAAGCCGCGCGATCTGCTGGCGCTGTGGGTGTCGGGCAAGACCGTGCTGCACGAGCTGCAGCTGATCGAAGGCTGGCGCTTCGCCGATGCCCTCAAGCGGGTCCGCGCCGCGCCGACGCTGAGCCACAGCCTGCCGGCCGAGCTCGACGCCGCCGGCGTGATGGCGGCACTGGGCCGCCCCGACCAGGCACCGGAAGGCCGCCTGTTCCCGGACACCTACCGCTACACGCGCGGCATGAGCGATGTCGCCTTCCTGCGCAATGCGCTGGCCGCCCAGGACCGGGTGCTGGCCGAGGAATGGGCGCAGCGGGCGCCGAATCTGCCGTACGACGCGCCGGAGCAGGCGCTGGTGATGGCCTCGATCATCGAGAAAGAAACCGGCATCGCCGCCGAGCGCCCGCAGATCGCCGGCGTATTCGTCCGTCGCCTGCAACTCGGCATGCGGCTGCAGACCGATCCGACGGTGATCTACGGCATCGGCGAGGCCTACGACGGCAACATCCGCAGCCGCGACCTGATCACCGACACGCCGTACAACACCTATACCCGCGATGGCCTGCCGCCGACGCCGATCTGCCTGCCGGGCCGCGAGGCGATCCACGCCGCGCTGCATCCGGCGGAGGGCGATGCGCTGTATTTCGTCGCCCGTGGCGACGGCGGCCACCAGTTCTCGGCCACGCTGGCCGAGCACAACCTGGCGGTGAAGCGCTACCAGCTGGGCGGCGGAGCGCCGAAGTGACACGCGGCCGGTTCATCGTGCTCGAAGGCGGCGAGGGCGGCGGCAAGTCCACCCAGGCACGGCGGCTGCGCGATCACCTCGAAGCACGCGGCCGCCGCGTGCTCCTGACCCGCGAGCCCGGTGGTTCGCCGCTGGCCGAGGCGATCCGCGCGCTGGTGCTCGGCCAGTGGCCGGAAGGCGTTGACGCGACGACCGAACTGCTGCTGATCTTCGCGGCCCGGGCCGCCCATCTGCAGGCGACCATCCGGCCGGCGCTGGCCGATGGCCGCGACGTGATCTGCGACCGCTTCGTCGACGCCAGCTACGCCTACCAGGGTGCCGGGCGCGGCGTCGATCCGGCCGACATCGCGGCGCTGGAGCGGCTGGTGCTCGGGGACCTGCAGCCGGACTGCGTGCTGCTGCTCGACATCGCGCCGGAGATTGGTCTAAAGCGGATCGCCGAGCGCAGCGGCAACAACCGCTTCGATGCCGAGTCGCTGGCTTTCATGCAGCGGGTTCGGGCGGCCTACCAGGCACGCGCGGCAGCGGCGCCGGCCCGCTACCGGGTGATCGACGCCGCGCGCGATGCCGATACCGTGGCCGCCGAGCTTGCGGCCCAGGTCGAGGCGCTGCCATGAAGCCGCTGCCCTGGCAGCGCGAGGTCTGGGCCACCGTGGCCAGCTCGATCGGCGAACAGCGTCTCGGGCATGCACTGCTGCTGGCCGGGCCGGACGGCGCCGGCAAGCGCCACTTCGCCGGCTGCATCACCGCGGCACTCTGGTGCAGGCAGCCGGCGGCCGACGGCAGCGCCTGCGGCCAGTGCGCCGACTGCCTGCAGGTCGCCAGCGGCGCCCATTCCGGCTACTTCCCGGTACAGGTCGAAGACGGCAAGCGCGACATCTCGATCGAGCAGGTCCGGGTGTTGAGCGAAAAGCTGACCATGACCCAGTACGACGGCCGGGCCAAGGTGGCGATCATCGAGCCGGCCGATGCGCTCAACGTCAACGGCGTCAACGCGCTGCTTAAGACCATCGAGGAGCCGACGCCGGGCAGCCATCTGCTGCTGATCAGCGCCCGGCCGCAGGCGCTGGCGGCAACCTTGCGCAGCCGCTGCCAGCGCCTGCGGCTGCCGGCGCCGGGCCGCGAGGTCGCGCTCGACTGGCTGCGCAAGACCGCCGGCGGCAAGCACGATGACGCGACCCTGAGCGCGGCACTCGACCATGCCTTCGGCGCCCCGCTGAAGGCTGCGGCACTGCTGGAAGGCGCCGGACTGGCGCTGCGCAGCGACTGGTCGCGTGGGCTCCTCGATCTGGTCAACGGCCGGGGCGAGCCGGCGCTGATCGCCGCCGCGATCAACGACGCCGATCCGGTCGGCTGGCTGCACTGGTTGTACGGCTGGCTGGGCCGGTTGCTGCGGCTGCGCATCACCGCGACCGCCGATGACGACGCGGTGCTGGTCGGCCTGGCGACCCGGCTGCCGGCGGAACTGCTCGATCGCTACATCGCCGAGGTGCAGGCCAGCCTGCCTCGTCTGCACGGTGCGGCAGACCGGAAGCTGCTGATCGAATCGCTGCTGATCGGCTGGCTGGCCTTGCTTGCACGGGCCGGGCGGCCTGCCCAGAATCGATAGGGCCTGCTAACAATTACTTTGCTCGCTGCGGCGGAGGTCGTTTTTGCCCAGTGCAACGAACGAGGAGCGGCCAATGGTCGACCCATTGGCGCGACGAGAGAGGTAGCAATGGGCAAAAGCGATCCCGCCCAGAAGGGTTGCGGCCAAAAAACCGCCGGACTTCGTTACGAACCTTGCCCATAGGAGGGCTATGGCCTACGGTTCGCGCCTCGCCCGGCGGCTTTTTGACCTGCAACGCAGCGACCAAAGCAATTGTTAACAGGCCCAGTCATGAGCACACCTCCGCCCCGCAGCGGTCCGGCTTCGCCCGGCATCCTGACCTTGGCGATCAAGGACAAGAACGCGCTGTATGCCTCCTACATGCCGTTCATCAAGAACGGCGGGCTGTTCATTCCGACCAACAAGGAATACCGGCTTGGCGACGAGGTGTTCATCCTGCTGACCCTGATGGAAGACCCGGAGCGGATTCCGGTCGCCGGCCGGATCGTCTGGCTGACGCCGCGCAATGCCCAGGGCAAGCGCCAGCAGGGCATTGGCGTGCAGTTCAGCATGCAGGACAACGGCGACACCCAGCGCAAGATCGAGTCCTACCTGGCGGGCGTCAACACCGAGCGGGCCACGCACACGATGTGAGCGGCGCCTCTGGCCGGCATCAGTCGCCGAGGCCGTACTTCTTCAGCTTGTACCAGATGGTCCGCTCGCTGATGCCGAGCTTCTGCGCCGCGCGTGCCTTGTTGCCGCCGCTGAGCTTCAGCGCCGCCTCCAGGTAGCGGCGTTCCAGCGTTTCCACGGCCGGGTCGAGCGCCAGATCGTCCGGCAGTACCGCCGCCGCCGGCGCCTCGGGGATGGCCGGCTCGGCCGGCAGCGGAAAATGCCGGGGCGCCAGCGCCGAAGTGCCGGCCAGGATGCGCGCCCGCTCGGCCATGTTGCGCAGCTCGCGGACATTGCCGGGCCAGCCATAGCTGGCCAGGTGATCGAGTACGGCCGCCGGCAGTCCGGTTTCCGGCAGGCCGAGAAAATGCGCGAATAGCTGGCTGACATCCTCGCGTCGCGCCCGCAGCGGCGGCAGTTCCAGCGCGAACACGTTGAGCCGGAAATACAGGTCCTCACGCAGCCGGCCGTCGCGGATCGCCTCGCGCGGCGCGCGGTTGGTGGCTGCAATCAGCCGCACGTCGAGCGTCACCGGATCATTGCTGCCGAGCCGGCTGATCTCGCCGGCCTCGATCGCCCGCAGCAGCTTGGCCTGCAGCGCGATCGGCATCTCGCCCAGTTCGTCGAGGAACAGCGTGCCGCCCTGGGCCAGCTCGAACTTGCCGATGCGCTGCTTCTGCGCACCGGTGAACGCGCCTTTCTCGTGGCCGAATAGCTCGCTTTCCAGCATGTCGGCCGGAATCGCCGCGCAGTTCACCGCGACGAACAACGCGTCGCGCCGCTCCGATGCCTGATGGATCGCGCGCGCCACCACCTCCTTGCCGGTGCCGGTCTCGCCGGTCAGCAGCACGCTGGCCCGGGTCGGGCCGACCTTCGCCACCTGTTCGCGCAGCGCCACCATCGGCGCGCTGCGGCCGAGCAGGCCGGATTGCACCGGCCGCGCCGCCTCGTCGCGCAGGTAGGCGTTCTGGCGCAGCAGGCCGCGGGTGGCGAACACGCGGTCGATGGCCAGTTCCAGCGCCTCGATGTCGAACGGCCGCAGCAGATAGTCGCAGGCGCCGAGACGCAGCGCTTCCACGGCGCTGTCGAGACTGCCGTGCGCGGTCATCAGGATCAGCGGCAGGTCCAGGCCCTGGTCGCGCATGCGCCGCAGCAGTTCGATGCCATCCAGGCGCGGCATCCGCAGATCGCTGCAGACGAGGTCGTAGCCGCCATCGCGCAGGCGCTCCCAGGCTTCCTCGCCGTCGGCGGCGGCATCGGTCCGGTAGCCACGGCGGCCAAGCATGATTTCCAGCACGCGACGCATGTTCGGTTCGTCATCGACGATCAGCACACGGCGGGAAGCGGTCATCGGGCAGTCGGAGGGCAGGGAAGCCAGAAGCGGATTCTGGCACCGCCGAGCGGTGCCGCTTCGGCCACCACGTCGCCGTGATGGGCGCGGACGATCTGGCGGACCACGGCCAGACCCAGCCCGACGCCGCCCTCGCGCTTGTGCACGAACGGCTCGAACAGCCGCTGGCGATCTTCCGGCGCAATGCCGGGGCCATCGTCGTCGATGGTGCAGACCAGCCGGCCGGGCTCGTCGGCGGTGCCGATCCGTACCCGGCCGCCCGCCGGGACGATCTGCAGCGCATTGCCGACCAGGTTCAGCAGCACCTGGGTCAGCTGCTCGGCGTCGGCGTCGATCTGCGGCCGCAGCGCGGCGGCCTCGAAGCCGACCGTTACCCGGCGGTCGCGCGCCTGCGCTGCCAGCAGGCTGATCGCGTGGCGGACGATCGCGTGGAAATCGCAGGCGGCCAGCAGCGGCGCACGCATGCGGGTCTGGTCGAGCATGGTGGCGACCAGCCGGTTCAGACGTTCGGTCTCGCTGACGATGATCGCCAGCAGTTCGCGGGCATCAGCACCCAGCTGCGGCTCGTCGCCGAGCATCTGCGCCGAGGAACGCAGGATGCCGACCGGCGTGCGTACCTCGTGTGCCATCAGCGCGGTGACCTCGCCAAGCGCGGCCAGTCGCGAGGCGCGAATCAGCGCACCCTGGGATTCCTCCAGCTGGCCGACCAGTTCGCCGAAGCTGCGGCCGAGCGCGCGGACTTCGGCCGGCCCGGCTTCCGGCGGCGGGGCGCCGCTGCCGGGCTGCAGGTAGTTGCGCGTGTAGCGGGTCAGCGCCTGCACCGGCCGGGCGATGCGCGCCGACACCGCGATGCTGGCGACCAGGATCACCAGCAGCGTTGCCACCAGCAGCAGCGCGAAGCGGCGCAGCATCTGCCGGACCGGCGCCAGCGCCACGGCGCGCGATTCGATGATCCACACCGTCCAGCCGGTGAAGCCGGCATCGGCGCGGGCGATGATCGCCGGGCCTTCGGCCAGCGCCGCCGGATCGGCCGGCATCGGCTGGCCGAAATCGTGGCCGCGCGCACGCAGGCCGGCGGACACCGCCAGCAGCCGGCCATCGGCGGTGCTGACGGCGATCTCGCGGCCGTTGCCGGCCAGCGGGTCGAGCTGTTCGGCGAAGGTCGACCACGGCAGGTCGAGCCACAGCGTGCCGATGGTGCCGTCGCCGAAGGCAGAGTCGATCGGCGTGGCCAGGCTCAGCCGCCGCTGCGCCGGATCGGCCGCCGGCGGCGCTACTGCCACCGGGCCGCCCGGCAGGCGCAGTGCCAGCCACGCCGGCATCGCCGGCCGCCGCGTGCCGATCGCCGCCGGGTCGCTGCTGGCGATCACCCGGCCGTCGCGGTCGACCGCATGCAGGCCGGCATAGACGCTGCCGTAGCGGCGGTACATCTCGGCCAGGAAGCCGGACAGGCGCTTGTCGAGATCGCCGAGCCGCAGGTCCTGCATGACCTCGACATGGGTCCAGGTGGTGGCGTTTTGGGCGCGTTCGCGCAGCAGGTCGTCGAGATCCCCGGCCGTGGCGGCGGCAACCCGCGCGGCGGCGTCCTCGATCTGCTGCTGCAGCGCCGCTTCGCTGCGGCTGGCGGCCAGCCACATCACCAGCGCCGCCGGCAGCATGCCGACGACGATGAACGCGAGGAGCAGGAGCTTGCGGATCGACACCCGGCGATTATCGACGTCGCCACGGTTGTACGGCCAGCGGACAGCCGCTAGCGTTCGCCGGTGATCTTCCGAACCGCTGCCGCACTGTTCGCCATCCTCGCTCTCGTCTGCGCCGCCGTGCGTGCCGACGAGACCCCGCCGCCGATCGGCCAGGACCCGATGGCGCAGCGCTACGCGCTCGGCCACGGCCTGCCGCTCGGCGACACCGGCTTCACGCTCGGCGGCTATGCCGAAGCCGGCTACGCCAATCCGCGCGGCGCCGACAACGGCCGGGTCGCGGTCGATGCGCTGAGCGCCTTCCTGTGGTGGGACGGCGGCGGCCGCTGGCGGTTCTTCTCCGAAACCGAGCTGAGCGAGCCGCTGCGCTGGGGCGAGGGCGGTGTGAGGACCGGCGACGCCGATCTGATTTCCGAACGCCTGTATGTCGACTACGCCTGGCGCGATGCGCTGAAGTTCCGCGCCGGCAAGTTCCTGACGCCGGTCGGGCGCTGGAACCTGCGCCACGCCGCGCCGCTGACCTGGACGACGTCGCGGCCGCTGATCACCGAGGCGACCTTTCCGACCAATGCCACCGGCGCGATGGCCTACGGCGTGCTGCCGCTGACGCCGGCCGGCATCGAGTATTCGCTGTACGTCTCGCCCGGCAAGGAGCTGTTCCGGCGCGACGACCTCGACACCTTCACCGAAGCCTACGGCCTGCGGCTGTCGACGCCGCTGTGGCCCACGTTCGACGTCGGCCTGTCCTGGGTCAGTTTCGAGCAGACCTCCAACCGCGAGATCCGCAAGCAGCTGCTCGGCGTCGATGCCCAGTGGCTGCTCGGCCGCGCCGAGATCAGCGGCGAGTTCACCTATCGGGAGCTGAAAGGCGGTGCCAGCGCCGGCGACGAAAGCGGCTGGTACCTGCAGGCGGTGCTGCCGCTGGTCGGTGACTGGTTCGCGATCGGCCGCAACGAAGGCTTCCACCAGCGTGGCGCGGCGCGCGACCTGAGCCTGTGGCTGGGCGGCGTCGCCTGGCGGCCGAATCCGGCCTTCGTCATCAAGGCCGAGTACGGCCATGCGGTCGAGAACGCCGCGCGGCTGCCGGAAGGCTTCCGTGCCTCGATCGCGGTGCTGTTCTGATGCCGCCGGCGTTGCGGTGGCTGGCGGCGGCGCTGGCGAGCGCCGGGCTGGCGGCAACGGCTGCCGCCGACGAGCCGTGGATCGCGGTGATCGCCGAGGCGGGCCAGCAGGCCAGCATCGACAGCGCCGCCCTGGCCCGCATCTACCGGCGGCGCACCCAGGTCGATGGCGATGGACGCCGCTACATCCCGGTCAACCTGCCGGCCGACCAGCCGCTGCGTCGGCGCTTTTCGCGGGCCGTGCTGGGCGTCGAGCCGGAAGCGCTCGATGCCTACTGGAACCAGCAGTACTTCCTCGGCGTGACGCCGCCGCACGTGCTGGGGTCGGAAGCCGCCGTCAGCCGCTTCGTGGCCGCCACGCCGGGCGCGATCGGCTATCGCGGCGCCTGCCCGGACGACAGCGCCGTGCGGGTGATCCTGCTGATCGACCCGGCCGGCGCGCTGCATCCGCCCGGTGCGGCGCCGGCCTGTCCGCCGCCCTGAGCGGCCGGCGCGATCCTACATTTCTTGCAGACAACTCTTGCAGGGCTGCAAGACTTGTCGGCTGGCAACGATCGTCATGGCGGCCAGAGCATTCCGGATAAACCCTTGATGATGTTGGCGTAAATGGCTGTTGCTCCGGCCGGCGAGCGGCTGGCCGGCGGATTGCGGAAGAGAAGGCGAGCCCCTTTTCCGGAACGCCTGCCGCCATGTCTTCCACCGCCCGCTTCAGCGCCGATGACCGGTTCGCACTGCCATCGCCCCGCTATGTTCGCGACAGCCTCGTCGGCCCGCGTCTGGTCGAAGCCGATGCCCGGCTGCGGCCGACGCTGGAAGCCTTCATCGCCAGCCGCTACCAGCAGATCCACGGCGCCCGGCTGCGGCACTTCCTGCCCCGGCTGTTCGGCGCCATCGACGCCGGCGACACCCTGGTCGCCGCCTACGGCGTGCGGGTGGCGGATGCCGGGCCGCTGTTCCTCGAGCAGTACCTCGACCAGCCGATCGAAGCCTGCGCGCTGGACCGTTTCGGCCGCCGGGCCGCACGCGGCCACATCGTCGAGATCGGCAACCTGGCCGGCGCCACGCCGGGGGCGCTGCGGGCGCTGATTCCGGCAGTCACCGCCTGGCTGCTGGCCGAAGGACACGAGTTCATCGCCTTCACCGGCGCAGCACCGCTGCGCAATGCCTTCGGCCGGCTCGGCCTGCCGCTGTGCGAACTGGCGACGGCACGCATCGAATGCCTGCCGGAAGACCAGCGCGCCGACTGGGGCCAGTACTACGCGATGAACCCGGCCGTGATGCTGGGCGACATCGGCGCCGGCCGCCGGCTGCTGAGCCAGGAAACGGTCTCGCCGCGCGAGCTGCGGGCGCGGCTGGCGCCGCTGGCCCTGGTCGGCGCGCCATGAGCCGCGTCCTGTTCGAGGTGCTGGCCCGCCATGCGGCGCAGCAGCCGGCGGCAGTGGCGCTGCGCGGCGAGCGCGGCGCGCTGCGCTACGGCGAACTGCCGGGCGCGATCGCCGCGCTGGCCGATGCCTGCCGCGACGACACCGGTACCGTCGGGCTGATCGCCGACAACGGCCCGCACTGGGCGCTGGCTGATCTGGCGATGCTGGCCGCCGGCCGCAGTCTGGTGCCGCTGCCGCTGTTCTTCAGCCCCGCGCAGGCTGCCCATGCGCTGCGCGACGCCGGCGTGACGAGCCTGCTGGTCGACCCGGCGCTGCCGCTGCCCGAGCCGCTGGCGTCGCTGCCGCGCGAGGCGCTGCCGCTGCCGGCCGGCTGCGGTCGGCTGCAGCGCATCCGCCTGCCGTGGGCCAGCACCCGGACCTTGCCGGCCGGAACCGCGAAGATCACCTACACCTCCGGATCGACCGGCGCGCCGAAGGGTGTCTGCCTCGATGCCGAGACCCAGCTGGCCCAGGCGCGGGCGCTGGCCGCCGCCGTCGGCGCCGGGCCGGGCGATGTCCATCTGGCGGCGCTGCCGCTGGCCACCCTGCTGGAGAACATCGGCGGCGTGTACGCGCCGCTGCTGGCCGGTGCCGAGACGCGGCTGCCGTCGCTGGCCGCCGTCGGACTGTCCGGCGCCAGCGGCTTCCAGCCACAGGCCTTGCTGGCGCAGCTGCAGGCCGCGTCGGCAAACACGCTGATCCTGGTGCCGCAGCAGCTGCTGGCGCTGGTCCGGGCCATCGAGGCCGGTGCCTCGGCGCCGCCGAGCCTGCGCGTGGTCGCGGTCGGCGGGGCATCGGTGTCGCCTCGGCTGATCGATCGCGCGGTGGCGCTCGGGCTACCGGTCTACGAGGGCTACGGCCTGTCCGAATGCAGCTCGGTGGTGGCGCTGAACCGGCCGGGCGCGGCGCGGCCGGGCAGCGTCGGCCGGCCGCTGCCTGGGTTGGACGTGCAGGTCAGCGATCGCGGCGAACTGGTGGTCAGCGGACGCGGCTTTCTCGGCTACGTCGGCGAAGCTGAGCGCGCCGCCGATGCCCCGGTGGCGACCGGCGACCTCGGCCACTTCGACGCCGACGGTTACCTGCATCTCGATGGCCGCAGCAAGAACCTGATCGTCACCGCGTTCGGCCGCAACGTGTCGCCGGAATGGATCGAGCGCGAACTGACCGAGGCCGCCGCGATTCCGCAGGCGGCGGTGTTCGGCGACGGCCAGCCGTCGCTGTCGGCGGTGATCGCCTCCACCGCCAGCGATGCGGCCATCGACGCCGCGCTCGCCGCCGTCAACGCGCTGCTGCCGGACTACGCGCGGGTGCGCCGCTGGCTGCGTGCCGACGCGCCGTTTTCCACCGCCAACCAGCAACTCACTGCCAATGGCCGGCCCCGCCGCGCCGCGATCGTCGCGGCCTATGGCGCGCGGCTGGCTGCACTCCACGAGGAAACCGAAACCCCATGAGCTTCTACGACACCCTGATGGCGGACACCGCCGTCGAACGGGCGACCCTGATGGCCCAGCCGCTGTTCGCCGATGCGCTGGCCGGCCGCGTGACGCGGCCGATGTACTGCGCCTTCCTGACCGAGGCCTATCACCACGTGCGCCACACGGTGCCGCTGATGATGGCCGCCGGCGCCCGGCTGGGCCGCGATGCCGAATGGCTGCGCGGCAAGCTGGTGCACTACATCGAAGAGGAATACGGCCACCACGAGTGGGTGCTCAACGACATCCGCGCCGCCGGCGGCGATGCCGATGCCGCCCGCCACAGCGAGCCGGCATTCGCCACCGAAATGATGGTGGCCTACGCCTACGACACCGTGCAGCGCGGCAATCCGGTCGGCCTGCTCGGCATGGTCCACGTGCTGGAAGGCACCAGCACGGCGCTCGCCACCGAGGCAGCCGGCGCGCTGGCCCGGGCGCTGGAACTGCCGGCTCGCGCGTTCACCTACTTGAGCAGCCACGGCGCGCTTGATGTCGGCCATGTCGATTTCTTCCGGGCCCTGGTCGACCAGCTCGACCGCCCGGACGACCAGCGCGCCGTGATTCACGCCGCCAAACGCTTCTACCGCCTGTACGGCGACCTGTTCACCACCATTTCCGAGGCCCATCGCCCATGTCCGACTCCGTCCGTCGCTTTCTCCTGACCGGTGCTTCCGGCGGTATCGGCAGCGCCGTTGCCCGCGAACTCGTCCGCCACGGCCACGCCGTGGTGCTGTCCGGCCGCAACGAACGGCGGCTGGCCGCATTGGCGGCCGACCTGCTGCAGCGCCATCCGTCGGCCGATGTCGGCATCGCCGCTGGCGACCTGTCCGGCGCTTCCGGTGTCGCGGCGGTCGTCGCCGCCGCCGGCCAGGGCGGCCGGGCGCTGGATGGTGTCGTCAACTGCGCCGGCCAGTCCTGGTTCGGCCATTTCGAGGAAACGCCGGACAGCGTGCTCGACACCCTGTGGCGCACCAACGTGCTGGCGCCGATGCGGCTGATCCAGGCGGCGCTGCCGCTGCTGCGCGGCCGGCGCGGGGCGATGGTGGTCAACGTCGGCTCGGTGTTCGGCTCGATCGGCTTTCCCTGCTTCGCCGCCTATTCGGCCACCAAGTTCGCGCTGCGCGGCCTGACCGAAGCGCTGCGCCGCGAGCTGGCCGACGACGGCATTGCCTTCGTCTACGTCGCACCGCGCTACACCCGCACGGCGCTCAACGAGGGCGCGGTCGAGATCATGGCCGCCGCCACGGGGATGAACGAGGACAGCCCGGAGCAGGTCGCGCGCGCCATCGTCGCGGCGATCGAGCGGGGCACCCGCGAACGCGTGCTCGGCGGCCCGGAACGCTTCTTCGTCTGGCTCAACAAGCTGCTGCCGCGCCTGGTCGACAAGGCGCTCGGCCGGCAGGCGCGACAGATGCGCGCCTATCTGAATCCCTCCGCAGTTTCACTTTCCATCCGCACGGAGACGTCGCGATGAACCCGCAGACCCTTCACCGCTTCAACACCCCGTTCTGGCGAGTCAGCGCGCTGGCGCTGGTGATCGTCCTGCTGACCCTGGCCGGCGGCAGCCGCGCCGATGCGCCGCCGCCGTCGGTGGTCGCGCTCCAGCACGGCTGGGCGCAGGCCTTCTACGCACCGGAAGGCGCGGCCCGCGAGCCGGCCTTCCAGGCGCTGGAAGCGCAGGCCGCGAAAGCCGTGGCCGAGCTGCCGGGCCGCGCCGAGCCGCTGATCTGGCAGGGCATCATCGAATCCAGCCACGCCAAGTTCGCCAGCAGCCTGACCGCGCTATCGCTGATCAAGCAGGCGCGCGAGCACCTGCAGGCGGCCGAGAAAATCGATCCGGCAGCACTCGATGGTTCGGTCTATACCTCGCTCGGCAGCCTGTATGCGAAAGCACCCGGCTGGCCGCTGGCCTTCGGCGACAAGAAGCTGGCGCGCAGCTATCTGGAAAAGGCACTGAAGCTGAATCCGGATGGCATCGATCCGAACTACTTCTACGGCGAGCTGCTGGTCGCCCAGGGCGAGCGCGAGGCCGGCAAGGCGAGGCTCGAGCACGCGCTGGCGGCAGCGCCGCGCGTCGGCCGCGAGGACGCCGACAACGGCCGCCGCGCCGAGATCCGCACGGCGCTGGCGGCGCTGAACTAAAACGCGGTCAGGCCTTGGCGGCGAGGCAGCCGAGCAGGTCGTTCCAGCTCTTCACGAACGAGGCGGCACCGTCGCGCTGCAGCTTCACGGCCAGCGCGCCTATGTCGATGCCGGCCGCCGTGATCGCCGCCAGCGCCGCTTCGGCAGTGCCGCCGTCATCGGCCAGCACCGCCCCCGGATTGCCGCGTTCGGCATAGGCCAGCAGCGTCTTTTCGGGGATGGTGTTGACGGTGTCCGGGGCCGCCAGCGCATCGACGTAGTAGCAGTCCGGCAACGCCGGGTCCTTGGTGCTGGTGCTGGCGAACAGCAGGCGCTGCGGTGCGACACCGGCCGCGACGACCTTCTGCCAGCGCGGCGAGGCCAGCAGTTCGCGGTAGACGCGGTGGCAGCGGCCCATCATCGCCAGCCCGAGCTGGTTCTGCAGGGCGGCCGGCAGCGCATCCTTCACCGCGCCGTCCCAGCGGCTGACGAACACCGAGGCCACCGACGACACATTGCCGTCGAGCCCCGCCGCCAGCCGCCGTTCGACGCCGCGCAGCCAGGCCTCGGCCGCAGCGGCGTACTGATCGGCGGAGAACAGCAGCGTCACGTTGACCGGCACGCCAGCAGCGATCGCATCTTCGATGGCCTTGAGTCCCGCAGGTGTGCCGGGAATCTTGATGTAGAGGTTCGGCTGCGCCGCCTTGGCATGCAGCGCGATCGCCGCCTGGACGGTGCCGGCCGTGTCGTCGGCGAGCAGCGGGCTGACTTCCAGCGACACCCAGCCGTCGACACCCCGGGTGCGTTCGAACTCGGGCCGGAACAGCTGCGCGGCAGCGCTCAGGTCCTCGATCGCCAGATCGAAGAACAGCGCCTCGTGATCGATGCCGGCGGCGGCCTTGGCCTTGATCGCGCTGTCATAGGCGCTGCCCTTCGCGATCGCCTGCTCGAAGATCGTCGGGTTGGAGGTCAGGCCGGTGACGGCGATGGTGTCGATGTACCGGGCGAGCGTGCCGTCGGCGACCATCGTCCGGGTGATGTTGTCGAGCCAGAGGCTCTGGCCAAGGGCATGCAGGCGCTGTGCGGGATTCATGCGAAGCGGTTCGAATGGAGACGCGGGCTCGCGTCGTGGAGGTCGGATTCTAGCGGGGCGCAGGCGCATCCTTGCGCGGCCACGCTTCCGGCCGCGGCGGCGGCTGCCGGACGCCCTTTCGCGCACGCATGATCAATGCCGCCTGCCGCGCCCAGAGGTCGAGATGCGATTGCACCCAGGCGCGGTCGTCCATCAGATGCGCCTGGGTGGCGAGGCCGACCAGGAAGAAGCTCAGCTGCAGGAACATCGCGTGGATATCGGCCTTGGTGGCGCTTGTTTCCCTGATGGGCTCGAAGTAGTGCTCCACCGCCGGCGCGTAGACGCCCTGCACGCGTTTCAGCCGTTCCTTCAGCGCTTCGGCGAGATCGGGATCGCGCAGCGAGGCGATCAGCAGCTCGCTGTAGGCATTGAACAGCGGCGTCGAGAAGACCTGGTCCCAGGCGGCATCGACCAGCCGCGCCAGCCGGTCGCCTTCGTCCTGGATCGACAGCAGCATCTCGCCGAGCTGCCGGTAGGTGCGGCGCAGCAGGTCTTCGGCGGCGTCGAGCATCAGCGCCTGCTTGTTCGGATAGTGATGGACCTGGGCACCGCGCGACACGCCGGCGCGGCGGACGATCGAGCTGAGCGTGGAACCGGCGTAGCCGTTCTCGGCAAGGCTTTGCAGGGTGGCTTCGAGCAGGCGCTTGCGCATCTGGTCGCTGCGTTCGGCCTGGGTGCGGCGCGGGCGGGCTGGGGCGGTCATCGAGTCATCGTTTACGGATACCGTCCAGACTGTATGTAAAATCACGGCGGGCGAACAGCCCGGCCCCTCCGCTCTCCATCCGACCGAATCCGATGACCCAGAATCCGCTGCTGCACGGCATCCGCGTGCTCGATCTGTCCCGCCTGCTGCCCGGGCCGTTCTGCACGCTGTATCTGGCGCAAATGGGCGCCGAGGTGATCAAGATCGAAGACCCCAAGGGCGGCGACGGCGCGCGCGGCATGTCGGCCGACCTGTTCTCGCTGGTCAACCGCGGCAAGAAGTCGGTGACCATGGATCTGAAGCTCGCCGAGGACGTGGCGCTGTTCAAGAAGCTGGTAGCCGATTCCGACGTGGTCATCGAATCGTTCCGGCCCGGCGTGATGGATCGCCTCGGTGTCGGCTACGAGGTGCTGAAGGCGATCAACCCGAAGCTCGTCTACGCGGCGCTGACCGGCTACGGCCAGACCGGCCCGTATCGTGATCGCCCGGGCCACGACATGAACTACCGGGGCTATTCGGGCGAGCTCGACATGACCCCCGGTTTCGAAGGCACGCCCGCCGTCGGCAACCTGCAGGTCGCGGATCTGGCTGGCGGCGCGCTGACCTGCGCGATCGGCATCCTGGCCGCGATCATCGGCGCCCGGGCCAGCGGCGTCGGCAGCTTCGTCGACGTCGGCATGATGGACGGCACGCTGGCACTGCAGGTGCTGTCGCTGAACAGCCTGCGCACCTTTGGCAAATCGGCGCCGAGGGGCCGCGACATGCTCAGCGGCGCGCTGCCGAACTACGGCGTCTACGAATGCGCGGACGGCAAGTTCCTGGCCGTCGGCTCGCTGGAAATGAAGTTCTTCCACGAAACCCTGCGGCTGGCCGGCCGCGAGGACCTCAAGAAGCTGCCGCCGGTGCCGGGCAAGCAGGGCGACGTGCTGAGGGCCGAGCTGGTGGCACTGTTCAAGAGCCGCAGCCGTGACGAGTGGGAAGCGCTGATGGCCAACGAGGACACCTGCGTCTCGGCGATCCTGACGCCGGAGGAAGTGCTGAACAACGAGCAGGTGATCGCGCGCGGCATGATCGTCGACGACAGCGGCAAGCCGGCCTTCAATCTGCCGATCTTCTTCGACAACGCCACCGCCGTGAACGGCCGGGCGCCGAAGCTGGGCGCCGACAACGACGCCGTGCTGGGGCCGCTGCGGGGCTGATGCGTGGCGCCTGTGATCCCGGCGAAAGCCGGGATCCAGTGGCCAGCCTGTGCTCCCTCGGCAGACCGCTCATTGACTGGCTATCGAGGGATTCTGGATTCCGGCTTGCGCCGGAATGAAGTCGGGATATCGGGGCCGTTCAGCTCTTCGGCACGATCTTCAACCGCCGCTGCTTCGGCTGCAGCGCTTCGGCTTCCAGGCGTTTCACGCAGCGGTTCAGGGTCTGCGAAATCATCGACTGGTTGCGGATCATCGCGATCCGCTTCCAGGTTGCGCGCTCGCCTTCGAGGATGAAGCGGGTCACCGCCTCCAGCTTCGGATTGGCGGTGACGTGGGCGTATCGCCAGACCGTCACCTTCGGCAGGATCGTGATGTGGCCGCGATAGTCCTGGTCGAGGATCGACGAGGCATTGTCGAGCTGCTGGCGTACGCCGGGCAGCGGCAGGCCGAAACGGCCAAGACCGAGCACCGACTGCGCGCTGCCGCGGATGGCGCCGAACGCGGCGTCGCGCACCGCGCCGGTGAAGCCGCCGTCGCGGTGCATGTCGCGCAGGAACGGGATCACGTGCGGGTTGGTCTGGCTGACGATGAAGTGGTTGACGTTGTGCAGCCGGCGCAGCCGGATGCCGGGCAGGTCGGATTTCAGCGAGCCATCGGTCCAGCGCAGGGAGGGCATGTACGGCACCCGCTCGCCGTGCTCGTCCTTGGTCATCAGCTGTACCGGCGGGAACAGCAGCGGCACGGCGCTGGAGGCCAGTACCGCTTCGCGCAGGTACAGGTACGGCGTGGTCAGGTAATTCAGCAGGCGCGGCTGCTGGTTGCTGCCGGCCGGCGACACCGTGATGTTGACGATGCGGCCGGAGCGGGCGTGGCTTTCCTCGAACGTCAGGTCATGGGTGTTGCGGGCGATGCCGAGCGCAATCTGCTTCTGGTCCATCAGCGCGCCGCTGCGCAGCATGTCGCCGAAGCCGAGCGGCGTCCAGAAGTGGTAGTAGGAGTTGTCGGGATCGAGCAGCGATTCCAGCTCGTCCGGCCCGCGCGTGCCGACCACCGAGGCGACGATCGAACCGGCGCTGGAGCCGGAAATGACATCCGGCAGCAGGTCTTCGCGGACCAGCGCCTTGACCACGCCGACGTGGAACAGCCCAAGCGTCGCACCGCCTGACAGCATCAGCGCCGAACGCCCGAACGAGGCGGTCGTTTCGCGGAAGAAGCGCAGCTTTTCATCGGCCGGCAACTCGGGGAACTGGCCGTCGGCGATGAACTGCAGCGCCGCGACAACTTCCGCCAGATAGGTTTCGATCAGCCGCTTGGTGCCGATGTAGGCGTGGCTGTACAGCGCCGCGTTGGCGCTGTTGCCGAGATTCCAGTGCAGGCCCTGGCGCAGGTGGCGCATCAGCTTCACGACTTGCCGGGTGTCGCGGTACTGGCGGATCTGGGTCAGGCGGCTGCGGATCAGCTGCCAGTCGTAGTCCGGCGATTCGTCTTCATGCTTCCAGTCGTTGAAACCGCTGGCGTCATCGAAGGCCAATGCCGCTTCGCGCCATGTCGGGTAGTCGCGGGCATGGCGCATGGCCAGCCGGCAGTCGCGGATTCGCTTGTTGGTGTTCATCGGCAGGGATCAATACAGGTCAACGATCGTCGCTCAAGCATGCATCGTCGACAACCCGGTCACGGCCGCTCAAAAGACGGGTGGTAACATCCGGCCGCCCGGAATGGGCGGGGCTGCCCTCATCTCTTCACTGCAAGGAAACGCGTGTCTTGAATATCACCATCTTCGGCTCCGGCTATGTCGGCCTGGTCACTGCGGCCTGCTTTGCCGATGTCGGCAATGACGTGCTGTGCGTGGATGTCGACCAGGCCAAGATCGACGGCCTGAAGAACGGTGTCATCCCGATCTACGAGCCGGGCCTGACCGAGCTGGTGCTGAAGAACGCCGCCGAAGGCCGCCTGCGCTTCACCACCGATGCCGCCGAAGGCGTCGCCCACGGCCTGTATCAGTTCATCGCGGTCGGCACGCCGCCGAACGAAGATGGCTCGGCCGACCTGAAGTACGTGCTGAAGGTGGCCGACACCATCGCCACCCACATGAGCGAGTACCGGGTGGTGATCTCGAAATCGACGGTACCGGTCGGCACTGCCGACAAGGTCCGGGCGACGATGAAGGCAACCCTGGCGGCCCGCGCCACGTCGCTCGATTACGACGTGGTGTCCAACCCCGAGTTCCTGAAGGAAGGCGATGCCATCGGCGATTTCAACAAGCCGGACCGCATCATCGTCGGCGCCGACAACCCGCGTGCCGCGAAAGCCATGCAGGCTCTGTACGCGCCGTTCAACCGCAATCACGACCGCGTGATCGTGATGGACGTGAAGTCCAGCGAACTGACCAAGTACGCGGCCAACGCGATGCTGGCAACCAAGATCAGCTTCATGAACGAGCTGGCGAACCTGGCCGAGAACATCGGTGCCGACATCGAGAAGGTGCGCATCGGCATCGGCGCCGACCCGCGCATCGGCTTCCACTTCATCTACCCGGGGGCCGGCTACGGTGGCTCGTGTTTCCCGAAGGATGTCAAGGCGCTGGTCAAGAGCGCGGCCGACGCGCAGTTCGACGCCAAGATTCTGAAGGCCGTGGAAGCGGTCAACAACCGCCAGAAGACCACCTTGCACAACAAGCTGGTCAAGCATCTCGGCGCGCTCGGCGGCAAGACCATCGCCGTCTGGGGGTTGGCCTTCAAGCCGAAGACCGACGACATGCGCGAAGCGCCGAGCCGGGTACTGATGGAAGCGATCTGGGCCGAAGGTGGACGGGTGCAGGCCTACGATCCGGTGGCGATGCACGAAACCGCGAAGATCTACGGCGACCGCGCCGACCTGAAGCTGGTCGGCTCGGCGCTGGAAGCGGTTACCGGCGCCGATGCGCTGGTGATCTGCACCGAATGGCGCGCGTTCCAGAGCCCGAACCTCGCGCGGCTGAAGTCGCTGCTCAAGCAGCCGATCATCATCGACGGCCGCAACATGTACGACCCGGCCTGGGTCCGCGGCGAAGGCTTCGTCTACGACTGCGTCGGGCGTCCTGCCGTCGGCTGAGCTGCGCAGCGACTGTCACAATCGCCGGCGGTACTTGCTGCACCGGCCTCGGCCCGCTCGCTGTTCGAGCGGGCTTTTTTGCGTCGGTTCGAAGTTATGAATCCTTTGTCGATTCAGCCGCTTGCCGCGAAAACTTCGTGTCTGGCGGCGATCGTGGCCGGCCGATCAGGCGTCGGTTTCCGGCGGCGCTAGCACAACAATGTGACAGTAATATTTCAGTTTGTTGACTCGTCGATGAAGGCCGACTACATCTTCGCCATCGGGCCCCGGAATGCGGCGCTTCGGCGGTTGCCCCGATGATCTGGCGAGGAGCGGCAAACATGAAAAACAACACGTGGCTGGCCGCAAGTGCGGCGCTGTCGATGCTGGTGCTGGCACGGCCGGCGCTGGCTGATGAATCGGCCTACCGGATGCTAAAGCCGGTCTCGGTGACCGGCAGCCCGGTGGCCCCGGTCAGCTATCGCGCACTGCCGCTGGATCGCAGCTGGGCGCAGCTGTCGAGCAGCGAGGTCGAGCTGGTGCGCAACCAGTACGACGATCTGCGCGCCCACGAGGAGCCGCCATTTCCGGCCGGCGGGCTGGGCCCGCTGGCGAGCGAGCTGTCGACGCTGCAGCGCCAGCAGAACCTGCGCGGCGAACTGCAAGCGATGGTCGAGGTCGATGCCCGCGGCCGGGTCACCAAGGTGTCCTGGCAGATGATGCCGGCGCAGGGCTCGGTGGCCGGGCTGGACGCGATTCTGGCGCGCACGGTGTTCGAGCCGGCCCGCTGCGCGCATACCGCCTGCGCGATGGCGTTCCCGCTGCACGTCGAGTTCGGCGACACGCTGCTGGCCTTCAACTGACGACGGCCGCTGAAAAAAAGCCGCCGCGACGATCGAACGTCGCGGCGGCTTTTTTGATGCCGGCGATTCAGGCGCGGCTGTAGACGCGCCCCTGCGGCAGGTTGGGCCGATAACCGCTGCGGCCGTAGGTCGCCGGCGGTTCCGGCGACAGCGCCACCAGCGCGGTCTTGACCTGCTGCTCGCGCACTTCCAGCAGCACGCCGTTGCGGCGATTGCCGTCGGCCAGTTGGCCGGCCAGCCCGATCAGCACGCGCCAGGCGTCGATCAGTGCTGCGCCATCAGGATGGCGGGCCAGCCAGGCCTCGAACTCCGGCCCGGAGCGGCGCGGTCCGGACAGGATCTGCAGGCGATCGCCCAGCCGCTGCAGCGTCTGCGCTGCGGCGGCCTTTGCTTCGCAGGCTGCTTCCAGCGCCTCGATCGAGCGGCCGGTCAGCGCGGCATGTTCGTCATCCAGCACGGTGATCAGCTCACGGGCGCAGCGGATCTGCGCGTCGAGCACTTCTGCAATCGTCAGGCTGGATTCGTTCATGGCGTGACCTCGGACGGATTTACGCGGGGTTGAGATCCCACTCCATGCGCGCGAACTTGGCGGCGATCGATGCGGGATTGGGGATGTAGCTGCCGCTGGCCAGCGCCGACTTCAGGCGCTCGACGCGGCTTGCATCGATCTTCGGCACGGCGGCCAGCGCCTGGTCGATCTGCTGACGGCTGACGGCATCGCCGGTCAGCTGCACGCGGTCGCCGGCGCCGGTGGCGGCCACCGGCTGGCTGCTGCTGGTGCCGGACACGCCGGCCGACGATTTCGCCGGCGCGGTCGGGCGAAGAGGATTGCTGCCGGGAAGGTCGATCTTGATGCTCATGGCGGACTCCGAACGCGCACGCGGCGCTGCTTGGAACCGCTATCGACGCCCGACTGCGGAACTTTAACGATGGCGCGTCGGCGCTCATGGCAAAAACTTACTGGTCCTAGATGCCGACATCGACGGTGCCGCCGTCGCGGACGACGCCCTGGACGACGCGCCGCGACGACGGGTTTTCGACTGCGATCCGTTCGCCGCTGCCGCCATCGGCCAGCGCCTTGCCCTGTGCCCGCACTTCCAGCCCGCCGCTGCGGCCGACCAGGGTGACCAGATCGCCCCGGCGGATCAGGCGGACCACCGCAAGCGCGTCGGGGGTCAGCGCTGCGCCGGGGGCGACCGGCCGACGCAGGCTGCGGCCGACGGCTTCGTCGACCGACGACAGATAACCGGCAGACAAGGTGGCGACGTCGCGCTTCTCGATGCGCAGCAGCTCGGCCGCGATCGGCTGTCCCGGCGCGACACTGCCGGCCAGCACGACGACCGGCCGCAGGTCCGCCACTTTCACCGGCACGAACACCGCCCACAGCTGCGTGCCCTGATCGCGGCAGCTGACCAGGATGCTCCAGGCGCCGCGCGCCGCCGGATTGGCGGATGAGGCTTCCAGCGGGCCGCTGCAGGCCGGCAGCCGCAAGCGATTGTCAAGGGCCTCGGCGCTGACCGTGGCGCTCGGCAGCACTTGCGCGGCGACGTGGCGCTCGGCCGCTTCGCGAATCCGGCTGATGGCCTCGATGCCAGTTTCCGCGGCGGCGGCGACGAAGTTCAGCGCCAGCCCGAGCCCGGCGGCCAGCAGGGCGATGAAGAAAGCCTTCGATGATGCGCGGCGGTTCATGGTCGGGAGCACGGTGGATTCGGATATCGCCACCGGCGCTACAAGCCGCGTGCCACGCCGATTCGCGCCGTTTTTGCGGCGCCGACAGCCACAGCCCCGGCGGGAACCGAAGTTGCAGCGGCGCTGGCCGAACACCTGCCCCTTCTCCACTGGACCCCGACATGGCCTCCGGATTGCTCGAAAGCATCGATCGCAGCACCCAGCTCGCCGGACACAACCGCCTTGCGCTGCTGCTGTTCCGTCTCGACGAGCGCCAGATCTTTGGCATCAACGTGTTCAAGGTGCAGGAGGTGATCCCCAAGCCGGCGCTGAGCTGGCTGCCGTCCTCGCATCCGCTGGTGAAGGGCGTGGCCGACATCCGCGGCCGGATGATTCCGGTCATCGACCTCAGCCGGGCCATCGGCCAGCCGAGCGACGAGCAGGCCGCGCACGTGATCGTCACCGAATACAACCGCTCGGTGCAGGGCTTCCTGGTGCGGGCCGTGGAGCGGATCATCCACGTCAACGTCGAGCACGTGCGGCCGCCGCCGGATGGGGCCGGCGAGGGCGGCTACATGACCGCGATCACCCAGTACAACAACGAACTGGTCGAGATCATCGACGTCGAGAAGGTGCTCAGCGATGTCGTGGGCGTGCAGGCGGCGCTGTCGGAGTCGATCCGCGAAGAAGCGGCCGGCATCGGCGCGTCGCGGCGCAGGGTGCTGGTGGTCGACGATTCCCGCGTTGCCCGCAACCAGATCGAGAAGACGCTGAACCAGCTCGGCATCGAATGCACGATGGTCAACGATGGCCGCGAGGCGCTGCGCTATCTGCAGGCGCTGGCGGCCAAGGACGAGCCGATCACCGACTCGCTCCTGATGATGATTTCCGACGTCGAGATGCCAGACATGGACGGCTACCGGCTGACGACGGAAATCCGCCGCGATCCGAAGATGAAGAACCTCTACGTGATGCTGCACACCAGCCTGTCCGGTGTGTTCAACAGCGCGATGGCCGAACGGGTCGGCGCGGACCGCTTCATCGCCAAGTTCAGCGCCGACGAACTGGCCACCAGCGTGCTCGACCATCTGAAGGCCGTGGTGTTGGAATCTGCCTGAAGCCGAGCCGGCGGCGTCACTTTTCCGTCGCCGATCGCCGCTGGCACAGGGCTTGTAACGAGGCTTCCGAACGCAAACGCGGGAGGACAGCATGGCCCAAACGGACCCCATCTTCGGCATCCACGCCGATGCCATGAACGTGCAGCGGCGGCGCATGGAAGTGCTGTCGGCCAATATCGCCAATGCCGATACGCCCGGCTTCAAGGCGCGCGACATCGATTTCGCCACCGCGCTGTCCAGCGCGTCCCGGAACCTGCCGGCTGGCAGTGCGCCGCGCGTGCTGACCACCGATCCGCGCCACATCCCGCTGACGCTCGACAACCTGCCGGATGCCGGCGGCAACGCGGCGCTGGCCTACCGCGTGGCCACCCAGCCGAGCGTCGACGGCAACACCGTCGACGTGCAGGTGGAGCAGGCCAAGTTCGCCGACGCCGCGCTGCACTACCAGGCCTCGTTGCAGTTCGCCGATGGCCGCATTCGCGGCCTGATGACCGCGATCACCGGTCAGTAGTCCTTCTTCGGGGAGCCACGCCATGTCCAGCTTCAGGATCTTCGATATCGCCGGCTCCGCGCTCAGTGCGCAATCGCTGCGCCTGAATACCGTCGCCTCCAACCTGGCCAATGCCGATGCCATCAGCGGCAGCGCCGATGGCGCCTACAAGGCGCGCCTGCCGATGTTCAAGGCCGCGATGGAGGCCGGCGGCGAGGGCACGCCCGGCGTGCAGGTGCTCGGCGTGGTCGAAAGCCAGGCGCCGGCGGAGAAGCGCTACGAGCCCGGCCATCCACTGGCCGATGGCGACGGCTACGTCTACGCGCCGAACGTCAACGTCGTCGAGGAGATGGTCAACATGATTTCCGCCTCGCGCTCCTACCAGTCGAGCGTCGAAGTGATGAACACCGCCAAGGAACTGGCCAGCCGCACCCTGTCGCTCGGCCGCTGAACGCCCCCGAATTCCACGAGAACGCCATGACCACCGCCGTTGGCAGCAATCCCTATTCCGATCTCGGCCTGAGCCTGAAGACCGCCGACAAGAAGGCTGAGTCGCTCGGCCAGGCCGACTTCCTCAAGCTGATGACCACGCAGCTGCAGAACCAGGACCCGCTGAAGCCGCTGGAGTCCAACGAGTTCCTCGGCCAGATCGCCCAGTTCTCGACGGTGTCCGGCATCCAGGGCCTGCAGGATTCTTTCACCTCGCTGTCGTCGTCGCTGACCTCGAGCCAGTCGCTGCAGGCTTCCGGGCTGGTCGGCCACGGCGTGCTGTATCCGTCGAAGACCGGCTATCTCGATGGCGAAGCCGGCCTGAGCGGCGGCGTCGATGTCCCCAGCGGCGGGCAGGTGGCGGTGGAGATCGTCGATGCCAGCGGCGCCGTCGTGCGCCGGCTCGACTACGGCGCCCAGCCGGCCGGAACCAGCTACTTCAACTGGGATGGCAAGGATGCCGGCGGCAACACCCTGCCTTCGGGCAGCTACGGCATCCGCGCGACGATCACCCGCAACGGCGCCAGCGAATCGGCCACCACGCTGGCCGCCGGGCTGGTGCAGAGCGTGTCGCTCGGCAGCAACGGCCTGAGCCTGAACCTGGCCGGCCTCGGCGCGGTGCCGTTCGGCAACGTCCGCCAGATCATCTGAACCCCGTTTTCCTGTCCGGAGCCACGCCATGAATTTCTACAGCCCGCGGCCGAGCCTCACGCCGCCGCACCGCATTCCCGGCCTGTTCGACATCCCGCAGGTCGGCCGCCGCCGGCGCCGCGCCGAGCTGTCGGAGCTGGTCGAATCGCTGACCGCGCCGCTGCGCGCCGCCGCCCACGCTGTTCCCGCCGCCTCGACCGGAGTCCGCTGACATGTCCTTCAACATTGCCCTGACCGGCCTGAATGCCGCGTCCGCCGATCTCGCGGTGACCTCGAACAACATCGCCAACGCCAACACCGTCGGCTTCAAGGAATCGCGTTCGCAGTTCGCCGATTTCTTCCTGTCCAATGCCTACGGCGTGACCGATACCGCCGTCGGCGGCGGCGTGCGCGTCGCCAAGGTCGCGCAGCAGTTCACCCAGGGCGCGATCAGCGTCACCAATAATTCGCTGGACCTGGCGGTCAGCGGCACCGGCTGGTTCACGCTGGCCAAGGACGGCGCGGTCAGCTACACGCGCTCCGGCCAGTTCGGCACCGACCGCAACGGCTTCATCGTCAACGGCTCCGGCGCGCGGCTTCAGGCATATCCGCCGGTCGCCGGCGGCACCGCCTTCGATACCGCCAGCCTGTCCGATATCCAGCTGTCGACCTCGGACAATCCGCCGAACGCGACCACGCTGCTCAACACCGGCGTCAACCTGCCGGCGGAGGCCACGGCCCCGGCCACCACGCCGTTCTCGGCCAGCGATCCGACCAGCTACAACAACACCACGTCGGTGACCATCTACGACTCGCTGGGCACGGGCCACCCGGCCAACCTGTACTTCGTGAAGTCCGGCACCACCGCCAACGAGTGGACCGTGCACACGCGGATCGACGGCACCGATGTCGGCACCGGCACGACGGTGACCTTCAACGCCGATGGCTCGCTGAGCACGCCGACCGATGGCCGCATCACGCTGCCGGCCTACGCGACTGCGACCGGCTCCAGCCCGGTGACGATGACGGTCGACCTGAGCAACAGCACGCAGTACGGCAACAGTTTCTCGGTCAACAGCCTGACCCAGGATGGCTATGCCACCGGCCGCCTCAGCGGCATCGAGGTCACCCAGGAAGGCATCGTCCAGGCGCGCTTCACCAACGGCCAGGCCACCCGGCTCGGCAAGCTGGCGATGGCCAACTTCGCCAATCCGCAGGGACTGCAGCAGCTCGGCGACACCTCCTGGGGCGAGACCTACAGCTCGGGTCCGGTGATTCGCGGCTCGGCCAACACCTCGAACTTCGGACTGATCCAGAGCGGCGCGCTGGAGGGTTCGAACGTCGACATCACCAAGCAGCTGGTCAACATGATCGTCGCGCAGCGCAGCTTCCAGGCCAATGCGCAGATGATCTCGACGACCGACCAGATCACCCAGACGATCATCAACATCCGTTGATGCGCGCCTGATCGACCGAGGAAAACGCCATGGATCGCGCGCTCTATGTCGGCATGTCCGGCGCCATTGCCACGCTGCGGGCGCAGACGGCCAACAGCCACAACCTGGCCAATGCCGGCACCGTCGGCTTCCGCGCCGAGCTGGCGGCGGCGCAGGCGATCAATGTCGACGGCCCGGGCTTCCAGTCGCGGGTCAACGCCCAGCTTGGCGACAACAGCTGGGACGCGCAGCAGGGCAACCTGATGCAGACCGGCGGCCAGCTGGACATCGCGCTGAAGGGCGACCACTGGCTGGCCGTGCAGACGCCGGACGGCTCGGAGGCCTACACCCGTGCCGGTGACCTGCGGCTCGATGCCAACGGCCAGCTGCGCACTGCGGGCGGACTGGCCGTGCTGGGCGATGCCGGCCCGCTGGCGATTCCGGCATCGACCGCGGTCACCATCGGCAACGACGGCACCCTCAGCGCCGTGCCGAACGGGCAGAGCGCCGCCGCGCCGGTGACGATCGGCCGGCTCAAGGTGGTCAGCGGCAGCCAGGCGCAGCTCGATCGCGGCGTCGACGGCCTGATGCGCGCCAAGCCCGGCGTAACGCTGGACCCGGCCGCCGGCGACGTGCTGGCCAGCGGCGTGCTGGAAGGCGCCAACGTCAATCTGGCCGGTGCGATGGTCAACATGATCAACCTCGCCCGGCAGTTCGAGCTGCAGTCGAAGGTGATGCGCGCTGCCGAGGACAATGCCCAGGCCGCCACCGGCCTGCTCAAGCTGGGTTGAGGCGCCGCCGCCCGCTCAGAAGTGCAGCTGCACGCCGGCCTCGACATTGAGCTTGGCGCCGGCATCCGGGAACGGCTGCTGGTCCTGCCAGCGCACCGACAGGTCGAACAGCAGCCGGTTCCACGGCAGGCGGATGCCGCCTTCGACCTGGTTGACCTGCACCGGCTGGGCGCTGACGACGTTGCGGCGGAAGCTGCCGGTGGCCTGGATCGCCGCCAGTTCCTGGGTGCTGATCTGGGCATTGTGGTAGCCCAGCCGGTACTGGCGACCGGCACTGTCGGTGAGTGCGCCGGTCAGCGAAAACAGCACCGAATCGCTGTCCAGCGAAAAGCCCAGCGTGCGGCCGCGATAGCGGAAGCCGTCGACATACTCATCGTTGTTGTAGGCGAAGCCGGGCAGCCGCTTGCCGAAGGTGAACCAGTCCAGCGTCGCGCGGCTGTCGGTGTACTCGGCCGTCAGTTCCCACAGTGCGCCGTTGCTGCCCCAGGGTGCGGCCGCGTGCAGGCCGCCCAGATAGCTCGTGTAGGAATGGGTGAACGGGCCGGTGTCGTCGTTGAGGAACTGCACGTACGGCGACACGGCCAGGTTCTGGAAGCGGCGGACGTACTTGAACTCGATGGTCGCCTGATCGTTGGAGTTGTTGCGGTCGGAATCAGTGTTGTTGATTGCGAACGCGGCTTCCAGCGGATTGCAGTTGTTGCCGCCGCCGCAGAACTGCACGAAACGGGTGATCGCGACTTCCAGCCCGGTCACCGGCATGAAGCTGAAGCGCAGCGAGCCGACGCCGGTGTTGGATTCCACGCGGGCGTCTTCTTCGAGGATGCCGACATAGAAATCGAGCTGCCAGGTTCCGAGCCAGCTCAGCCATTTCGTCTCGAAGGCGCCGGGACTGTTGCGGGTGATGCCGATCTTCGGAAACGGCCGCGCATTGTTCGACAGGATCAGGCTGCTGCTGTGGCCGGGGCCGTACCACTTGTCGATCGTGCCGCCGTACAGCTGCCAGTTGCCGAGCAGTGCGCTGGCGTAGCTGCCGTCGAGCGCGAAGCGGTAGCCGTCGCCGTCGAGTCCGGTCAGCGCGCCGACCCGCAGCTGGGCGGCGAAGCGGTCGCTGTCGTAGTTCAGGCCGGCCCGGAGATCGACCTCGTCGCGCGCGGCGGCGCCGAAATCGCGGATCAGGTTCGGCTCGGTCGCCAGCCGCAGTTCCGCCGCCGGCCGCAGCCCGGTCGGGCCGTCGAGACGGGCCAGCACCCGGGCGGCGGCGAGGCGTACATGTTCCGGCTGGTCGCTGAGATTGGCGCGATCGCGCAGCGCCGCGAAGTAGCCGACCGGGATCGGCCAGGTGGTGATCGGGCCGTCGACCAATTGATGCGCGGCCAGCAGCTCGATGTCGCTGCGCAGGCCGCGATCACCGACTTCCGCCCAGGGTGCGGCGACCGCAAATGTCGCCGGCAGGCTGGCGGCAATCATCAGCAGGGCGGCAAGCGTCCGGTGGCGGAACGATCGGTGAACAGCCTCAAGCAGCGGATGCATTGTCATGGCGGGTTCGAAGGACAAAGGTGAGTCATGCAAGGGTAGCGGACGCAAGTGAACGTTCACGGCGTCACCAGCAGGCCGGCCGCGACATCGTCGCGACGGCTGCGGCCGCACAGTTGCTCGATCAGGTCCAGCGCGAACGCGATCGCCGTGCCGGGCCCCTGGCTGGTGGTGAACGGGCCGTCGCGGACCACGGCTGCATCGACGGGGATCGGCAGCTCGGCGCGGAACGACGGGTAGCCGGTCGCCCGGCGGCCTTCGAGCAGGCCGTTGGCGGCCAGCACCCGCGCCGGTGCGGCGCAGATCGCGGCGATCGGCAAGCCGGCATCGCGGCGGGCGGTAAGCATCGCCACCAGCGGTGGATGCCGGCCCAGCGCGTCGGCCCCGGCCGCGCCGCCGGGCAGCACCAGCATCGACCACGGCGCAGCCGGCAGTTCGGCCAGCCGCGCATCGGCCATGAAGCGGATGCCGCGAGTGCCGTCGATCAGCATCGTGGCTTCGATCGAGGCCATCGTCACCGCCAGCTCGGCGCGCCGCAGCAGGTTGACGACAGTGATCGTCTCCAGACTTTCCGAGCCGTGGGCAACTGGCACCAGCACCGGGGCTTGCGAGGACATGGGAACTTCCGAATGAGGACAGCGCAGAGCCTAGCGGCAAGCATCGGGCCAGGGTGCGGCTGGCGCCGCGAAAGGCGACTTCGGTCACAGCGCCGCCGTGGCGACGCCGTTCGACACGATCGCCGACGACCGGTCTGCAGCGGCGGCGGCTGCCGGGCGAACGGCGCGTCGGGTGGCTATCGCGCTAGGCGTGTTGATCGGTAAGACTACGCGCCGACGACGCTGCCCGGCGGGCCTGCTACGACGGATGCCCGGCGGCCATCGGTGAGGACCGAGGCCCGCAGCGTCGATCATTCAACGAACAAGAACTGAAGGAGCGAGGCATGTCATCGGTAGGTCTGATGATCGTGGGCGACGAGTTGCTGTCCGGGAAGCGACCGGACAAGCATCTTCCGAAAGTCATCGAGCTGCTCAACGTCCGCGGCATGAGTCTGGAATGGGCCCATTTCGCTGGCGACGACGAAGGCCAGATCGCCGAGGTGATCCGCAGCGCCCAGCATCGTGGCCATGTGCTGCTGTCGTGCGGTGGCATCGGCGGCACGCCCGACGACCGCACCCGGCAGGCGGCGGCCCGCGCCTTCGATGTGCCGATCGCCCGTCATCCCGAAGCGCTGGCGATCATCGAAAAGCAGTACGGCGACAAGGCCTGGCCGAATCGCGTGCTGATGGCGGATTTCCCGCTCGGCGCCGGCCTGATCCCGAATCCGGTCAACAACATCGCCGGCTTCTACGTCGGCAACTGCTACTTCGTGCCCGGTTTTCCGGAAATGGCCTGGCCGATGCTGGAATGGGTGCTCGATGTCCGACTGGGCGGCCTGCACAACGCCGAGCCGCCGGTGGAATTCACGTTCCGCGCCTACGGCTCGGGCGGCGAGGGCGACCTGATCGACCTGATGGAAGCCACGCTCAACGCCTATCCGCCGATCAAGCTGGCCAGCCTGCCGTTTCGCGGCAACGCCGAGCGTGAACGGCACATCGAGTTCGGCATCAAGGGCCCGCGCGCCGAGGCCGAAGCCGCCACCCGCTGGTTCCGCGAACGCCTGCTGGCGCGTGGCGACATTCGCATCGAGGATCTGAGCCGCCCGTGAACGATTCCCGGGTGGCGGCCGCGCTGGCGCGTCCGGCGGTGCCGCGCGACCTGTGCACCGACTGCGGCATCTCGCGGACCGCCGACGCCAGTCGCTGTGGCCGCGCCTGCCAGTTCATCAAGCCGGATTACCCGCGCCTCGAAGCCCAGGTACATGGCCGCAGCCGTGATCCGGCGCGGCCGGACGAAACCTTCTTCGGGCCGTTCGAGCAGATGCACCGCGCTGCGCTGCGCGCCCCCCGTCCCGACGCCCAGTGGACCGGCATCACGACGCGGATCGCCGAACGGCTGCTGGAAGCCGGCGCCGTCGATGCCGTGCTGACGATGACCGCCGATCCGAACGACCGCTGGCGGCCGGTGCCGGTGCTGGTCACGAAAGCCGCCGATCTGGCCGCCTGCCGTGGCATGCGCATGGGCTATGCGCCGCTGCTGGCGCTGCTGGAACCGGCGCGTGCGGCTGGCCATCGGCGTCTGGCGGTGATCGGTATTCCCTGTCAGGTCTATGCGCTGCGTGCGTTGGAAGCCGAACTCGGCTTCGACAAGCTGTACGTGATCGGCACGCCGTGTTCGGACAACACCACCACCGAGAGCTTCCACACCTTTCTGGACCTGCTGTCGGACCGGCCGGACACCATCCGCTATCTGGAATTCCGCGCCGACTATCACGTCGAACTGCGCTTCGACGACGGCCGTCAGCAGACCATTCCGTTCCTGCAGCTGCCGATCTCGAAGCTGCCGCGCGATTTCTTCCCGCTGACCTGCCGGACCTGCGTGGACTACACCAACGTGCTGGCCGACATCACGGTCGGCTACATGGGCGGCGAGGGCGAGCAGTGGTTGCTGGTGCGCAACGCGCGCGGCGCAGAGCTGCTGGCGCTGCTGGGCGACGAAGTACGGCTGTCGGCACCGGGTAGCCACGGCAAGCGGGCCGGACCGGTGAAGGGCTTTCTGGCCAATACCGAACGTGCCGCCGGTGGCCTGCCGCTGCGCCGGATGCCGGCGTGGCTGAAGCCATTGGTAGGCTGGCTGATGCCGAGGGTCGGCCCGCGCGGCCTCGAATTCGCGCGCGCCCGGGTCGAGATGAAGGCGGTGGAAACGGTCATTCATCTACGTCGCGAACAGCCGCGACGGATGAAATCGATGATCCCGAAGCACGTCTGGGCGATGGTTGCCGCGTATGGACTGAAGCCGGCGGAAGGCGAAGCCGGCAAGCCTCGGGAACCGGCAGAGCCGAACGCAGGCTGATCGCGTATGCTTGCGAACCATTCTCATTAACGTGCCAGGTCGTGGAACAACGCCTTCGGGATTTGCCGCTGCGGATCGATGCCGTCGTCGAACGTGTCGAGGACGCCAGCGCGCCTGATCCGATCGCCGAACGGCTGCGCGATCTCGGCTTCGTGGCCGGCGAACCGGTGCGGCTGGTGGCGCGCGGGCCGTTGGGCGGCGATCCGCTGGTCGTGCAGATCGGCTACACGCGGTTTGCGCTGCGCCGTGCCGAGGCCGCGCGCGTGTTCGTGAGGCAGGCCGCATGAGCGCGCTGGCCTCGCAGGTGGCGCTGGTCGGCAATCCGAACTGCGGCAAGACCGCGCTGTTCAACCGGCTGACCGGCAGCCGCCAGAAGGTGGCGAACTACGCCGGCGTCACCGTCGAGCGCAAGGCCGGCGTCATTCGCACGCCGTCCGGCCGGCAGGTCCAGCTGCTCGACCTGCCGGGCGCCTATTCTCTGGCTGCGACCAGCCCGGACGAGGCGATCACCCGCGACGTCTGCCTCGGCCGCATGGCCGGCGAAGCGCGGCCTGATCTGCTGGTCTGCGTGGCCGATGCCACCAACCTGCGCCTGCATCTGCGCTTCGTGCTCGAAGTGCGCGCGCTCGGGCTGCCGATGATCCTGGCGCTGAACATGTGCGATGCCGCCGAAAAGCGCGGCATTGTCGTCGACCGGGTCCGGCTGGAAGCCGAGCTTGGGGTGCCGGTCATCGAAACGATCGCCGTTCGGGCCGATGGTGCTGCCGCACTGATGGCACGCATCGACAGCGAGTTGCCGCCGCTCGCGCCCAGCGGCGCGCCGGCCGACCTGCACGCCGAGGTTCGTCGGCTGCTGGCGGTGGCCGTGCAGGTGCCGCGCCCGACCGGCGAGATCGACGACGCCATCGACCGCTGGGCCCTGCATCCGGTGTTCGGTCTGGCCCTGCTGGCCGTGGTGATGTTCCTGATCTTCCAGGCTGTCTTCTCGTGGTCCGCGCCGTTGCAGGACGGCATCGACGCCGGCGTCAGCGCGCTGGCCGACCAGCTCAAGGCCATGCTGCCGGACAACACGCTGCGCAGCCTGCTGGTCGACGGCATGCTGGTCGGCACCGGCAGCGTCGTGGTGTTCCTGCCGCAGATCCTGCTGCTGTTCCTGTTCATCCTGGTGCTCGAGGAATCCGGCTATCTGCCGCGTGCGGCTTTCCTGCTCGATCGCCTGATGGTCGGCGCCGGGCTGACCGGCCGCTCGTTCATTCCACTGCTGTCGAGCTTCGCCTGCGCGGTGCCGGGCATCATGGCCGCGCGGACCATCCAGGACCCGCGCGACCGGCTGGCGACCATCCTCGTCGCCCCGTTGATGACCTGCTCGGCGCGGCTGCCGGTCTACGCGCTGCTGATCGGCGCGTTCATCCCGAAGGCGACAGTCGCCGGCCTGTTCAACCTGCAGGGCCTGGTGCTGTTCGGGCTGTATGTCGCCGGCATCGTCTCGGCCCTGGTCGTGGCCTATGCGATGAAGCTGATCCGCCGCGACAGCACCGAGCACGCGCTGCTGCTGGAACTGCCGTCGTATCGCGTGCCGCACGTCACCGACGTGCTGATCGGTCTCTGGGAGCGCGCCAGCGTGTTCCTCAAGCGGGTCGGCGGCATCATCCTGACCCTGACTGTGCTGCTGTGGTTCCTGTCGACGTTCCCCGCTGCGCCGGCTGATTTCGCCGGCCCGGCGATCGACTACAGCTATGCCGGCCGCATCGGCCGCGCGATGGAAGCCGTGTTCGCGCCGATCGGCTTCAACTGGCAGATCTGCATCGCGCTGATTCCCGGACTGGCGGCGCGCGAAGTGGCGGTGAGTTCGCTGGCTACGGTCTACGCCGTCGCCGCCACCGGCGACGAAGCCGCCGGCCAGCTGTTGCCGCTGATCGCGGCTCAATGGTCGCTGGCTACTGCGCTCAGCCTGATCGTCTGGTACGTGTTCGCCCCGCAGTGCGTGTCGACGCTCGCCGTGATCCGCCGCGAAACGCGTTCCTGGAAGATCGTCGGCATCGCCACCGTCTACCTGTTCGCGCTGGCCTACGGCGCCTCGTTCCTGACGTTCCGGATCGCCAGCGCATGGACCTGAGCGCCACCGGCATGACGGCCGAATCGCTGGCGGTCGGCCTGATCGTGCTGGCATTCGCGCTGCGTGCGCTGTTCCAGCTGTTCCCCGGGTTCAGCCGTCGCGGCCTCACCCGACTGCGCGCCATCTTCGGACTCGCGCCGCCACCGGCCGCCACAACCGATTGCAACAGCGGCTGCGGCAGCTGCAAAAACTGCGGCAGCAGCGCACCGACCCGCCGCACGGCAGACGAAGTCCCGATCAGCTTCCAGCCGAAAGCGCCGAAGCGCTGACCCGAAGCGCTGACAACGGCCGGCTGCGTCGTCCAAACAAAAGCCCCGTCCGGAAATGCTCCGGACGGGGCTTTTTTATCAGGTGGTGGCTAGAGGCGGGATCGAACCGCCGACCTCAGCATTATGAGTGCCGCGCTCTAACCATCTGAGCTACCTAGCCACGCGAGGCGCGGATTGTAGGGGGTTCGTCGGAGCGCGACAACGCATTTCGACAGCTTTTCGCGCTTTTTTGCGTGGCGATCGCGAATTTTCCCGGAAGACCTATTTCGAGGCGGTCGGCATCACATCCTTCAGCGTGCGCCAGCCGCCGTCGACCGACACCACCTGCGTGTAGCCCATCTTCTGCAGGTTGTCGGCGGCCAGCGCCGAGCGGAAGCCGCCGCCGCAGTACAAGTAAAGCGGCGTGGCCTTGTCCGGATACAGCGCTTCGATGTCGCGTTCGATCACACCCTTGCCGATCCACTGCGCGCCGGCGACGTGGCCGGCGGCGTATTCGCTTTCTTCACGGACATCGACCAGCTTCGCGTCGGGATGGGCGGCGAGCGTGGCGGCCAGATCGCGGGCGTGGACTTCGCGGATGCGGGTCTTGGCGTCGTCGACCAGGGCGAGGAAGGCGGGTGGGTGCTGGGCGGCCATGAGCGGGTTTCGGACATTTCGGCGAGGGGCGGGTTAGATTACCGCTGCAGTGCGAGGCGGCCAATGAAGCCGCTGGAAATGACCATCAAAGTGCGAGCCTGAATGATCGACCGACCCGCAATCTTCATTACCGGTGCCGCTGCGGGCATTGGCCGCGCCACCGCCGAGCTGTATGCGGCGAAAGGCTGGTTCGTGGGCCTGTACGACCTGGCCGGCAGCGCCTGCGAGGGCCTTCGGCAGAAGTTTGGGCCAGAGTTCGCGATCGCCGAAAGCCTCGATGTCACCGATGCCGCCGCGCTGGAAGCCGCGCTGACCCGCTTCTGGGCCAAGACCGGCCGGCTCGACGTGATGTTCAACAACGCCGGCATCCTGCACACGGGTGACTTCGCCGAGATGTCGCTGGCCCGTCACCACGCGCTGGTCGACGTCAATCTCAAGGGCGTGATCAACGGCGCGCACGCGGCTTTCCCGTACCTGAAGCAGACGCGGCGCAGCGCGCTGATCAACATGGCCTCGGCCTCGGCGATCAACGGCACGCCAGCGTTCGCGACTTACGGCGCGACCAAGTTCGCGGTCAAGGGACTGACCGAGGCGCTGAGCATCGAATGGGCACAGCACGGCATCCGGGTGATGGACCTGCTGCCCCTGTTCGTCGCCACGCCGATGGTGCACAACGTGGCAGCGCCGCCGGCCAGCGTCGGCCGGCTCGGCATCAACCTGAAGGCCGACGACATCGCGGCGATGGTCTGGTCGGCGTCGCAATGGCGGCTGTGGCCGCGCACCCACTGGTATCCGGGCCTGCAGACGAAGTTGCTGGCCTGGTCGAACAAGTTGCTGCCGGCGATGGTCAATCGGTTCTCGACCAAGCTGGTCACCGGCTACTAGCACGATGACACGCCTCCCGATCTTCATCCCGACCGCCGCGCTGCTGACAGCCGCCCTGCTGACCGCGTCGTCGCTGCTGGCGCAGGGCGGCGGTTCGCCGGCGGTCGATGCCACCGTGCAGGCCAACAATGCGGCGAAGGCTGCGCAGGCGCGCATCGATGCGCTTGATGACCAGACGCGCAGCCTGCTGGAACGCTACCGCGCGGCGATCTGGCAATCGCAGCAGCTGAAGGTCTATGCCGAACAGGTCGAGCCGCTGCTGGCCACCCAGGATGCCGAACGCGCCGCGCTGGCCGCTCAGGCCCGCGAGCTGGCCACCAACACACGTGACCTGACGCCGCTGCTGCTGAAGATGATCGACAGCCTCGACAAGTTCATCGCGCTCGACCTGCCGTTCCTGGTCGCCGAGCGCAAGGAGCGCATCGCCGGCCTGAAGCGGCTGATGACCGATCCGGCGGTGACCCAGGGCGAGAAGTACCGGCGCGTCGTCGAGGCCTATCGCATCGAGGCCGACTATGGCCGCGTGTTCGGCGCCGAGCGCATGGAGCTGGACGTCGATGGCGCGCGCAAGCTGGTCGACGTGCTGCGCATGGGCCGCACCGCGATGTACGCGATGACGCTCGATGGTCGCGAGGCGCTGGCCTGGGATGCGCCGAAGAAGGCCTGGCTGCCGCTGGCCGAGCAGCATCGCGGCGAGATTCGCGAGGCACTGCGCATCGCCCGCGAAACGGCGGCACCGCTGGTGGTGACCTTGCCGGTGCCGACGCCGACGGCCACTGCAGCGAAGGCGGTGGCCAAGTGAGCGCGCGGTCCTGGCTGGCTGCGGCGCTGCTGCTGGTCGCGGCGAACGCGCAGGCGCAGCAGGCGGCCGGCATCGACGAGCTTCTGAAATCGATCCGCGAATCGAGCGCGCAGAACGCGAAGATCAACGCCGAGCGTGAAGCGCGCTTCCTGCGCAACAAGGCCGAACAGCAGGCGCAGCTGGCGCAGGCGGAGGCTGAACTGCGCGCCGCCGAAGCGAAGGCGGCCGCCGTGCGCGGCCGCTACGAAGCCAACCAGAAGGCGATCAGCGAGTTCAAGGCGCAGCTGTCGGCGCAGAGCGGCGACCTTGGTCAGGTCTACGCGGCGGTGCGCGAGGCGGCCACCCAGTTCCGCGCGGCAGCGGCCGATTCCTATGTCACCGCGCAGTTCCCGGAGCGGCTGAAGGTACTCGACCAGCTGGCCGATCCGGCCCGGCTGCCGAGCAACCAGCAACTGGAGGATTTCTGGTTCCTGCTGCAGCAGGAGCTGGGTGAGAACGGCAAGGTGGTGCGCTTCCAGGCGCCGGTTGCAGCGGCCGACGGCACCACGACGCCGCAGACCGTGACCCGCATCGGCGCGTTCGGGGCGATTGCCGGCGGCGACTATCTGGTCGCGCAGCCCGGCGGCGGCCTGATCACGCCGCAGCGCAGCGAGCAGCCGCGCGGCCCTGCCGAAGCCTTCGCGGAAGCTGCGGCAGGCGAATGGCTGCCGGTGGCGGTCGACCCGACGCGTGGCAACCTGTTCCGGCTGGCGGCCCTGCGGCCCGACATCCTCGAGCGCATCCACCAGGGCGGCGAAGTCGGCTACGTGATCATCCTGCTTGGCCTGGTCGGCGTCGGCCTGGCGCTGTACCAGCTCTGGTATCTGGCGATCGTCGGCGGCCGGATGAGCCGCCAGCTCAAGGCCATCGATGCGCCGCAACCGGACAATCCGCTGGGCCGGGTGCTGGCCTGCCTGAAGGACGACGGCCGCGCGCACGATCCGGAAGTGCTGGAAACCCGCGTCTCCGAAGCGGTGCTGCGGGAACTGCCGCGCATCGAGCGCTTCCAGAGTTTCCTCAGCATGGTGGTGGCGGCAGGACCGCTGCTCGGGCTGGTCGGCACCGTCACCGGCATGATCATCACCTTCCAGGTGATCACCGAAGTCGGCGCCGGCGATCCCAAGGTGATGGCTGGCGGCATTTCGCAGGCAATGATCGCCACCGTGCTCGGCCTGATGATCGCGATCCCGATCCTGTTCATCAACAGCGTGCTTGGCGCGCGTTCGCGGGTGCTGGTGCAGATCCTGGACGAACAGGCCGCCGGCCTGCTGGCGCGCCGGCTTGAAGCGCGGATCGGCGAGGGCGGTGCGCCGTGAACGAGCTGCTGCACATCGCCTTCGAGCTGCCGCGCGATTCCTGGGAGGATTTCCTGCGCCTCGGCGGCTGGGTCGTGCAGGTGATCCTGGTGGCAGCGCTGGCGATGTGGACGCTGATCCTGGAGCGCTACTGGTACCTGAAGCGCATTCACCCGCAGCGGCTGGCGGAGAAGAAGGCCGAGTGGTCGTCGCGTGGCGATCGCCGCTCGTGGACCGCGCAGCGCATCCGCGAGCAGCTGCTGTCGGAGCTGAAGGTCGGCATGTCGGCAACCATGCCGCTGATCAAGGTGATGGTGCCGCTGGCGCCGCTGCTGGGCCTGCTCGGCACCGTGGCCGGGATGCTCGAAGTGTTCGACGCGATGACCGCCGCCGGCCAGGCCGATGTCCGGGCGATGGCCTATGGCGTGTCGCACGCGATGGTGGCGACCCTGGCCGGCCTCGTCGTCAGCCTGCTCGGGCTGTTCTTCTCGGTGCGGCTGGCCGCGCGCGTGCGCTGGGAGTCGGACCGGCTGCCCGATCGCTTCGTGACCGAATGAGCGCCCGGCCATGAAAGTCCGCCGCCATTCCCAGGTCCGCGAGGACACCCACATCGACCTCGCGCCGATGCTGGATTTCTTCCTGAACCTGCTGATCTTTTTCATCATCAGCGCCGCCTTCGTGTCGGAGTCCGGGCTCAAGATCAACCGCCCGAACGCGCAGACAGCGGTGAAGCTCGACAACTCGGCGATCTTCGTCGGCATTTCCGCCAGCGGCGACATCTTCGTCGACCGCGGCCGGGTCGACATCCGCCTGCTGCGCGCCACGATCGAGCGGCTGCGCGCCCAGAAGCCGAAATCGCCGGTGGTGATCCAGGCTGATCGCGACGCCCGCGCCGGGCTGGTGGTCGAGGCCATGGATCAGGCGCGGCTGGCCGGTGCACCGGACGTTGCGATTTCAGCCACGCCGGCAGCAGCGCCCTGAGATGGCGACGGTCGCTCCTTCCGCGATCGCACCGCTACCCGTCGATGTCGGGCGGCGGCCGTGGCGCTGGCTGCTGCTGATACCGCTGGCGGCGCTGCTGGTGCTGCTGATGGTGGTGGTGATGCGCTGGATGATCGATTCGCCGCATCTCGAGGGCCCGCCGGGCGACGACAGCCTGCCGGTCTCGCAGATCGTCAAGGCGGAGCAGCAGAAGCCGCCGGAAGCCGATGAGGCTGCGGCGCGCCTGCCGGAGCTGGCGCCGCCACCGCCGCCGGATTCGCCACCGTCGCTGGCCCGCGCCAGCCTGCCGAACATCCCGACCTCGTCGATCCCGATCTCGGTGCCGGAGGTCAATGTCGCCGCCGTCGGCATCGGCAGCGCGGATCTCGGCATCGGCGCCGGGCTCGGCAGCAGCGGCGTGTTCGGCGGCTTTGCCGGCGGCGGCAACGGCTCCGGCAACGGTGGTGGTGGCGGCGGAGGTGGCGGCCGGGGCGATGGCGGTTTCAAGGGCCGCGAGCTGGTGCCGCTGTCCACCGCCCGTCCGCAGATGCCGGACTGGGCCTGCAAGAAGAAGATTCGCGGCTGGGTCGAGGTGGTGTTCGTGGTGACACCGGGCGGCCAGGTCGAGAATGTCCGCATCGTCGATGCCGAGCCGCGCGGCGTTTATGAAGGTGCGGCCATTGAAAGCGTCGGCAACTGGATCTATCCAAAAGGAAAGACGCCTGCCGAAGTGAAGCAGCGGGTCGAGATGGACCCCGCCGACTGTGCCTACAACTACCGCTGACCATGATCCGAACACTGCTGACCAGCCTGCTGCTGCTGCCGACCCTGGCATTCGCCTCGACCGACGCTCACGACGTGGCGCTGATCGAGACCCTGGCGATCGGCCTCGGCTTCGCCTTCGTCGGCGGCTTCATCGCCTTCCGCATCGGCCTGCCGCCGCTGCTCGGCTACCTGATGGCCGGCGTCGCGGTCGGCCCGTTCACGCCCGGGCTGATCGTCGATGCCAGCCTCGCGCCGCAGCTCGCCGAGATCGGCGTGATCCTGCTGATGTTCGGTGTCGGCCTGCATTTCTCGATCCGCGACCTGATGCGGGTCAAGGGCATCGCCATTCCTGGCGCCATCGCCCAGATCGCGGTCGCCACCGTGATGGGCATGGGCCTCGCCGAATACTGGGGCTGGTCGCTCGGCGCCGGGCTGGTGTTCGGGCTGGCGCTGTCGGTGGCCAGCACCGTGGTGCTGCTGCGGGCGCTGGAAGCACGCGGGATGCTGCATTCGGAAGACGGCCAGATCGCCGTCGGCTGGCTGATCGTCGAGGACCTGGTGATGGTGCTGGCGCTGGTGATGCTGCCGGCGCTGGCCGGCCCGCTCCGAGGCGAGGCGCTGGATCTGAACGCGTTGCTGCGCTCGCTGGGCCTGACCCTGGCGATGATCGCGCTGTTCGTGACGCTGATGCTGGTGGTCGGCCGCCGGTTGTTCCCGTGGCTGCTGGCGCAGGTGCAGAAGAGCGGCTCGCGCGAGCTGTTCACGTTGGCGGCGGTGACGCTGTCGCTCGGGGTGGCCTTCCTGTCGGCCGAGGCCTTCGGCGTCAGCTTTGCGCTGGGCGCCTTCTTCGCCGGCATCGTCGTCAACGAGTCCGACCTGAGCCATCGCGCGGCCGATGAATTGCGGCCGTTCCAGGACAGCTTCGCGGCGCTGTTCTTCGTGTCGGTCGGCATGCTGTTCGATCCGATGATCCTGATCAGCTCGCCGCTGTCGGTGCTGGCCGTGGTCGCGGTGATCGTGATCGGCAAGTCGCTGGCCGCCTACGTGATCGTGCGGCTGCTCGGCTGGTCCAACGGCACGGCGCTGAACGTGTCGGCCGCACTGGCCCAGATCGGCGAATTCAGCTTCATCCTGATCGGACTCGGCCTGACCCTGAACCTGCTGCCGCCACAGGCGCAGGCGCTGGCGGTGGCCGGTGCGCTGATTTCCATCGCGGTCAATCCGATGGTGTTGCGCTTCACGGTCCGCTTCCGCTGATGCGGGCAGTCTTGCCGGTCGCGCTGCTGGCCGGGCTGCTGGCGGCCCCGCTGGCGGCCGACCAGTACAAGAGCGAGGCGCGCATCCCGGACGGCGGTGGCGGCAAGCCGGCGACGCAGGATCTGGCGACCCAGCTCGGCAACACCACCGATCCGTATGCCCGTGCGCTGCTGCTCCGCGAGCTGGCCGGGCAGGCCGCGAACCGCAAGGATCTCGACGCCGCCGCCCGCTACCTGGAGCAGGCGATCGCCACCGGCGCGCTGTCCGGGCCGGCGGCCGACGAGATGCGGGCAACGCTCGGCCGGCTGCGGGTCGGCAAGGGTGATCCGGCCAGCGTCATCAAGGGCCTGGAACCGGCCTGGAAGGCCGGCAAGCCGCTGCCGCCGGAGCAGATGGTGGCGCTCGGCGCCGCCTATCTGCAGCAGAAGCGCTATCGCGATGCGGTCGGCCCGCTGGCCAAGGGTGTCGCCGCCAGGCCGCAGCCGGACCTGTCGTGGCGGCGGGCGCTGTATGCGGCCTACGTCGGCGCCGGCCAGGAAGGCGAGGCGGCCAAGGTGCTGGAAACCGTGGTCCGCGACCAGCCGAGCGCGAAGGACGACTGGTTCCGGCTGTCGGCGCTGTACCTGAAGGCCGGCGACAGCAGCCGCGCGCAGGCGGCGATGGAAGTGGCCAGCCGGCTCGGCTACATCAGCACCGAGGAACAGCGGCTGCAGCTGGTCGGCCTGACCGCCCAGATCGGCGCGCCGTACGCCGCCGGCTCGCTGCTGAAGGGCTGGCTGGAGGCCGGCAAGCTGCCGAAATCCGCCGCCAACCTGCGTTCGCTGGCGGCACTGTGGGTGGCGGCGCGCGAGGCGACGCTGGCGATCCCGGCGCTGGAGGACGCGATCCGCGCCGCCGCCGCGCCCGAGCTGTACCTGCAGCTCGGCCAGCTGCATCTGGATCGCGAGGCGTATCCGAAGGCGAGCGAGGCGCTGCGGCAGGCGATCGCGCTCGGCGCGAAGACCGGGCCGGCCTACATGACGCTCGGCGTCGCGCTGTACCAGCAGGCTGACGTCGATGCTGCAGCGAGCGCGTTCCGCAGCGCCACGCAGTACCCAGCCAGCCGCAAGCTCGCCGAGCAGTGGGTGAAGTACCTCGACTCCGGCCGCGCCCGCGAGCAGGCGATCGCCGCGCTGGCCCAGCGCCGGGATCGCCCGCAGGACGAGGGCCCGCAGCTGGCGACCGGCCTGCTTGAAGGCCCGGTGACGGTGGCCGACGCCGCAATGCCGGCGACACCGGAGGCCGTCGAGCCGGGGGTGTCGGTCGGCAGCGGCGGGTTGACCGCCGTCGGCGCCGAACAGGGCGGCAATCGTGACGGCAGCATTCCGCCGTACACCGGCGGCCTGACCCGTTCGCAGTGGCCGGCCGGCTACCAGCCCGGCCAGAAGCTGGCCGATCCGTTCCCCGGCGACCGGCCGAAGTTCACCATCACCGCCGCCAACCTGGCGCAGTACGCCAGCCGGCTGTCGGACGGGCATCGCGCGCTGTTTGCCCGCTATCCGGACTACACGATGCCGGTCTACGAAACCCGGCGTTCGGTGGCTTTCCCGCAGGCGATCCTCGACGCCACCCGGGCCAATAACGGCCGGGCCAAGGCGCCGGCCGCCGATTCGCTGGAGGGCGCGAAGCTGGGTTTCCCGTTCCCGCAGCCGAAGACCGGCGTGGAAGTGCTGTGGAACCACCGCGTGCGCTATCGCGGCGACAGCGCGCAGCTGCAGTACCAGCAGGCCGTGGTGGCGCCGGACGGCGCGATCCGCTCGCCCGGCAATGCCGTGTTCCGGGTGCTGTTCCGCTACGGCAACCTGCGCGATCCGGGCGATGTCGAGCGGGAAAACATGATCGCCTACGGCACCTTCAGCGTCGCCCGGCCGGGCCAGCGGCCGGAGTTTGTCGCGCTGTTCCACGAAACCGCCAACTCGCTGCAGCGGGCGCGTGGCATCTGGGTGCTGCTGGTCAACGCCGGCAAGATGTTCCGGGTGCCGCCGATCGGTTACGACCAGCCGTATCCGGAGACCGACGCGATCCAGTTCATCGACATGGTCGACATGTACAACGGCCTGTTCGACCGCTACGTCTGGAAGCTCACCGGCAAGCGCGAGCTGTACATCCCGTACAACAGCTACCGGCTCAGCGACGGCCGCTACAAGAACAAGGACCTGCTGACCCGCGGCCACTTCAACCAGGCCGGCACCCGCTACGAGCTGCACCGCGTCTGGGTGGTCGAGGCCAGCCTGCGGCCGGGCAACAAGCACAGCTTCGGCAAGCGCGTGTTCTACGTCGACGAGGACAGCTGGAACGTCGTGCTGGTCGAGAACCACGATCCGTCCGGCGCGCTGTGGCGCTTCCAGGAAGGCCATCTGCTGCCGCTGTACGACGTGCAGGCGGCGTTTGCGGTGCCGGGCCTGACCTACGACCTGAAGGCCGGCAGCTACTTCGCCGAGCGGCTGTTCTCGGAATCGCCGGCGATCCAGTACGGCCTGCCGATGAGCGATCAGGAGTTCCTGCCGGCAGCGGTCAAGAACAAGTACAGCCGCTGATCTCGGCCGGCTCCGCTCGACGGTCCGCCGGCCAGGTTCAGAACTGCGACAGCACGCCGGCGATGGTGGCGGTCATCAGTGTGGCCAGTGTGCCGCCGAGCACCGCCAGCAGGCCGAGCCGGGCCAGATCGGCACGCCGCGACGGCGCCAGCCCGCCGATGCCGCCGATCTGGATGGCGATCGACGAAAAATTGGCGAAGCCGCACAGCGCGTAGGTCGCGATCACCCGGCTTTCCGGCAGCAGGCTGCCGAGGTGCTTGGACAGCTCGACGTAGGCGACGAACTCGTTGATGACGATCTTCTGGCCGATGAAGCTGCCGATCAGCGTGGCGTCCTGCCAGGGCACGCCGATCAGCCAGGCCACCGGCGCCAGCAGGTAGCCGAGCAGCATCTGCAGGCTCAACTGAACGTCGTGGCCGGCGAGGTCGCTGAGCCAGCGGTTGACCGTGGTGCCCGCACCGACCTCGAAATGGCCGAGCGCGGAGATCGGCGCATTGATCAGCGCGATCAGCGCGACGAAGGCCAGCAGCATCGCGCCGACGTTCATCGCCAGCTTCAGGCCTTCGCCGGCACCGGCGGCGGCGGCGTCGATGATGTTGGCGGTGTCGCGCTCCACCGGCACCCGCACCTCGCCCCGGGTCAGCGGCTCGCCGACTTCCGGCCGCAGGATCTTGGCGATCAGGATGGTCGCCGGTGCCGCCATCACGCTGGCCGCCAGCAGGTGCTTGGCGTAGAACGCCGAGGCCGCCGGATCGCCGCCGCCGAGCAGGCCGATGTAGGCCGCCATCACCGAGCCGGCGATGTGCGCCATGCCGCCGATCATCACCGTCATCAGCTCGGACTCGGTCATCCGCTCGATGTACGGCTTGATGGTCAGCGGCGCTTCGGTCTGGCCGACGAAGACGCTGGCGCAGACCGAGGTGGTTTCAGCACCCGACACCTTCATGACCCGGGTGATCGCCCAGGCCATCACCTGGACGATCTTCTGCATCACGCCCAGGTGGTACAGCACGCCGGTCAGCGAGGCGAAGAAGACGATCGTCGGCAGCACTTGCACAGCGAAGATGAAGCCCAGTTCCTTGGAGTTGATCAGGCTGCCGAAGATGAACTCGGTGCCGACCCGGCCATAGCCGAGCAGCGCCACGAAGCCGCCGGCCAGGGTGTCGAAGATGTCGCGGCCCAGCGGCACCTTCAGCACGAACGTCGCGAAGCCGATCTGCAGCAGCACGCCGGTGGCGACCAGCCGGCGGTCGATCGCCCGGCGGTTGTTGGAGCACAGCAGCGCGATCGACAGCAGCATCGCCAGTCCGAACAGCCCGAATCCGATCTGCGCCAGCGTATCCAGCATGAACCTGCGTCTCCTCGAACCGTCGTCTGTCGTGTCGCTTGCAGTCCGCACGAAGCGGACCAGATCGGCTTGCCCGGCGCCGGTGGCTCAGTGGCGTTCGTGCGGCAGGCGCAGGCCCAGTTCGACGATCCGATCGGCCTCCATCTTGCGGACCACCAGTTCCATCTCGCCGAGGCGCAGGCGGTCGCCGACCACCGGCTTGTGGACCACGCTGGACACGAAGGCGGCCAGCGTGAAGTCGGCCGCCGACGACGGCACGTCGAGGCCGTAGGCCTCGGCCAGTTCGCTGAGCAGGGCTTCGGGGCTGATGATGAATTCGCCGAAATAGCGCTGCTGCTCCACGCCCTGGTTGCCGCGGGTCTGCTGGAACAGCTTGTCCAGCTCCGGCAGCTCGGCCTTGGAAACGATCAGCGACAGGTAGTCGCCGCCTTTCAGCACGCCCCAGTCGCGATACGGAATCAGCTTGCCGGCGCGGGTCAGGCTGACGATCCGCGAGCTGTCTTCCAGCGGCAGCTGCTTGGGCCGCTTGCCGATCAGCGCGCTGGTCCGCGCCAGCCGGTAGCTGACCATCTCGTAGCCGCGGGTGCCGGGCAGATCGATGTCGGCGCGGCGCACGCGGGTCGAGACCGGCGGCATCTGCAGGCCCAGCAGCCGCGCCACCGGCGCCACGGTCCAGCCCTGCACGATCAGCGACACCAGCACGATGAAGAAGGCGACGTCGAAGAACAGCGTCGCGTTCTTGAGGCCGGCCAGCAGCGGGAAGGTGGCCAGCACCATCGGCACCGAGCCGCGCAGGCCCACCCAGCTCATGTAGACCTGCTCGCGCCACGGGAAATGGAACGGCAGCAGCGAGATGCCGACCGCGATCGGGCGGGCAATGAAGGTCAGCACGGCGGCGGTGATCAGCGCCGGCACGGCGACCTCGACCATGCGGCTTGGCGTGGCCAGCAGGCCGAGCACCAGGAACATGCCGATCTGGGCCAGCCAGGCGATGCCGTCGTGGAAGCGCTTGATGCTGGCGAAGGCGCGGATCGGCTGGTTGCCGAGCATCAGGCCGGCGAGGTAGACCGCCAGGAAGCCGCTGCCGCCGACGGTGGCCGTGACGCCGTAGATCAGCAGGCCGCCGAACATCGCCAGCAGCGGGTACAGCGAATCGCCGAGCGTCACCTCGTTCAGGGTGCGGATCAGCAGGTAGCCGCCGGCGTAGCCGAGCGCCACACCGAACACCACCTGCATGCTCAGCAGCTGGGCCACTTCCAGCGCGCCGTAATGTTCCGGTGCCAGCAGGTAATGGACGAGGCCGATGGTCAGCATCACGGCCATCGGGTCATTGGTGCCGGACTCGATTTCCAGCGCCGAGCTGATGCGGTTGTTCAGGCGCACCGCGCGGGTCGACAGCAGCGAGAACACTGCCGCTGCGTCGGTGGAGCCGACGATCGCGCCGATCAGCAGGCCTTCGGCGATCGGCAGGCTGAACAGCCAGGCCGCCAGCGCGCCGACGATCGAGGTGGTGATCAGCACGCCGACTGTCGCCAGCATCAGCGCCGGCCGCAGGCCGACCCGGAAATTCGACATCGGCGTGCGCAGGCCGCCGTCGAACAGGATCACCGCCAGCGCGGCGGTGCCGGCGACGTTGGCGGTCTTGTAGTCGGTGAAATGGATGCCGCCGGGGCCATCCTCGCCGGCCAGCAGGCCGACGATCAGGAACACCAGCAGCAGCGGCACGCCGAGGCGCGGCGTGATCGCCGTGGCCAGGATCGAGATCAGGAACAGCGTTCCCGCAACCAGGATGGCGTGACTGGCAACTTCTTCCATGACGATCGGGCAGGTGGGGTGTCGGCCGCAGGCGCGGCACCGGAGTCGATGCTAGCGGATCGCGCCGCCTTGATGCTGCAAGGCGCAGCAATCGGCGCGGCAGCAGCGCCAACGGCGAGCTGTGCCGACGCTGCGGGAACTGGCCGGGAGGCTTTTTGTCATACTCGCCGCGACTCTCGCCGCCGCTTGCCATCCATGAAATCAACGCTCCTTGCCGCCGTCCTGCTTGCCTGCACTGCCTCCGTGATGCCGGCGCGGGCCGCCGATGACGCCGCCGCTGCCGCCACCATCGCCAAGGCGCTCGGCATCAGCGCCGACAACGTCCGGCCGTCGCCGGTCGCCGGCCTCTACGAAATCCAGCACCAGCGCGAATTCGCCTACGCCACGGCCGACGGCCGCTACCTGCTGCGCGGCGATCTGGTCGACATGAAGACCGGCGAGGAACTGACCGAGAACCGCCGCCGCGTCGACCGCCTGGACGTGCTGGCCAAGCTCGGCAGCGACAAGCTGATCGAGTTCGCGCCGGCACCGCCGATGGCCACCAAGTACACGGTCACCGTGTTCACCGACATCGACTGCGGCTACTGCCGCAAGCTGCATTCGGAGATTGCCCAGTTCAACGCCAAGGGCATCGCGATCCGCTACGCGTTCTTCCCGCGTTCCGGGCCGGACACCGAATCCTGGTACAGCGCCGAGGCGGTCTGGTGCTCGGCCGACCAGCGCAAGGCGCTGACCGACGCCAAGGCCGGCGCGCAGATCAAGCTGAAGGGCAAGGCCTGCAACAACCCGGTGGCCGAGGAATACCAGCTGGCGACCGATCTCGGCATTCGCGGCACGCCGATGCTGGTGCTGCCGAACGGCGATGTCTTCCCAGGCTACGTGCCGGCCGCCCAGCTGGCGGCCAAGCTCGCCGAACTCGGCAGCAAGCCGAAGAGCCCGGCGAAGGGCTGACCGCCCAGCGACCGCAGGCCCGAGCGGCCCGGTGCCTTCAGGCGCCGGGCCGTATTCGTTTTCATCGGCGGCAGGCGGCGTTCCGGGCCGGTCACGACCGCGCCGCCGCCCTACAATGTCGCCCCTCGCAGCGCCGGTCACCGGCGGCTGCCGCGACCGATCACGACCGACCAACACGCATGGACAAGACCTTCGATCCCAAGCCCATCGAGGCCCGCTGGTGCCAGGACTGGGAAGCTGGCGGCTGCTACCAGCCGAGCGGCAGCGGCACGCCGTACGCGATCATGATCCCGCCGCCGAATGTCACCGGCACCCTGCACATGGGCCATGCCTTCCAGCACACGGTGATGGACGCGCTGACCCGCTATCACCGGATGTCGGGCGACGACACGCTGTGGCAGCCGGGCACCGATCACGCCGGCATCGCCACCCAGATGGTGGTCGAGCGCAACCTGAAGCTGGCCGGCGAGCCGAGCCGCGCCGAACTCGGTCGCGAGAAGTTCCTCGAAAAGGTCTGGGACTGGAAGAAGTACTCGGCCGGCACCATCGGCCAGCAGATCCGCCGCATGGGGTCGAGTGTCGACTGGACCCGCGAAGCGTTCACGATGGACCCGTCCTATTCGAAGGCGGTGATCGAGCACTTCGTGCGCCTGCACGAGGATGGCCTGATCTACCGCGGCAAGCGTCTGGTCAACTGGGACCCGGTGCTGCAGACCGCGATCTCCGATCTGGAAGTCGTGCAGGAAGAGGAGAACGGCAAGCTCTGGCACTTCCGCTATCCGCTCGCCGACGGCGTGATCTATGTCGACGCCGAAGGCCGCACCTTGAACTACATCGTGGTCGCCACCACGCGCCCGGAAACGATGCTCGGCGACACCGCGGTGGCGGTGCATCCGGAAGACGAGCGCTACCGGCATCTGGTCGGCAAGGACGTGATCCTGCCGCTGTGCGACCGCCGCATTCCGATCGTCGCCGACGATTACGTGGATCGCGAGTTCGGTACCGGCTGCGTGAAGATCACGCCGGCGCATGATTTCAACGACTACCAGCTCGGCCAGCGGCACCAGCTGCCGCTGATCAACATCCTGACCCGCACCGCCAGCCTCAATGACGCCGTGCCGGAGCCGTATCGCGGCCTAGACCGCATGGACGCGCGCAAGCGTGTCATCGCCGATCTCGAAGCGACTGCCGACCTGCCGGGCGCGGCTGCGGCCGCGCTCGACGCCGATGGCAAGCCGGTCTACCCGCGCGGGCTGGTCGACAAGATCGAGCCGCACAAGCTGAAAGTGCCCAGAGGTGACCGCAGCGGCGCGGTGCTGGAGCCGTACCTCACCGATCAGTGGTTCGTCGACCTGACCCGCGACACGCGCCACGACGGCCAGCCGGGCAAGGGCGGGCGGGCGGCGATCACCCAGCCTGCGATCGACGCGGTGGAATCCGGCCGCATCCGCTTCGTGCCGGACAACTGGAAGACCACGTACTTCCACTGGCTGAACAACATCCAGGACTGGTGCATCAGCCGCCAGCTCTGGTGGGGCCATCGCATCCCGGCCTGGTACGACGAGGCCGGCAAGGTCTACGTCGGCCGCGACGAGGCCGAAGTGCGCGCCAAGCACGGTCTCGGTGACAGCGTGTCGCTGAAGCAGGACGAGGATGTCTTCGACACCTGGTTCTCCTCCGACATCTGGCCGATGGCGACGCTCGGCTGGCCGGACAACACCGAAGCGCTGAAGAAGTACTACCCGTCGAGCGTGCTGGTCACCGGCTTCGACATCATCTTCTTCTGGGTTGCCCGGATGGTGATGATGGGCCAGTACTTCATGAACGACGTGCCGTTCAGGGACGTGTTCATCACCGGTCTGGTGCGCGATCCGGAAGGCAACAAGATGTCGAAGTCGAAGGGCAATGTCCTCGACCCGCTCGATGTCGTCGACGGCATCACGCTCGATGCGCTGGTCGCCAAGCGCACCACCGGGCTGATGAACCCGGCCACTGCGCCGAAGATCGAGGTCAAGACCCGCAAGGACTATCCGAAGGGCATCGAGGCGGTCGGCGTCGACGCGCTGCGCTTCACCTTCGCCGCACTCGCCACCAACGGCCGCGACGTGCGCTTCGACGCGGCGCGCGCCGAGGGCTATCGCAACTTCTGCAACAAGATCTGGAACGCTTCGCGCTTCGTGCTGATGAATGTCGGTGCGCTCGATCCGGAAACCGGCGCCGAGCTGGCCGGCGTGTCGCTGGACGGCGAGGCGCGGCTATCGACCGCCGATCGCTGGATCATCTCGCGGCTGCAGCGTCTGGAAGCCGAGGCCGCGCAGCACTTCGCCGATTACCGCTTCGATCTGCTCGCCGCCGCGCTCTACCAGTTCATCTGGAACGAGTACTGCGACTGGTATCTGGAGCTGACCAAGCCGGTGATGCAGGGCACGGACGAAGCGGCTAAGCGCGGCGCGCGGCGCACCTTGGTGCGGGTGCTGGAAGTCGCGCTGCGGCTCTTGCACCCGATCATGCCGTTCATCACCGAGGAGATCTGGCAGCGCGTCGGCCCGCTGGCGGGCAAGACCGGCAGCACGATCATGCTGCAGCCGTATCCGGTCGCCGATCTGGCCAGGATCGACGAGGCCGCCGAGGCCGATGTCGAATGGCTCAAGGGCTTCATGCTCGGCGTGCGCCAGATTCGCGGCGAGATGGATATCGCGCCGGGCAAGCCGGTGCCGGTGCTGATCCAGAACGCCAGCGCTGATGATGCCGAGCGGATCGCGCGCTTTACCGATTCGGTCAGCTTCCTGGCGCGGCTGGAGTCGATCCGCGTGCTGTCGGCGAGCGACGAGGCGCCGCAGTCGGCCACCGCGCTGCTCGGCAGCATGAAGATCCTGGTGCCGATGGCCGGGCTAATCGACAAGGCTGCCGAACTGGCGCGGCTGGCGAAGCTCAAGGCCAAGCTGCAGAAGGATCTGGAAACCAACGAGGCGCGGTTGGCCAGCGACAAGTTCGTCAATGGCGCCCCGGCCGCGGTGATCGAGAAAGAGCGTGCCCGCGTCGCCCAGCAGAAGGCGGAGCTGGCAACGCTGGCCGAGCAGGAAGCGCGGATCAGCGCGCTGTGATTGACGGCGGGCGCTGGCCTGTTGCTGCCGCCAGCGAGGCCGTAGCAGCGGCCAGCCAGTCCGGGTTCGCCAGGTACCAGTCGACGGTTTCCTGAAGCCCGGCGGCGAACTCCCGGCTCGCGGTCCAGCCGGTGTCGCGCGCGAACTTCGTGCCGTCCAGCGCGTAGCGCCAGTCGTGGCCGGGACGGTCGTCGACATGGCGGATCAGGCCGGCGTGCGGTGCGCGTTCGGGCCGGCGCAGGTCCAGCAGCGCGCAGAGCTGCTGGACCAGTTGCAGGTTGCTGTGCTCGATGCCGCCGCCGATGCAGTAGGACTCGCCGACACGCCCATGCAGCAGTGCGGCGCGCAGCGCGGCAGCGTGATCTTCCACGTGCAGCCATTCGCGCACCTGCTGGCCGCTGCCGTAGATCGGTAGCGGTTCACCGGCCAGCGCGGCGGTGATCACGCGCGGGATCAGCTTTTCCGGCAGCTGCCGGGGCCCGTAGTTGTTCGGCGAGTAGGTGGTGATCACCGGCAGGCCGTAGGAGCGGTGCCAGGCGCGGGCGAGATGGTCGGCGCCGGCTTTGGTCGCCGAGTACGGCGAGTTCGGCGCATGCCGGGAGGCTTCGTCGAAACGGCCGCTGGCGCCGAGCGCGCCGAACACTTCGTCGGTGGACACGTTGACGAAGCGGAAGGCGGCACGCCGGTCGGCATCCAGCGTGTCGACGTGGCTGCGGGCGGCGTCGAGCAGCACCGCCATGCCGACCAGATTGGTGTGGATGAACGGCGCCGGACCTTCCAGAGAGCGGTCGACATGGCTTTCGGCGGCCAGGTGGATGACCGCATCCGGCTGCGCGCGGGCGAACAGCGCCTGCATCGCGGCGGCGTCGGCGATGTCGGCGACGGTCAGCGAGAAACGGGGATCACCGAGCGCTTCGATCAGCGAAGCGCGCAGGCCGGCGTAGCCGAGGCTGTCGACGCCGAACAGCTGCCAGTCGGTTTCGCGCAGCCATTGCCCGACCAGGGCCGAGCCGATGAAGCCGGCGCAACCGGTGACCAGCACGCGGCGGGGGCGGGAAGCGCTCATGTCAGCTGGTGGCGGGAACGGGGATGCAGGGCAGGCCGGCAGTATGAAGCCTGACGCGCGGCGTCCGGACGTCGCGGCGCGGCCCGTGGCTCGGCACCCGCTTCGCCGCCGGGCAGGGACGTCGGTTAGCCTTCCGGCCTCGACCTTCGAACCGCTGCGCGCCGATCCGTGAACCGCCGATTTTCTCTGCATGGCAAGCTCGCTGCCGCGCTGTCGCTGGCCGTGGCGTTCGGCGTGCTGCTGGGCGTGGGTTTCGGCCAGCTGTTCGCCGATCGCCGTGTGGCGGTGGCGGCGGCGCTGCTGCTGGGCATGCCGGTGGTGCTGGTGGCGGCGCGTTCGCTGATCGATCCGGTGATGCAGCTGCTGCGCGGTCTGACGGCGCTGGTCGACAGCTATCGCGATGGCGATTTCAGCATCTCGCTGGCGAGCCGCCGGGGCGACGAGCTGGGCGAGCTGGCGCGCGCCCACAACGCGCTCGGTGCGACCTTGCGCGAGCAGCGCCAGAACCTGGTGCAGCGCGAACTGCTGCTCGACACCGTGGTGCAGAACACGCCGGTGGCGCTGGTGCTGGTCGATGCCGGCAATCGGGTGGCCTACTCGAACATCGCGGCCCGCCAGCTGCTCAATGAAGGCCGAAGCATGAATGGCCATGATTTCGCGGCGATTCTCGGCCACTGCCCGCCGGCGCTGCAGGATGCCGTGACACGCGGCGAGGACGCGCTGTTCGGCGTCGAGCTGGCCGGGCAGGAGGAGATGTACCACGCCTCCACCCGCGGCTTCCGGCTGGCCAGCCAGCCGCACCGGCTGCTGCTGTTCCGGCGCATGACCCGCGAGCTGTCGCGGCAGGAAGTGGCGACCTGGAAGAAGGTGATCCGGGTCATCAGCCACGAGCTGAACAATTCGCTGGCGCCGATTTCCTCGATGGCCCATTCCGGCGCCGAACTGGCGCGACGCGGCGAGCTGGCGCGGGTCGGCGCGGTGTTCGCCTCGATCAGTGAACGGGCCCGGCACCTGCATACCTTCATCGGCGGCTATGCGCGCTTCGCCAAGCTGCCGGCGCCGCAGCGGCAGCCGGTGGTCTGGCGTGCATTTCTCGCGGGTCTGCAGGAGCAATGGCCGTTCCGTATCGAGGGCCCGGTGCCCGACGAACCGGCGCTGATCGACCGCGCGCAGATCGAGCAGGTGCTGATCAACCTGCTGCGCAACGCCCATGAATCCGGCAGCGCGCCGGAGGCCATCGTGCTGTCGGTACAGCGTCTCGGCGGTGAATGGCGGATCGACGTGCGCGATGGCGGCCCGGGCATGAGCGAGACGGTGCTGGCCAATGCGCTGCTGCCGTTCTATTCGACCAAGCGCAGCGGCACCGGCCTGGGGCTGGCGCTGGCCCGAGAGATCGCCGAAGCCCATGGTGGACGCATCCTGCTGGCCAATGCCGGCGACAGCGAAGGCTCGGGCGGTCGCGGCCTGTGCGTCAGCCTGAGCCTGCCGGTTGCCCGCTGACACGGCGGCCATGCGCGGCCGGCTTTCTTAACAGGGTCCGGCAAAACCGGTATCGTCCGAGCAACCATCTGTTCATGACCTGCCCGCAGATCGCGCGGGCCTGCCACGCCCACGTCCGATGTCGCCCTCACTCTCTCGCTGGCTCTGGCACGCCGTTGCGGCCGCCCTGCTGGTCGCCATCGGCAGCGGCCTGTACCTGGCCAGCAAGCGCATCGACTACACCTGGCGCTGGGAGCGGATTCCGCAATACCTGATTTCCACCGAAGGCGACGACCAGAAAGCGCCGTTCGATGGCTTCGTCGCAGTGTCGGAAGACGGGCGCGCGCTGTCGATGACGGCGCTGCGCGGCGCCGAGACGGCCGAGTTCACCGGCTTCAGCCGGATCGTCGCCGGCAATGGCGACCTGGTCTTCGAAGGCGACGTGATCGCCAAGACCGACGCCATCAGCGCTGGCCCGCTGTTGGTCGGCCTGTGGCTGACCCTGAAGATCTCCGCGCTGTCGCTGGTGTTCGCGCTGCTGCTAGGCCTGCTGGTCGGGCTCGGCCGGGTATCGCGCAATCCGGCGGCGCGTGACCTGGCGGCGTTCTATGTCGAGGTGATTCGCGGCACGCCGCTGCTGGTGCAGATCTTCATCGTCTACTTCTTCATCGGCACGGTGCTGCAGCTGTCGGCGTTCGCGGCCGGCGTGGTGGCGCTGGCGGTGTTCACCGCCGCCTATGTCGCCGAGATCGTCCGCGCCGGCATCGAAGCGGTGCCGAAGGGCCAGACCGAGGCCGCGCAGAGCGTCGGCCTGTCCGGCTTCCAGACCATGCGCTACGTGATCCTGCCGCAGGCGACCCGGCGCATCCTGCCGCCGCTGGCCGGGCAGTCGATCAACCTGATCAAGGATTCCTCGCTGGTGTCGGTGATGGCGCTGACCGACCTGACCAAGGCCGGCCGCGAAGTGGTGTCGTCGACCTTCAGCCCGTTCGAGGTCTGGTTCGTGGTGGCGCTGATGTACCTGCTGCTGACCGGCGTGCTGTCGGTCGCGGTGCGGCGGCTGGAACGCCGCTATGCGGTGCAGGGATGACGGAGGCGACGATGGACCAGCCGGCGACAGTGCTGATCGAGGCGCGTGACATCGAGAAGCGCTATCCGAACGGCGTGCTCGGTCTGAAGCGGGCCTCGCTGTCGGTGAAGGCAGGCGAGGTGGTGGTGATCGTCGGGCCCAGCGGCTCCGGCAAGTCGACTCTGTTGCGCACCTTCAACGGTCTGGAGGTGATCACTGGCGGCGAGATCGTCGTCGACGGTCACGTGCTGCACCAGCGTTCGGCGGATCTGCGCGCGCTGCGCCAGCGGGTCGGCATGGTGTTCCAGCAGTTCAACCTGTTTCCGCATCTGACCGTGCTGGAAAACCTGTGCCTGGCACCGGTCAAGGTGCTGAAGCTGAGCGCCGCGCAGGCCGACGAGCGGGCGCGGGCGCTGCTGGCCAAGGTCGGGCTGTCGAACAAGTGGGACTGCTATCCGGCGCAGCTGTCCGGTGGCCAGCAGCAGCGGGTGGCGATCGCCCGGGCGCTGGCGATGCAGCCGGCGGTTATCCTGTTCGACGAGCCGACCAGCGCGCTCGATCCGGAAATGGTCGGCGAGGTGCTGGAAGTCATGAAGCAACTGGCGGTCGACGGCATGACCATGTGCGTGGTCACCCACGAGATGGGTTTTGCCCGCGCGGTCGCCGACCGGGTGATCTTCATGGACGGCGGCGAAATTCTTTGCGAGGACGCGCCGGAGACCTTTTTCGGCGCGCCCCGGCACGAACGGCTGCAGAGCTTCCTTCGGCAGGTGCTTTGAGCGTGGCGGCGGACCGAGCACGGCCTGATTCCGCCATACTCTCCTTCTGCGGCTTGCACGGGAACGTCGTGCCGCGCAAGCTTTGCAGGCCTCAAGTGTGCGGGGCGGGTCATCGGCCCGACCCCTACGAATTCAAATCAGAAGTCTTCCGGAGGGTTTTCGACATGAAGCGTTCACTCATCGCTGCCGCTCTTTTGCTGGCTGCCGGCAGCGCCGCTGCCGCCCCGACCGCGCCGCAGTTCGGTCTGCTCAATGGCCGCGGTGCCACCGCTGCGCTGCTGGCTGGCACGCCGGCCCTGCCGGGTGGCCTCGGCAACTCGGTTCCGCTGTTCTTCGCCGGCAACTCGGTCGACGGCTTTGCCGCCGGCCGCAACGGCTTCAGCAGCGCCGTCATCGTGCTGACCGCCGACACGCCGCGCCTGCACGGCCTGCGTGATACCTCGGTGAAGATGTTCAACACCTTCTACGACACGCTGCTGCCGCTGTATCAGGCCGCCGATCCGGTGCTGGTGCGGCTGACCACGCCGGCCGAACCGCTGCTGACGCCGGTCGGTGCGACGATCGCCGACGCTGCCGTGCAGCTCGCCATCGCCATCGACGGCACAGCGCTGCGGCTGGGCAACCTGCGTTCGTCGAACGCCGGCGCCTCGCTGCCGGGCCTCGAGGGGCTGTCGTTCCGGCGCTGAGCCGCCGCGACCAAGTACCCGGCAGCCGCTGACGATGCTGCCGGGCGCCTGAAAGCAAGAAAGGCGGGCATCGCGAGATGCCCGCCTTTTTTGTGGCCGCGCCGCAGATCCCAGCGGCGGGGCAAGGGCCGGCTAGTGCAGGCCGGCCGCCTGGATCGCAGTGATGAACGGTTGCGGGTAGATGCCCAGCACGATCATCAGCAGCATCAGCGCGACGACCATCGCGCCACCGGTGCCCGAGGCCCAGTCCAGTGGCGCGGAGTACTTCCGCACCCAAGGCGTACGCAGGTACAGCTGCACCATCGCGCGCAGGTAGTAGTACAGGCCGACCGCGCTGCCGAACACGACCGCTGCTAGCAGCAACCACTGGCGCTTCTCGACACCGGCGGTGATCGCGTAGAACTTGCCGATGAAGCCGGCCGTCATCGGGATGCCGGCCAGCGACAGCATCGCCGTCGTCAGGATCGCGGTCAGGTACGGACGACGCCAGAACAGGCCGCGGTAGTCCCACAGGCGGTCGGCGTCATGGCCCTTGTACGGGCTCGACACCAAGGTCACGACGCCGAAAGCCGCCAGCGTGGTGACGACGTAGGTCAGCAGGTAGATGCCCACCGCTTCGGTGGCGAACTGGCCGGCGGCGATGAAGGCCACCAGCAGATAGCCGAAATGGGCGATCGACGAGTAGGCCAGCAGGCGCTTCAGGTTTTCCTGCAGCAGTGCCAGCAGGTTGCCGGCGACGATCGAGATGATCGCCAGCGCCGACAGCACGTCGAGCAGCAGCCCGTACTGGTAGGCCTTGGCTTCGACGAAGAAGCGCAGCAGCACTGCGAACACGGCGACCTTCGAGGCGGTGGCGAGGTAGGCGCCGACCGGCGCCGGCGCGCCTTCATAGACGTCCGGCGTCCACAGGTGGAACGGCGCCAGCGACAGCTTGAAGCCGATGCCGATCAGGATCATCGCGCCGCCAATCACCAGCACCGTGTGCGGCGCGCCAGCCGTGATCGCGGCCGTGCGGGCGCCGATGTCGGCGAAGCCAAGCGCGCCGGTCTGCGAGTAGATCAGCGCCATGCCGAACAGCAGGAACGCCGACGCGGCAGCCGACAGCACCAGGTACTTCATGCTCGCTTCCAGCGAGCGGCGTTCCTTGACCAGGTAGCCGATCAGGCCGTACAGCGGCACGCTGAGCAGTTCCAGGCCGATGAAGAAGCTGGCGAAGTGGCGGGCGCAGACCAGCACCAGGCCGCCCAGCACCGACAGGTTCAGCAGCAGGTAGACCTCTTCCTTGTTGCCGTCGAAGCCTTCCATGTACGCATGCGACAGCGTTGCCGTGGCAAGGCCGGTGGCCAGCACCATCGCCATGTACAGGCAGGAGTAGCTGTCGACGACCAGCAGCGGCGTGACGATCTGCGGCGACACGAAGTAGGCGACCACGCAGCCAATCAGCGCCAGGTTCAGGCCGACCACCGAGAACGTCGCGTTCCACCAGTGATGACGGCGGATCGCGATCGCCGTCATCACCCAGACGACGGTGGCGCTGCTGAACAGGATCGGCAGCAGGGCCAGCAGCTGGTCGCGGCTCATGGCAGCACCTCGGCCACGGAAGCGGCAGGCGGCACGAGGCCGGTGGCGTAGATGGTCTGCACGCCAGCCATGGTGGCCTTGGTGACATCGAGGATCGGCTGCGGATACAGGCCCATGAACAGGATCAGCGCCATCAGGCTCAGCATGGTGGTCATTTCGCGGACATTGAGGTCACGCAGCTTCTCGTCCGATTTCGCGGCGCCGAAGAAGGCGCGCTGCATCATCATCAGCGAGTAGACGGCGGCCAGGATCAGGCCGGTGGCCGACACGATGGTGATCACCGGGTTGATCGGGAAGCTGCCGACCAGGATCAGGAATTCGCCGACGAAGTTGCCCATGCCGGGCAGGCCGAGGGCAGCTGCGGAGAAGAACATCGCGATCGGCGGCAGGAACGGCAGCCGCGACCACAGGCCACCCATCTCGCGCATGTCGCGCGTATGCAGGCGTTCGTAGATTTCGCCGCACAGGATGAACAGCGCACCGGCGGAAATGCCGTGCGCCAGCATCTGGATCACCACACCCTGCAACGACTGCTCGGTGCCGGAATAGATGCCGACCAGGATGAAGCCCATGTGCGACACCGACGTGTAGGCGACGAAGCGCTTGACGTCGTGCTGGGACAGCGACAGCACCGCGCCCCAGATGATGCCGGCGACGCCGAGCCACATCGCCACCGGCGCGATCTCCTGCGAGGCATGCGGGAACATCGGCACGCCGAAGCGCAGGATGCCGTAGGCGGCGGTCTTCAGCAGGATGCCGGCAAGGTCGACCGAACCGGCGGTCGGCGCCTGCGAGTGGGCGTCCGGCAGCCAGGAATGCACCGGGACCACCGGCATCTTCACCGCGAAGGCGACGAAGAAACCGAGCATCAGCCACCACTCCAGCTGGGCCGACATCGCGCCCGAACGAGTCCAGGCGAGCAGGTCCGGATAGCCGAAGCTGATCGTGCCGGTGGCCTGATAGTGGGCGAACACCAGCGCCAGGATCGCCAGCAGCATCAGCAGGCCGGAGGCCTGGGTGAAGATGAAGAACTTGGTGGCGGCGAACACGCGTCCCTTGCCGCCGGGGATGTTGTGTCCCCACAGCGCGATCAGGAAGTACATCGGCACCAGCATCATTTCCCAGAAGAAGAAGAACAGGAAAAGATCCATGGCGAGGAACACGCCGATCACGCCGGCCAGGTTCCACAGCAGGTTCAGGTGGAAGAAGCCGACGTTACGCTGGACTTCATTCCACGAGCAGGCGATCGCCAGCACGCCGATCAGGCCGGTCAGCACGATCAGCACCAGCGACAGGCCGTCGAGCGCCAGATGGAAGCTGATGCCGAGGCGCGGAATCCAGTCGGCCTTGAACTCGGCGACCCACTGCGGGCTCGACGGATTCAGCAGGGTCTGCGTGTAGTCGCCGACGTGCCACAGGTACAGCGACATCAGCAGCACGATCGACATCGTGATCAGGCCGACCCAGCGCGGGAAACCGCGACCGAAACGCTCGCCCTGCCAGCACAGGAAGCCGCCGACGAACGGGATCACCATCAGCCAGACAAGGATCATGACAACACCACCAGGGCGATGATCAGCACGGCGCCGCCGGCCATGCTGGCGGCATACCAGCGGATCTGGCCGGTCTGGGTGCGGGCCAGCAGGCCGTTCAGGGCAGTCAGCGGTTGGGTGAGGCTCATGACGACGGTGTCGAAGGCGTCCTTGCGGGTGAGGTGCACGAAAAACATGAAGGGCTTCACGAACAGCCGGTCATACAGCCAGTCGAAACCGAAGGCGCTGAACCAGAACTTCGCAATCAGCTTGGCGGTCGGGTTCTTGCCGAGCGCGGTCACGAAGCGGCGCTCACCGAAGAACAGCAGATAGCCGATGCCGACACCGAGCAGCGCGACACCGCCCGACACCAGCGCAATCGTCGTGTGCAGGCTGTGCTCGGCATGCGGGCTGGCCGGCAGCACAGCATCGACCGGCGGGTGGATGAAGCCGCCGACCGCCGTCGACAGCACGATCAGCACCAGCAGCGGCAGGTTGTAGGAAATGCCGTGGCCGGCATGGACGTCGGCATGGCCGTGGTACTTGCCGAAGAAGGTGATGAAGATCAGCCGCGCGGTGTAGATCGAGGTCAGGAAGGCACCGAACAGCGCGGCGTAGAACAGCGGGTGATTGCCGCCGGCCCAGGCGCCGATCAGGATCTCGTCCTTCGAATAGAAGCCGGCGGTGATGTACGGCAACGCCGCCAGCGCAGCACCGCCGATCACGAAGCTCCAGAACGCCAGCGGCAGCTTCTTGCGCAGGCCACCCATGTGGAAGATGTTCTGCTCGTGGTGGCAGCCGAGGATCACCGCGCCCGAGGCCAGGAACAGCAGCGCCTTGAAGAACGCGTGGGTCATCAGGTGGAAGATCGCCGCGCTCCAGGCGCCAGCGCCGAGCGCCAGGAACATGTAGCCGATCTGGCTCATCGTCGAGTAGGCCAGCACGCGCTTGATGTCGGTCTGCACCATCGCCGTGAAGCCGGCGATCAGCAGGGTCACCGCGCCGGTGGCACCGACCATCGACAGCGCGAACGGCGATAGCTCGAACAAGGTGTGGGTGCGGGCGATCAGATAGACGCCGGCGGTGACCATCGTGGCCGCGTGGATCAGCGCGGAGACCGGCGTCGGGCCGGCCATCGCGTCTGGCAGCCAGGTCTGCAGCGGCAATTGCGCCGACTTGCCGACCGCACCGCCGAGCATCAGCAGCGCAATCGCGGTGATCAGATCCGGCTTGTCGGCATAGAACGCCGGCGCGGCCTTGAGGATCTCCTGGATATCGAGCGTGCCGAGGTCGCGCCACAGCAGGAACAGTGCGATCGCCATGAAGGTGTCGCCGACACGGGTGACCACGAAGGCCTTGCGGGCGGCGGCACCATTGGCGGCGTCGCTGTACCAGAAGCCGATCAGCAGGTACGACGCCAGACCGACGCCTTCCCAGCCGAGATACAGCAGCAGCAGGTTATCGCCGAGCACCAGGAACACCATGCTCATCACGAACAGGTTCATGTACGAGAAGAAGCGGCCGTAGCCGGGGTCTTCGCGCATGTACCAGGAGGCGAACAGGTGGATCAGGAAGCCGACGCCGCAGATCACCGAGATCATCGTCAGGCTCAGGCCATCGAGCCGCAGGCGCAGCTCCGGCTTGAAGCTGCCGACATCGATCCAGGTCCACAGCTGCTGGCTGAACACGCCGCCGTCCGGCGGGCTGGTCATGAACTGGAACACGCAGCCGGCGACCACCGCCGCCGAGATGCCGACCGAACCGACGCCGATCGCGGCGGCCGCGTTCTCGCTCCACTTGTCGCGGCCAAAGGCCAGCAACAGGAAGCCGACCATCGGCGCGAGGAAAACCAGGAACAGAAGATCGAACATGTCTGCTTATCCCTTCATTTCGCTGGCGGCATCGGTGTCGAGCGTCTCGAAGCGGCGATACAGCTGCAGCACGAGGGCGAGGCCGACGCTGGCTTCGGCGGCGGCCAGCGTCAGGATCAGGATGAACATCACCTGGCCATCGGCTGCGCCCCAGCGGCTGCCGGAGGCCACGAAGGCGACGGCGGCGGCGTTCATCATCACTTCGATCGACATCAGCACGAACAGGATGTTGCGGCGGACAAGCAGACCCAGCAGCCCGAGAGAAAACAGGATGCCGGCAAGAATCAGCGCGTGTTCCAGCGGAACCGTCGCTGCGGCGGTGGTCGCGATTTCGTTATTGGTCATGGTTCTGGTTGTGATCGCTGACGGGCGCGTGGCAGGTCAGTCGTGTTTGCCCATGTGATAGGCGGCCACCAGCGCCGCCAGCAGCAGCATCGACGCCAGCTCGACCACCAGCAGGTAGGGCCCGAACAGCGCGATGCCGACCGCCTTGCCGTCGATCACGCCGGCCCCGATGGCGCCGCCGGCCGTCGGCGACAGCACCCGGATCATTTCCACCATCAGCACGCCGCACAGCAGGCCCGGACCGATCCAGGTCTTCGGCGTCAGCCAGCGGCGCTCCTGCTCGATCGCCGCCTGGCCGAGGTTCAGCATCATCACCACGAACACGAACAGCACCATGATTGCGCCGGCATAGACGATCACTTCGAGGGCACCGGCAAACGGCGCGCCGATCGAGAAGAACACCATCGCCACGGCCAGCAGCGAGGCGATCAGGTACAGCAGCGCATGAACCGGGTTGGTGTTGGTGATCGCCAGCACGGTGGCCAGCACCGCGACGAAGCCGGAAAGATAGAACGCGATTTCCACGATGGTCGTCCGGTCCGGTTCAGGGCAGCAGGGATTTGACGTCGACCGGCGGCGTCTCGTTGGCGGCAGCGCCCTTCGGCTTGCCCGAGATCGCCATGCCCGACATGCGGTAGAAGTTGTAGTCGTGATATTTGCCGGGACCAGCGATCTGCAGGTGTTCCTTCTCGTAGACCAGATCCTGGCGGCGGTACTCGCCCAGTTCGTAGTCCGGCGTCAGCTGGATCGCGGTGGTCGGGCAGGCTTCCTCGCAGTAGCCGCAGAAGATGCAGCGCGAGAAGTTGATGCGGAAGAACTCCGGGTACCAGCGGCCGTCCTCGCGCTCCGCCTTCTGCAGGCTGATGCAGCCAACCGGGCAGGCGGCCGCGCACAGGTTGCAGGCCACGCAACGCTCTTCGCCGTCCGGATCGCGGGTCAGCACGATGCGGCCGCGGTAACGCGGCGGCACGTAGATCGGCACTTCGGGGTACATCAGGGTGTCGCGCTTGCGCCAGCTGTGGGTGAACACCATCACCATGCTGCGCAGGTTGCTCCAGATACCGCTCAGGATTGCTTTCATGTCGGATTACGGATTCGACAGCACGAATGCCGCGGTGACCAGCATGTTGATCACGGCCAGCGGCAGGCAGAACTTCCAGCCGCCCGCCATCACCTGGTCATAGCGCGGACGGGGCAGCGCGGCGCGCAGCAGGATGAACAGGATCACGAAGAACGCGGTCTTCAGCACGAACCAGACGATCGGGGGCAGCACCGGCCCCTGCCAGCCGCCGAAGAACAGCGTCACCAGCAGCGAGGAGATCAGGATCACGCCGATGTACTCGGCGACCATGAACATGCCGAACTTCATGCCGGAATATTCGGTGTGGTAGCCGGCCGCCAGTTCCTGCTCGGCTTCCGGCAGGTCGAACGGGTGGCGGTGCACCACGGCAATGCCGGCCAGCGCGAAGGTGCAGAAGCCGAAGAACTGCGGAACGATGAACCACAGATCCTTCTGCGCGGCCACGATGTCGGACAGCGCGAAAGAGCCGGTCTGCATGACCACGCCCATCAGCGCCAGACCCATGAACACTTCGTAGCTGACCATCTGCGCGGCCGACCGCAGGCCGCCGAGCAGCGAATACTTGGAGTTCGACGACCAGCCGCCGAGCATCACCGCGTAGACCTCAAGTCCGGCGATGGCGAAGAAGAACAGCACGCCGATCGACAGGTCCGGTGCCACGCCCCAGGTCGGCGTGACCGGAATCAGCATGAACGCCAGCATCAGCGTGCCCATCGCGATCATCGGCGCGAGGATGAAGGTGGGCTTGTCGACGAACGGCGGAATCCAGTCTTCCTTGAAGAAGATCTTGACCATGTCGGCCACCACCTGCAGCGAGCCGAACGGACCAACCCGGTTCGGCCCGTAGCGGTCCTGCCAGAGGCCGAGCAGGCGGCGCTCGATCCAGATCAGCAGCGCCGCGACGATCACCATGCCGAACAGGATCACCAGGCCTTTGCCGACCTCGACCAGGATCGCGATGAACGCCGGCGACTTCAGGAACTCGATGAGACCGTTCATGCGCCGGTTGCTCCGGTAATCCGGGCCACGTCACCGACGGTAGCGAACGGCACGCCCGGCAGCACCGGCAGCACCAGCAGGCCGCGAGCCAGTTCGGCGCGCTGCTGCAGCGGCAGGCGCAGCGTTTGGCCATCCAGCTGCACGTCGACCAGCGCGCCGTCCTTCAGTCCCAGCGCTGCGGCGTCGGCCGCATTCAGCGCAACATGGGCCGCCGGAATGCGGCTCTGCACCGGCGCCGCCTTTGCCGACAGCTCGTCGCTGCCGAAGATGTGCTGCGAGGCGACCACCTGCAGTTCCGCCGTGCTGGCCTTGAACGCAGCCGGCACGTGGTTGGCGTAGGCCGGCGCCTTCGGCGCATTGGCCGCCGGCTCGATGATCCGCACGCCGGCATCGCCGCCAAGCGAATGACCACCGACCGTGTCGGTGTACTTGTTCCAAGACTGCGGCGAGTTCCAGCCCGGCGCCCAGGCGAACGGCGTCAGCGCGGCGGGGCGATCACCGGCCTGCACGCCGTTGTGGCCTTCCATCGAGAAGGCCAGCGCGGTGTCAGCGTCCTGCGGCTGACGCGGCTCGTGCACCGACAGGTTGGCGCGCATCGCCGTGCGGCCGGAATAGCGATGCGGTTCGCGGGCGATCTTGAGCCCGGTGATGCGGAACTGGGCGTTCGGCGCCGCCTCGGTGATCCGTGCCAGCGCCGGCAGCACGGCGGCGATTTCGGCCGTCGCATGATCCAGCTGGGTCCAGACAGTCGCCTGGCCGAGCTGCTGGGCACGGATGCCATGCAGCCAGTTCCAGCTTTCGCGGATCACCGTGTCCGGCTTGTAGTAGGCCGGCTCGTAGACCTGGAAATAGCGCTGCGCGCGCCCTTCGTTGGACACCAGGGTGCCATCAGCTTCGGCGAAGCTGCCGGCCGACAGCAGCAGCTCGGCGCGAGCGGCGGTGTCGGTCAGCTGATGGTCGATGACCACCAGCCGCGCCTTGGCCAGCACGGCGTCGACACGCGCCTTCGGCGCGCGGCGGTAGAGGTCGTTCTCCAGCACCACCAGCGTGTCGGCGCGGCCGGATTCGATCGCCTTGAAGGCTTCGTCCAGGCCCGGCGCACCGATCAGCGCGGTGCCGAGGCTGTTCGCTTCCGGCACGGCCAGCACCAGTTCGACGACTTTGCCACGGCCGTGCAGCGCCCAGGCGACGTTCGCGGCGGCATTGATCACCGATTCCGAACCGGCGCCGGTACCGGAGACGATCACCGCCTTGGTCGAGGCCAGCAGCGTGTCGGCGATCTGCCGTGCGCGTTCGGCGCTCGCGGCGTCGAGGTCGGCAACCGCAGGGGAGGCCGGGTCGATCAGATGGGCGACGGCGTAGCCGAGGCGGGCGATGTCGGCCGGCGCGGCGCGCACGGCGTCCTTGGCAATCTCGTCGATCCGCGTTGCATCCGGCGTGGCGATGAAGATCGGATGCTTGTGATGCATGCCGATGTCGGCGATCGCGATCGCCTGCCAGTCCGGGATGTGCTTTTCGGCCGCCATCTGGGTGGCCTTGCCGCGTGCCACCTGACGCAAGGCCAACGCGACGCGCGGCGCGGTGTTGATGACGTCCTCGCCAAGCACCAGCGCGGCGTCCGCCGATTCGATGCCGCGCAGCGTGGCTGCCGGCACCGGCCCGGTGCGCAGCACGTCGGCCACGCGCTTGACCAGCCGGCCTTCGGCGTCGGCATGGCCGTCAAAGAAGTTCGTGCTGCCGACCAGCTGGCGCAGCGCGAAATTCGATTCCAGGCTGGCGCGCGGCGAGCCGATGCCGACCAGGCCCTTGGCGGTCTTCACCAGGTTCACCGCGTTCAGCAGCGCTTCGTCGGCACTGACCGCGACCCGTGCATCGCCGCGCTTCACCAGCGGCTGGCGCGGACGGTCCTTGTTGTTGACGAAGCCGTAGCCGAAGCGGCCGCGGTCGCAGAGGAAATAGTGGTTGACCGAACCGTTGTAGCGGTTCTCGATGCGGCGCAGCTCGCCGTAGCGTTCGCCGGGCGAGATGTTGCAGCCCACCGAGCAGCCCTGGCAGACGCTGGGCGCGAACTGCATGTCCCACTTGCGGTTGTAGCGCTCACTGTGGGTCTTGTCGGTGAACACGCCGGTCGGGCAGACCTCGGTGAGATTGCCCGAGAACTCGGATTCCAGCACGCCGTCCTCGGCACGACCGAAGTAGACGCGGCTGGCCGAGCCGTAGACGCCGAGATCCTTGCCGCCCGCGTAATCCTTGTAGTACCGGACGCAGCGGTAGCAGGCGATGCAGCGGTTCATCTCGTGACCGATGAACGGCCCGAGTTCCTGGTTGTTGTGGGTGCGCTTGGTGAAGCGGTAGCTGCGCGAGGCATGGCCGGTCATCACGGTCATGTCCTGAAGATGGCAGTGGCCGCCTTCCTCGCAGACCGGGCAGTCGTGCGGGTGGTTCGACATCAGCCACTCGATGACGCTTTCACGGAAGGCCTTGGCTTCCGCATCGTCGATCGAGATCCAGGTGCCGTCGCTGGCTGGCGCCATGCACGACATGACGATGCGGCCGACGGTGTCGTTCTGGTCGCGGTACTGCTTGACGGCGCACTGCCGGCAGGAGCCGACGCTGCCGAGTGCCGGGTGCCAGCAGAAATAGGGGATGTCGAGTCCGAGGCTCAGGCAGGCCTTGAGCAGGTTGTCTGCTCCGTTGACCGTGTGTTCCTTGCCGTCTACGTGAATGATGGCCACGTGGGTGTCGTATCCGTTGTGATCAGGCCGCTGCGTGCGTTGCAGCGGTCTGGTCGATCTTCTTGATCGTTGCTTCGAATTCGCCGCGGAAGAACTTCAGCGCCGATTGCAGCGGCTCCATTGCGCCCGGCGCATGCGCGCAGAACGGGCGGCCGGGCGCCAGGAAGCGGGTCATCTTTTCGAGCTGCTCGATGTCGCCCGGGCGGCCTTCGCCCTTTTCCATCGCCACCAGCGTCTTGTAGGTCCACGGCAGGCCATCGCGGCACGGCGTGCACCAGCCGCAGGATTCGCGGGCGAAGAAATCTTCGAGGTTGCGCACCACGCTGACCATGTTCTGGCGATCGTCGACCACCGTCAGCAGGCCGGTACCCATGCGCGAGCCGGCCTTGGCGATGGTGTCGAAATCCATCGCCAGGTCGAGATGCTCGGGCATCAGGAAGTCGGTCGAGGCACCGCCCGGCAGCCAGGCCTTCAGCTTCAGGCCGTCCTTCATGCCGCCGGCATGTTCTTCGAGAATCTCGCGGGCCGTGGTGCCGATCGGCAGTTCCCAGATGCCGGTGCGCTTCGCGCGGCCGGAGCAGCCGTAGAGCTTGGTGCCGCCGTCCTTCGACTTGCCCTGGTTCAGGCCCAGGAACCAGTCCGAACCGTTGTTGACGATGTGTGGGACGTTGCACAGCGATTCGACGTTGTTGACCACCGTCGGCCGGCCCCAGAGACCGGCGATCGCCGGGAACGGCGGCTTGGCGCGCGGGTTGGCGCGGCGGCCTTCCAGCGAGTTGATCAGCGCGGTTTCCTCGCCGCAGATGTAGCGGCCGGCGCCGGTATGGACATGCAGGTCCATGCTCCAGCCGGAGCCGAGGATGTCGCGGCCCAGATAGCCGGCGGCGTTCGCTTCGGCGATCGCGGCATTGAGGTTCTTCGCCGCCTCGATGTACTCGCCGCGCAGGAAGATGTAGGCGCGGGTGGCCTGGATCGCGTAGCCGGAAACGATCATCGCCTCGACCAGCTGGTGCGGGTCGGACTCCATCAGCAGCCGGTCCTTGAAGGTGCCCGGCTCCATCTCGTCGGCATTGCAGACCAGGTAGCGGTTGCCCGGTGCCTTCTCCAGGCTCGGCACCAGACCCCACTTGACGCCGGTCGGGAAGCCAGCGCCGCCGCGGCCGCGCAGATTGGCGTCCTTGACTGCCTTGGTGACGTCGGCTGGCGTCAGTTCCTTCAGGGCCTTGCGGACGGCGCGGTAACCGCCGGCGGCCTGGTAGTCCTTCAGGTTCAGCGGCCCGCGTCCGGCCACGATATTGGCGGTCAGCGGCCGGGTTTCGGCCAGATTGCTCGGGGTGGGGCTCACTTGTACTGCTCCAGAAGCGCGGGAATCGTTTCCGGCGACAGGTTGCCGTGGGTGTCGTCGTTGATCATCGCGACCGGGCCCTTGTCGCAGGCGCCGAGGCAGCAGATCGGCAGCAGCGTGTAGCGGTTGTCCGGCGTGGTCTGGCCGAGGTTGATCCGCAGGTGCGCACTGATCGCGTTGCGGACCTCGTCGTAGCCGGTCAGGTAGCAGGAAATGCTGTCGCAGATCTTGATGACGTTGCGGCCGACCGGCCGCCGGAAGATCAGGTTGTAGAAGGTGGCCACACCTTCGACGTCCGCCGCCGGGATGCCGATGACCTTGCCGATCTCGGCGATCGCGCCGTCCGGCACCCAGCCGTGCTTCTTCTGGACGATCTTCAGCGCGTCGATCGAGGCCGCGCGGTTGTCGTCATAGTGATGCAGGCATTCCTCGATTTCGTGACGTTCCTCATCGGACATCCGGTAGCCGTCGGTCGGCGGCAGCGAGGCGCTGGCGACCAGGTCGGCCAGCTTGATGACATCGGCGCTCGGGTTCGAGCTGGAGTTAGCGGTCGACATCGGCCATCACGAAGTCAATGGTGGCGAGCAGCATGATCAGGTCAGGAATCTGTGCGCCTTTGATGATGTAGGGAATCGCCTGCAGGTGCGCGAAGCTCGGCGTGCGAATGCGCGTGCGGTAGCTCATCGTCGAGCCATCGGACGTCAGGTAGTAGCTGTTGATGCCCTTCGTCGCCTCGATCAGCTGGCAGGACTCGTTCGGCGGCATCACCGGACCCCAGCTGACGCCGAGGAAGTGGGTGATCAGCGTTTCGATGTCCTTGAGCGTGCGGTCCTTCGGCGGCGGACAGGTCAGCGGATGATCGGCCTTGTACGGGCCAGCCGGCATGTGGTTCAGACACTGACGGATGATCTTGCAGCTTTCGCGCATCTCGTTGATGCGGACGATCGCGCGATCGAAGGCATCGCCATGGTGCCCGAGCGGCACTTCGAACTCGAAGTTCTCGTAGCCGGAATACGGCCGCTTCTTGCGCAGGTCGTAGTCGACACCGGTGGCACGCAGGCCGGGGCCGGTGATGCCCCATTCCACGGCTTCGGCGCCGTTGTACTGGGCGACGTTGCGGGTGCGCTTGCGCAGGATCGAGTTGTCGAGCGCGGCGCGCTGGTATTCGTCGAGCCGCTTCGGGAACCAGTCGAGGAATTCCTTGACCTTGCGGTCCCAGCCCTGCGGCAGGTCGTGGGCGACGCCGCCGATCCGGTACCAGGCCGGATGCATGCGGAAGCCGGTGACGGCTTCGATGACGTCGTAGGCCTTCTGCCGGTCGGTGAACATGAAGAAGATTGGCGTCATCGCGCCAACGTCCTGGATGAACGTGCCGAGGAACAGCAGGTGCGAGGTGATGCGGAAGAACTCGCCCATCATGATGCGGATGGTGTCGACCCGCGCCGGCACCTTGATGCCGGCCAGCCGCTCGACCGCCAGCACGTACGGCAGGTTGTTCATCACGCCGCCGAGGTAATCGATGCGGTCGGTGTACGGGATGAACGTGTGCCAGGACTGGCGTTCCGCCATCTTCTCGGCACCGCGATGGTGGTAGCCGATGTCGGGCACGCAGTCGACGATCTCCTCGCCATCGAGCTGCAGCACGATGCGGAACGCGCCGTGGGCCGAAGGATGGTTAGGACCCAGGTTCAGGAACATGTAGTCGTGGTCCTTCTCGGACCGCTTCATGCCCCATTCCTCGGGGTTGAACATCAGCGCGTTCTGCTCCTCGTCCTGGCGGCCGGCGGTCAGCAGATAGGGATCGAACTCGGTTGCGCGCGCCGGATACTCCTTGCGCAGCGGATGACCCTTCCAATAGCGCGGCAGCAGGATGCGCTGCAGGTTCGGATGGCCTTCGAACTTGATGCCGAACAGGTCCCAGGTCTCGCGCTCGTACCAGTTGGCGTTCGCGTAGATCGGCACGATCGACTTGACGGCCGGGAACTCGCCGAGCAGCGCCACCTTGATGCGGACGTCGGAATTCCGGTCGATCGACAGCAGGTGGTAGAACAGCGTGAAGTCGGACGGCGGCAGGCCTTCGCGATGACGGCGCATGCGCTCGTCGACCGCATGGAAGTCCAGCAGCATCTTGTACGGCTTCGGCACGTGGTGCTTGAGGAACACCAGCACCGGGTCGCGCAGTTCCAGCGGCACCCAGACAGTGGGGGCGTCGTCCTTGCCCTGCTGGTAGACGAGGTTCTGCTCGCCGAAGCGATCGAACAGCTCACGGACCACCGGCGGCAGCACCACCGGCGGCAGAATGTTGGGATTGCGAGGGGCGTCGTCGGCCATCGGTTAAAGGTGCCTCAGACGGAATCGGGGCTGCGCAGGATCGTTTGCGCGTTGCGTTCCGCCTGCTTGCGATCCCGTTCGGCGGGCATCGGTTTGCGATAGACGCCCTGATCACCCACCACCCACGACAGCGGACGCTGTTCCTGGGTGATCGAATCCTGCAGCAGCATCAGCGCCTGCAGGAAAGCTTCGGGGCGCGGCGGGCAGCCGGGAATGTAGACGTCGACCGGCAGGAACTTGTCGACGCCCTGGACCACGGAGTAAATGTCGTACATGCCGCCGGAGTTGGCGCAGGAACCCATCGAGATCACCCAGCGCGGTTCCAGCATCTGCTCGTACAGGCGCTGCACGACCGGCGCCATCTTCTGGAAGCAGGTGCCGGCGATGACGATCAGATCAGCCTGGCGCGGCGACGCGCGGATCACTTCCGAGCCGAACCGGGCCAGGTCATGCACCGCCGTGAACGCGGTGGCCATTTCGACATAGCAGCAGGAAATGCCGAAGTTGTACGGCCAGATCGAGTTCTTGCGGCTCCAGTTGACCAGGTCCGACAGCTTGGTCAGGACGATGTTCTTGCGAACCTCGTCTTCGATGTAGCCCTCGCCAGCGTTGACACCGGGCGGGGTCGGGGAGTGCGTCTTGCCGTTCTTGTCGATGCGCTTGAGAGCGTATTCCATGGTCGCGAAGGTTCAGTTCTTGATAGGCGCGGGCGGCACGACGATGTCGGCCGGCGGATCGAGCTGCGGCAGGCTGCGTTTCCCGGCACGCGACTTCGGCGCCCAGTCCAGGCCACCCAGCCGCCAGACATAGACGAGGCCGATCAGCAGGACCCCAATGAAAATGCAGGCTTCGATGAAACCGGCCCAGCCGCTTTCGCGAACCGATACCGCCCAGGCATACAGGAACACCGCTTCGAGATCGAAAATCACGAAGAACATGGCGACCAGGTAGAACTTGGCCGAAAAACGCAAATGTCCGCCGCCGACACCGACGACGCCCGATTCGAAAGCTTCATTTTTCGCGCGGCCGTTGTTCCGGCTGCCGAGCAGCGATGACAGGCCCACCATCAGCGCCACGACGAAGATGACCGCCGCGACATAAATGCCGAAGGCCCAGGTCTGGGGTGTAAACGCGGTCAGGAATTCCACGTCTGATCGTTCTCTCAAGATCGCTGGCACTTAGCCCGAATCCCGACGTCGATGAAGCCTCAAAACGTCGCGGCAAGGGGTCTTTTTTCAGATGATCGGTATGATACGCAGAACAACTTCCCGATGACACCCTGTCTCGGGCTCCACGCGACGACCCTTCCTTGTCCAATCTGATCATCCGCCTGAAAGCCCAGGAGGATCGGCGTCTGCGCGCCGGCCACCTGTGGATCTATTCCAACGAAATCGACACCGCGCGCACGCCGATCAAGGGTGTCGCGGCGGGCAGCCTGTGCCGCTTCGAGGATGGCCGCGGCAAGCCGATCGGCGCCGGCTACATCAATCCGCAGGCGCTGCTCTGCGGCCGCCTGCTGACCGGGCAGTACGATGCCGTGTTCGACGCCGACTGGCTGTCCCGGCGCCTGGCGGCCGCCGCTGCGCTGCGCGCGCGGCTGTATTCGACCCCGCATTACCGACTGGTGTTCGGTGAAGCCGACGGCCTGCCGGGGCTGGTCGTCGATCGCTACGGCGATGTGCTGGTGGTGCAGATCGGGACCGCCGGCATGGAGCATCTGAAAGGCCGGCTGATCGAGGCCCTGCAGGCGACGTTCCAGCCGCGCGGCATCGTGCTGCGCAACGATAGCGCCGCCCGCGAGGCCGAGAACCTGCCGCTGTACGTCGAGGAAGTCGGTGATGTCCCGGAAACGGTGGTCATCGAGGAATCCGGCGTGAAGTTCGAGATCGCCATGCGTGGCGGCCAGAAGACCGGCTGGTTCTTCGACCAGCGCGACAACCGCGACCGGCTGGCCCGCTACATTAAGCCGGATTCGGCGGTGCTGGACGTCTTCTCCTACGCCGGCGGCTGGGCGCTGCGCAGCCTCGGCCACGGCGCAGCGAGCGCGGCCTGCGTCGATTCCTCGGCCCCGGCGCTGGCCGCCGCCGAGCGCAATGCCGCGCTCAACGGCCGCACGCTGGAAACGCTGAAGGGCGATGCGCTCGACGTGATGAAGCAACTGGCGGTCGACGGCCGCCGGTTCGACGTCGTCGTCGTCGATCCGCCGGCGCTGATCAAGCGCAAGCGGGATCACGAGGAAGGCCTGGGCCTGTACGGCCGGCTGAACCGTGCGGCGCTGAACCTGCTGACGCCGGGCGGCGTGCTGGTGTCCTGCTCCTGCTCGCACCATCTGGCCGCCGATGAGCTGCAGCGCGTGCTGCTGCGCGAATCACGGGCGGCTGCGAAGCGCCTGCAGATCCTCGAAACGCTGGAACAGGGGCCGGACCATCCGGTCCATCCGGCGATTCCGGAAACCCGTTACCTGAAGGGCTATATCGTCACCACGATCCACGAGCAGGTCGGCTAGCATCGCGGGCTGCCGGGTCACCACCCACTCTCCCAGAACCGCATGCTGACCCATCCCGACATCAACCCGGTCGCGCTCGCGCTCGGGCCGGTCAAGATCCACTGGTACGGGATCATGTACCTGCTCGGCTTCGCTGGTTTCTACTGGCTCAGCGTGCGTCGCGGGCGCTATCCGTGGCTGTCGTTCTGGACGCCGGAGCGGATCTCCGACGTGCTGTTCTACGGCGTCATCGGCGTGATCCTCGGCGGCCGGATCGGCTACACGTTCTTCTACAACGTCGATTCCGCCGGCCACCTGATCTTCCTGAAGGACCCGGCGGTGATCTTCCGGATCTGGGAAGGCGGCATGTCCTTCCACGGTGGCCTGATCGGCGTGCTGGTGGCGATGCAGGTCTATGCAATCCAGCATCGCCTGAGCTTCTGGACGGTCACCGACTTCATCGCCGTCGCCGTGCCGTTCGGTCTGCTGACCGGGCGCATCGGCAACTTCATCAACGGCGAGCTGTTCGGCGCGCCGACCGACCTGCCCTGGGGCATGGTGTTCCCGGCGCTGAAGGACGGCATTCCGCGCCACCCGAGCATGCTCTACGAAGCCGGGCTCGAAGGCCTGGCGATGCTGCTGATCCTGTGGTGGTTCGGCTCGAAGCCGCGGCCCCGGATGGCGATCAGCGGCCTGTTCCTGATCCTCTACGGCACGTTCCGTTTTGCGGTCGAGTTCGTCCGGGTGCCGGACAGCCAGCTCGGTTACCTCTACGGCACCGGCTGGTTCACGATGGGCATGCAGCTGTGCCTGCCGATGCTGGCTCTGGGCGCTGCCTTCATGATCATCGGCTACCGCCGCAATCAGGATTAAGTCTGTGCGCCAATATCTTGATCTGATGAAGCTTGTTCTGGATACGGGCAGCGACAAGAGCGACCGTACCGGCACCGGCACGCGGTCGATCTTCGGCCACCAGATGCGCTTCGATCTGGCCGATGGCTTCCCGCTGGTCACCACCAAGAAGCTGCATCTGCGCTCGATCATCGTCGAGCTGCTGTGGTTCCTACGGGGCGATACCAATATCGCCTGGCTCAAGGAAAACGGCGTGTCGATCTGGGACGAATGGGCGCGCGCCGATGGCGAGCTGGGCCCGGTCTACGGGCGTCAGTGGCGGTCGTGGCCGACCGCCGACGGCCGCCACATCGACCAGATCCAGCAGCTGCTGGAGCAGATCCGCAAGACGCCGGATTCCCGTCGCCTGCTGGTCTCCGCCTGGAACGTCAGTGAACTTGACCAGATGGCGCTGATGCCCTGCCACGCGCTGTTCCAGTTCTATGTCGCCAACGGCCGGCTGAGCTGCCAGCTGTACCAGCGCAGCGCCGACATCTTTCTCGGCGTGCCGTTCAACATCGCCAGCTATGCGCTGCTGACCCTGATGATCGCCCAGGTCTGCGGCCTGGCCCCCGGCGAGTTCATCTGGACCGGCGGCGACTGCCACCTGTACAGCAATCATTTCGAACAGGCCCGGTTGCAGCTCGGCCGCGAGCCGCGCGGGCTGCCGACGATGACGCTGAACCCGGCGGTGACGGACCTGTTCGCGTTCCGGCCCGAGGATTTCACGCTCGCCGGTTACGACCCGCATCCGCACATCAAGGCGCCGGTCGCCGTCTGATTCGTCCATAAGACCATGTCTTTCAGGGTCTTGGCTGCTGTTCTTCTGGCGATTTCGAGTTGTGGCGTGCTGGCGAAGAACCCGCCATATCCGCGCGGCAGCGTCGAGGAACTGTTCCCGACGCCGCCCCGGCCGGTCGAGCACGAGTACCGGATCGACGACCGCACCATCCATTACTGGCAGATCGGCGACGGCCCGGCGCGCATCCTGTTCGTGCACGGCACACCCGGCGACTGGAAGGCCTGGGCGCATTACCTGGCCGACCGGCAGCTGCAGCAGCGAGCCACGCTGATCGCCGTCGATCGCCCGGGTTTCGGCGCCTCCGATCCGGGTCGGGTGGCGCCCCGGATGGCCGAGCAGGCGCGCCTGCTGGCGCCGCTGCTGGACGGCCCCGGCAAGCCAACGGTCATCGTCGGGCACTCGCTCGGCGGGCCGATCGCCGCCGAACTGGCGATGCGTCATCCGGCGCTGGTGCGCGGGGCGGTACTGGTGGCGCCGTCGATCGATCCGAATACCGAGCAGCCGCGTTGGTACAACCGCGCGATGACGTTCGGGCTGGTTCGCGCCTTGATGCCGAAGGAATTTGCCTGGGCCAACGACGAGATCATGGTGCTACCGCAGGATCTGCAGGCGCAGACGGCTCGCTGGGCCGGGCTGACGATGCCGATCACGGTCGTGCAGGGCGCGCGCGATGAACTGGTCGACCCGAAGACCGCCGACTACGCGGCCTCGGTGCTGCCGAAGCCCGGCGGCAGGGTGATCGTGGTGCCCGACGAAGGACATTTCGTGGTCTGGAAGCGGCCCGATCTGATCACCCGCGAAATCCTTGACCTGCTCGATCGCACCGGAATCCCCGCACCGTGAACCTGACCCTGATTGCGGCGCTGGCCGCCAACCGCACGATCGGCCGCGACGGCGATCTGCCGTGGCGGCTGCCGGACGACCTGAAGCGCTTCAAGCGCCTGACCGTCGGCAAGACCGTGCTGATGGGCCGCAAGACCTGGGACTCGCTGGGGCGGCCGCTGCCGGATCGCGACAACTGGGTGCTCAGCCGCGACCCGGCGTTCAAGCCGGCAGGTGCCACCGTGTTCGCCACGCTCGATCAGGCGCTGAACGCCGCCCAGGGGCGGGCGCTGATGGTGATCGGTGGTGCCGAGCTGTATCGCCAGACCTTGCCGCTGGCCAGCCGGCTGGAACTGACCGAAGTGCAGGCCGAGGTCGACGGCGACACCTGGTTTCCTCCCTTCGACCTGGCCGACTGGATCGAAACCGCCGCCGAGCCGCATATCGCCGATGAGCGCCATCCGCTGCCCTTCCGGTTCGTGACCCTGGATCGCCGCGGCTGAAAGGATTGCCCATCACCGGCTGCGGTGGGCGTTCGCCACCGGTACACTCGTGCACTTTTTTTGCACCCACCGGAGCCTGAGATGGCCGACCTCAAAGCGCAGTTCGAACAAGCCCAGAAAGACGTCAAGACCCTGACCAAGAAGCCCAGCAACGACGACCTGCTGACGCTGTACTCGCTGTTCAAGCAGGGCAGCAGCGGCGATGTCACCGGCTCGCGGCCCGGCATGCTCGACATGGTCGGTCGCGCCAAGTACGACGCCTGGGCCGGCCTCAAGGGCACCTCGACCGACGAAGCGATGAAGAAGTACATCGCCAAGGTCAAGGCGCTGTTGGGCTGAGGCTGCTTCATTCGGCCCGGACATCCCTGTCCTGAGTGCAGTCTCCGCTTCCGGCGCCGGCCCGGCCATCCATGGCCGGGCGCGAAGCTGATCAGCTTGCCATTCAAGGCAAGCCGATCAGCTTCGCCCCGCGTAATCCCGGGCGAACTGCTGGGCCACGCGGCCCGATCGCGAGGCGCGGTTCAGCGCCCAGCGCTGCGCCAGCACCTTGATCTCGTCATTCCACGCGCTGACGCCGAGACGGCTCAGATGCAGACGCACCGCATCGATGTACTGGCTCTGGGTGAACGGCTGGAAACTCAGCCACAGGCCGAAGCGCTCCGACAGCGCGACCTTTTCCTCCGTCGATTCGCCCGGATTCAGCTCGTCGTTTTCCCAGCGGGCTTCCGCGTTGTCGCTCTTCAGCTGCGGCGTCAGGTGACGGCGATTGCTGGTCGCGTAGATCAGCACGTTCTCGGCCGGCTCCTCGATGCCGCCATCGAGCGCGGCCTTCAGCTGGGTCAGCGCCTTGTCGTTGGCCGAGATCGAGAAATCGTCGACATACAGCACGAAGCGTTCGGCGCGGCCGCGCAGCGGCGCGACCACCTCCGGAAGATCGACCAGATCCTGCGGCTGCACTTCCACCAGCCGCAGGCCGCGCGGCGCGAACTCGGTCAGCAGCGCCTTCACCAGCGACGACTTGCCCGTGCCGCGCGAGCCGGTCAGCAGGATGTGATTGGCCGGCCGGCCGGCGACGAACTGCTCGGTGTTGGCCACCGCCGCCGCCTTCTGGCGGTCGATGCCGAGCAGCTGGTTGAGCCGGGTGGTCGCCGGATGGGCGATCGGCTGTAGCGCGCCGTTCCGCCAGCGATAGGCGATCGCGTCGCCGGCACTCGGAGCCGCCGTCATCAGAACAGCTGGGTCTTGGAGACGTCGAGCACCTTCGGCGGCTCGCGCGAGACGATCCAGTCGCCGGTGATCATCTCGGCGTAGCTCATGCCGGGGCCGACCATCGGATAGACACCGGCGTCGCGGTCGATGATCACTTCCAGGAAGGCCGGGCCGGGGAAGGCGACGAACTCGCCGACCACGCGCTCGATGTCGGCCGGGTTCGACAGCTGCACCGCGTACTCGAAGCCGTCGGCCTGCGCCGACTTCACGAAGTCCTTCTTGTGCAGCGTCTTGTCGCTGGCCGAGAAGCGGCTTTCATGGAACAGCTTCTGCCACTGGCGGACCATGCCGTCGCCGGAGTTGTTCAGCACCACAACCTTGATCGGCAGGCCGTAGTTGGTGATGGTTTCCATCTCGCCAATGTTCATCCGCACCGAGGCGTCGCCATCGATGTCGACCACCATCTTGCCGGGGTTGGCGAACTGCGCGCCGATCGCCGCCGGCAGGCCGAAGCCCATCGTGCCCATCGAGCCCGAGGTCAGCCACAGGCGCGGATGCTTGAAGTCGAAATACTGCGCCGCCCACATCTGGTGCTGGCCGACACCGGTGGCGATGATCGCTTCGCCGCCGGTGATCTTGTTGATCGCCTCGATGATCGCGTACGGCTGGATGGTCTTCGAGGTGCGGTCGTAGTTCATCGCGTGGACGCGCTTCAGGTCGGCGATGTGGCCGTGCCATTCGGTGTAGTCCGGCTTGAAGCCTTCGGCGCGAGTCTTTTCCAGCACCTGGGTCAGCGCCACCTTGAGGTTGCCGACATGCGACCAGTTGACCCGCTTGACCTTGTTGATCTCGCTGGCGTCGACGTCGAAATGCAGGATCGCCTTGGCGTTGCGGGCGAACTTGGCCGGCACGCCGGCGACGCGGTCGTCGAAGCGGGCGCCGATGGCGATCAGCAGGTCGCAGTCATCAACCGCGTAGTTCGCATAGGCGGTGCCGTGCATGCCGAGCATGTGCAGCGACAGCGGGTCGGTCGTGTCGTAGCAGCCGAGGCCCATCAGCGTGGCGACGGTCGGGATGCGGTACTCGTTGGCAAACGCGCGCAGCTGCTCGGAGGCCTCGGCGTGGATCACGCCGCCGCCGGCATAGATCACCGGGCGCTTGGCCGCTTTCAGCAGATCGTGGAAGCGGGTCAGCGCCGCGTCGTCGATGCGTGCCTCGTCGGTCAGCCGAAGGCGGGCGCGGTAGCCCGGCACTGGCAGGCGGCCGCCGACATCGCGACGGCCGGAGAACACACCCTTCCAGTTCTGCACGTCTTTCGGCACGTCGATCACCACCGGGCCCGGACGGCCGGTACGGGCGATCTCGAACGCGGTACGCACGGTGGCTTCGAGCTTGGTCGGGTCGGTGACCAGGAACACGTGCTTGGCGCAGGCGGCCATGATGTTGCTGATCGGCGCTTCCTGGAACGCATCGGTGCCCATCGCGCTGGTCGGCACCTGACCGCAGATGACGATCATCGGCGTCGAGTCGGCCATCGAGTCGCGCACCGGCGTGACCGTGTTGGTCGCACCCGGTCCCGAAGTGACCAGCGCCACGCCGACCCGGCCCGAGGAGCGGGCATAGCCGGCAGCCATGAAGCCGGCGCCCTGCTCGTTGGCGGGCACGATCAGTGGCATCGGATCGCCGCCGGCGGCGGTCGGGTGCTTGGCGTTGAAGCGGAAGATCGCGTCGTAGGTCGGCAGGATCGCGCCACCGGAATAGCCGAACACGACATCGACACCCTCATCGGCCAGGACCTGGACGATGATGTCGGCACCACTCATCGTCTGGCCGGCGAGAGGGTGAAAGTCGTGCTGCTGCGGTGCGTTCATCTGTCGAAGCTCGGGTTCTGACGCGAAAAGGCTCCCATCAACGGGTCAGGGAGACGAAAAGGGGCGCTTTTATAGCATGTCCCCGCCGGATCAGGCCCGTTCCTGTCTTGCGTCCGACGCGCGCTGCGGCTACCGTGCGCGCCCTATGCGCCAAGATCAACGCCACATCGTTTCCATCCTGCTCCAGAACGAAGCAGGCGCACTCGCGCGCGTCGCCGGCATGTTTTCGGCCCGCGGCTACAACATCGAGTCGCTGACCGTCGCGCCGACCCACGACCCCAGCCTGTCGCGCATCACCTTGGTGACCTACGGCAGCGAGTCGGTCGTCGAGCAGATCATCAAGCAGTCGCGCAAGCTGATCGAGATCGTCGAGATCGTCGATCTCGCCGGCCGCGACCACCTGGAAGCCGAGCTGGTGATGCTGAAAGTGGCGGTCGACGGCGACAACCTGCAGCGCGTCGTCGACAGCGTGCTGCGCCACCACGGCCAGATCCTCGACGAGACCGACACCACCCGCACCGTGCAGCTGACCGGCTCCGGCGCCGAGGTGAACGCCTTCCTCGCCGAAATCGGCACCACCGCCCGTGTGCTCGAACTGGTGCGCAGCGGCACTGCCGCGCTGGAGCGCGGCGTCAGCGTGCTGGCCGCCCCGGTCTGAACACGCGGCGGCTGCGGCCGACGACAACAACGATCCGATCCACTGAAGACGCATCCGCGCTTCATCCGTCCCACGAGAGGGAACCGCTGTGAGCATTTCCGTTTACTACGACAAAGACGCCGACCTTTCGATCATCCAGTCGCGCAAGGTCACGATCCTCGGCTACGGCTCGCAGGGCCATGCCCATGCGCAGAACCTGAAGGACTCCGGCGTCGATGTCACCGTCGGCCTGCGCAAGGGTTCCAAGAGCTGGGTCAAGGCGGTCAATGCCGGCCTGAAGGTGCTGGAAGTGGCTGAAGCGGTGAAGACCGCCGACGTGGTCATGATCCTCGCCCCGGACCAGGACCAGCGCGCGATCTACGAGCAGTCGGTCGTCAACAACCTGAAGGAAGGCGGCGTGCTGGCCTTCGCCCACGGCTTCAACATCCACTTCGGCCTGATCGTGCCGCGCGCCGACCTTGACGTGATCATGGTCGCGCCGAAGGGCCCGGGCCACACCGTGCGCTCGACCTACACCCAGGGCGGCGGCGTGCCGAGCCTGATCGCGATCCACCAGGACGCCTCCGGCTCCGCCAAGCAGATCGCCCTGTCGTATGCCTCGGCGAACGGCGGCGGCCGCGCCGGCATCATCGAGACCAATTTCCGCGAAGAGACCGAAACCGATCTGTTCGGCGAACAGGCGGTGCTCTGCGGCGGCGCCTCCGCCCTGGTGCAGGCCGGCTTCGAAGTGCTGGTGGAAGCCGGTTACGCGCCGGAAATGGCCTACTTCGAGTGCTTGCACGAACTGAAGCTGATCGTCGACCTGATGTACGAAGGCGGCATCTCGACGATGCGCTACTCGATCTCGAACACCGCCGAGTACGGCGACTACGTGACCGGCCCTCGCATCGTCACCGAAGAAACCAAGAAGGAAATGAAGCGCGTGCTGGCCGACATCCAGACCGGCAAGTTCGCCCGTGACTTCGTGCTCGAGAACCAGGCCGGCCAGCCGATGCTGAAGGCCCGCCGCCGCCTTGGCGCCGAGCATCAGATCGAGGAAGTCGGCACCCGCCTGCGCTCGATGATGCCGTGGATCTCGAAGAACAAGCTGGTCGACAAGACCAAGAACTGAGTCTGCGGTTCAGCTGAACGGCTGCAACGATCAGGGCGCTTCGGCGCCCTGATCCGTTTCGGTCGGAGGAATCCGGCCGGCGGGTTATTCTTCGGTCGACACCCCGTCATGACCCGGCCCTTCGGAGCGTTGTGAGTCGCCCTTCGCTACTCGTCGAACTGCAGCGCCGCAACGTCCATCGGGCGGCAATGTTCTATGCCGCGGCGGCCTGGCTGCTGGTGCAGGTGGCCACCCAGGTGTTTCCGTTCTTCGGCATTCCTGACGAGACGGTGCGCATCGTCGTCATCGCCGTGGTCATCGGCTTTCCGTTCGCGCTGCTGTTCTCGTGGTTCTACGAATGGACGCCGCAGGGGATCAAGCTGGAAAGCGAGATCGACCGCAGCGTCTCGGTGACCCGGCAAACGGGCAAGACGATAGATCGCTAGATCATCGCGGTGCTGGCGCTGGCCGTGGTGCTGCTGCTGACCGACCGGCTGCTGACGCCGTCGCCCACCGCCGCCACCGCTGACAAGTCGATCGCCGTGCTGCCGTTCGAGAACCTGTCGGCGGATGCCGACAACGCCTACTTCGCCACCGGCATCCAGGACGAGATCCTGACCCGGCTGGCCACGGTCGGCGCGCTGCGGGTGACCTCGCGGACCTCGACCGCCGAGTACGGCGGCCATCCGGGCAATCTCAAGGACATCGCGGCGAAGCTGGGCGTGGCGCACATCCTCGAAGGCAGTGTCCAGAAGGTCGGCAACAAGGTGAGGATCAATGTGCAGCTGATCCGCGCCGCCGACGACAGCCATCTGTGGGGCGAGATCTACGATCGCAGCACCGACGACATCCTCGGCGTGCAGGGCGAGGTGGCCACCGCCATTGCCCGGACGCTGGACACCCGGCTCAGCGGCGAAGAGCAGCAGCTGCTGGCGCGCAAGCCGACCTTGAACCCGGCCGCCTACGACGCCTACCTGCGCGGCCTCGAAGGCCACAAGGCCGCGTTCTCGCCGGTGCTGCTGCGCGCCGCGTCGGAGAATTTCGCCGAAGCGGTGCGACTCGATCCCGGCTTCGCGCAGGCCTGGGCCTACAAGTCGATCGTCGACGGGCTGCTTTACTTCCAGGCGCTGGATCGCGCCGCCGAACGCCTGGAAGCCGCCCGCAGCGGTGCGGACAAGGCCATGCAGCTGGCGCCGGATGCCGCCGAAAGCTGGCTGGCCAAGGGCTATTTCCTGTACCGCACGCTTGACTTCGATGGCGCGCGGGCGGCCCTTGCCGAAGCCAGCCGGCGCTTGCCGAACAGCGCTGAAACACTCAGTGCGCGTGCGCTCGTCGAGCGCCGCGCCGGCAACTACCAGCAGGCGATCGAACTGACTCAGCAGGCGATCGTGCTCGACCCGGGCAACATCTCCTACCTGTCGATGCTCGCCGAAACACTGTCCACCATCGGCCGCACGGTGGCAGCGCAGCGCTGGCTTGACCGCGGGCTGGCGCTGGAGCCGGGAAACGTCTACCTGATCGCCCAGAAGGCCGGCAACCATCTCGTCGAGGGGGATATCGCAGCGGCGGGCCGCCTGCTGGATCCGCGTTCGGTCAATATCGACGATCCCTCATTGCTGGGCGTGCAGCTCTGGCTGGCGACGGTTTGCCGCGACTATGCGGCAGTCAGCAAGGGCTATCGCGCTGCGATGACGGCGCCGGGTTTCGCACTCGACGGCTGGACGTTCATCTACTACCCGCTGCTGGGCTGGTCGCTGCGCTGGCAGGGTGACCTGCCGGCGGCGACCGCCACGTTCAGGGAAGGGCTGTCTCAGCTGAACGCCCTGCGCGCCCACTGGGGCGACAACGGCTACATCGCCACGAGCCTGGCGATGATCGAAGCCGGCCTCGGCGACGTCGATGCCGCGCGCCGCGACGCCCGGCTCGGCGTGGAACTGGCCGGCAACGACGCGTTCTCGAGGATTTCGCTGCGCAGTACCGAGGCGGCCGTCCTGGCGCTGGCGGGACTGCGCGACGAGGCGCTCGATGCCTTGATCCGGCTGGCCGACGATCCCGCCGTCCTGAACATCGCCGACCTGCGCCTGTCGCCGGTCTGGGACGGCTACCGGGATGACCCGCGTTTCAAGCAGGCGCTGGCGACAACCGAAGCCGCGATCGCCCGGCAGAATCAGCCGCCCGAAGCGCGCTGACCGCGCTGGTTCGCGAGGGCAGGCGGCGCTACGCGGCGCTGCGCAGATCGTTGAGCTGCACCCGCACGTAGTCCATGTGCCGGCCGGCGGCACGGCCGGCGGCGGCGGCATCGCGGGACAGGATGGCGTCGATCAGGGCCTGATGCTGCGCACGCAGCTGTCGCGACGGTTCGGTGTCCGGCTGCAGGCCGGCAATGCTGAGCTGGACGTGGTCGTGCAGCAGGTTCAGTAGCGAACCCATCAGGTAGGAAAAAACCGGGTTGCGCGCGGCGTCGGCGATGGCGCGGTGGTAGGCCACGTCGGCCTCGATCTGGGCGCGCCGGTCACTGGCGCCGTAGGCGGCATCGACATCGCGCGCCACTTGCTGCAAGCGTCGGCGATCGGCGGCGGTATGCCGTGTCGCCGCCAGCTCGGCGCTGCGGCATTCCATCATCGTGCGGAACTCGATCAGGCTTTCCTGCAGCCGGGGATGCCGCTCGACCATGTCCGACCAGATCTCGGCGGTGCGGCGATCGGTGTCATCGAGGATGAAGGTGCCGGCGCCTTGCCGGCGGCTCAGCAGGCCGCGCGCCACCAGCTTGCCGATCGCTTCCCGCACGGTGCCGCGCGATACCCGGAAGCGCGCCGCCAGCACCCGTTCCGGCGGCAGCCGGCCTTCGAACTCGCGGGCGACGATGGCGCGCTCGATCGCCTCGGCCATCGCATCACCACGGGACAGTTCGTTGTCGTGCATCGGCCAGCGCTCTCGAAATTGGTCGGACCAATATCACAGTCGCCGGGTCGGCGACCAGACTGCCGGCCATCACCACGCGATTGCGCCGGCGGCTCGCCGGAAGCGTTCCAGGAGGAAACCGATGTCTGCAGCAGCTGGCACCGCGATGCACCGCAGCGCGCCCAACGTGTATTTCTTCGCCACCTGCGTGATCGACATGTTCGCGCCGGATGCCGGCATCGATGCCATCGACGTGCTCGAACGCAGCGGCGTCACCGTGCATGTGCCGCTGCGCCAGACCTGCTGCGGCCAGCCGGCGTACACCACCGGCTTTCCCGAGGAAGCAGCCAAGGTCGCCGCGGCCCAGCTCGACCTGTTCCCGGAGCCGTGGCCGATCGTGGTGCCATCCGGCTCCTGCGGCGGCATGCTCAAGCACCACTGGCCGAAGCTCTTCACCAATGATCCGCTGCGTCTGGCCAAGGCCGAAGGAATCGCCGCGCGGACCATCGAGTTCACCGATTACCTGCTGAACGTCGCCGATCTGAACCTGGCGCATGCCCGCCGCAGCCCGTTGCGGGTGGCGCTGCATACCGCCTGCAGCGCGCGCCGCGAGATGGGCACGCTGGAATGCGGCCGGGCGCTGCTGCAACGGCTGCCGGGCGTGGAATTGGTGGTGCAGGCCCATGAGTCCGAATGCTGCGGCTTCGGCGGCACCTTCTCGGTGAAGCATCCGGAGATCTCGGCGGCGATGACCTCGGACAAGCTCGACGCCATCCGCGCCACCGGCTGCGATGCGATGGTCAGCGCCGACTGCGGCTGCCTGCTGAGCCTGAACCTGATGCTGGAGAAGCGCCGCGAACCGCAGCGCGGCCGTCATATCGCCAGCCTGATCCGCGAACGGCTGGACGCCAGCGTTGGCGAAGGGGCCGGGCGATGAGCGCTTCAGGCTCGGCATCGCAGCGCGCCCGATCGGCGATCTTCGCGCGGCTGCACGAGGCACGCCGCGAGCCTGCCGGCGCACGCGCACCGGAGGTCGATGCAGCGCTGGCGCCGCTGGTCGCCGAGCCGGCCGGCGAAAGCCGCCGGCAGCGCTTCATCCGCCATGCCCGCAGCTGGCAGGCCGAGGTCATCGAAACCACGCTGCTCGACTGGCCGGTGCAGCTGCTGGCGCTGCTGCGCGCGCGCGGTGTGCGCCAGCTGTTCGCTGGCCCCGGCAGCCCGATTGCGGCGACCTTGCAGGCCACCGTGCCGGCGGACCAGCTCCGCTGGTTCGATCGCGAGCTGGCTGCATTGAAGCCGGAGCTGTTCGCCGCCGACGCCGGCATCACCACCACGCTCGGCGGCATCGCTGCCAGCGGCAGCCTGCTGCTGCAGCCCGGTGTCGAGGAGCCGCGCACGCTGTCGCTGGTGCCACCACTGCACATCGCGCTGCTGCAGGAGCACGCGCTGCACGATTCGCTGCTGGCGGCAATTCGCCACTACGGCTGGGCGCAGGCGATGCCGAGCAATCTGCTGACCATCACGGGCCCGTCGAAGACCGCCGACATCCAGCGCCTGCTGGTCTACGGCGCGCACGGGCCGCGCGAACTGGTGATCCTGCTGGTGCAGGACGGAGACGCCGATGCACGCTGAAGCGCCGATCAAGCTGGCCGATTTCCACGCCAACGCCCGGGCTGCGCTGAACGATCCGAAGCTGCGCGACAGTTTCAGCGGCGCGATGGATTTCCTGATCGAACGCCGGGCCCGGCAGTTCCCCGATCCGGCTGCCTTCGAGCGGCTGCGCCGGGTTGGCGAAGCGGTGCGCCAGCACGCGCTGGCCCGGCTGCCGGAGCTGCTGGTGCAGCTCGAGGAACGGCTGACCGCGCTGGGCGTGCAGGTGCACTGGGCGGAGACGGCGGCCGACGCCAACGCGATCTTCCTGGATCTGGCGCGGCGTCACGACGCGCCGCTGATGGTCAAGGGCAAGTCGATGGTCAGCGAGGAGATCGAGCTGAACCATGCGATGGCCGCGCAGGGCATCGACTGCGTCGAGACCGACATGGGCGAGTACATACTGCAGCTCGACGGCGACCGGCCGAGCCACATCATCATGCCGGCGATCCACAAGACCAAGCGCGATGTCGCCGAGATCTTCCACGAACACATCGACGGCGCGCCGCTGACCGATGACGTCAACGAACTGATCGCCATCGGCCGCCGCGCGCTGCGCGACAAGTTCGCCAGCGCCCGCATCGGCGTGTCCGGCGTCAACTTCATGGTCGCCGAGACCGGCTCGCTGGTGCTGGTCGAGAACGAAGGCAACGGCCGGCTGTGCACCTCGGTGCCGGACGTCCACATCGCGATCACCGGCATCGAGAAGGTGATCGAAAAGCTGGAGCACGTCGCGCCGCTGTTCGCGCTGCTGACCCGCTCGGCGACCGGGCAGGCGATCACCACCTACCTGAACGTGCTGACCGGCCCGCGCCGGCCGGGCGAGAAGGACGGCCCGCGCGAGATGCACCTGATCCTGCTCGACAACGGCCGTACCCAGGCCTACCGCGAGCAGCGCTTCCGGGCCACGCTGCAATGCATCCGCTGCGGTGCCTGCATGAACCATTGCCCGGTCTACACGCGGATCGGCGGCCTGAGCTACGGCACCACCTATCCGGGGCCGATCGGCGCCATCATTTCGCCGCACCTGCAGAACCTGCACGAGACCCGCGACCTGCCGACGGCATCGAGCCTGTGCGGCGCCTGCGGCGAGGTCTGCCCGGTCGGCATCCCGATTCCCGATCTGCTGATGCGGCTGCGCGAAGCCGGCCGCCACAGCGTCGCGCAATCGGCGACGCCGCCGGAGCAGCCGCTGCGTGGCCAGGGCGAGCTGCGCCGCTGGCCGGAGACGCTGGCCTGGAAGGCCTGGCGCTGGCTGTACAGCCAGCCGATGCGCTATCGGCTGCTGGTCTGGCTGGCGGCCCGGCTGCGCTGGCTGACGCCGCCGTGGCAAGGCGGCTGGACGCTGGCGCGGGCACCGCTGCGGCCGGCACCGCAGTCGTTCCGTGATCGTCTGGCGCAGCGCCGGCAGCAGCGCCGCTAGCGATCCATCCGCAGGGCCCGGCGCCGCCTGCCCGCGACGGCGTCGCTGATGACAGGAGGCGTGCCATGAACCCATCGCAAAACCATGTCGAAGCAGTGATGAAAGTGGTCGGCCGTGACGCGGCGCTGCCGACGCTGGCCGACGACAATCCGATCCATCGCTCCTGGATGCGCTGCTACCGGGACTACAGCCTCGATCCCTCGTCGCGCTATCGCCTGCAGGTGGAGTCTTCCAGCCGGCTGCGCGAGCGGCGCGCGCAGCACGAGCGCTACCTGCGCACGGCGCGCGCCGGCATGGAGCAGCTGCATGCCCAGGTCGCTGATCTCGGCTATGTGCTGATGCTGGCCGATGCCGACGGCATCACCCTCGATCTCCTCGGTACGGCGAGCACCGAAGCGCCGATGCGCGCCGGCCTGATTGCCGGCGCCAACTGGCATGAGCAGCTGGCGGGCACCAACGGCATCGGCACCTGCCTGGTCGAGCGACGCACGCTGAGCTGTGACAGCCGCGATCATTACTACGTCGGCAACCTCGATCTCAGCTGCACCGCCACGCCCCTATACGACCCGGAAGGCGAGCTGATGGGCGCGCTCGACCTGTCGACCATCAGCACGGCGGAATCGCGCGGCAGCCAGCCGCTGATCAGCCGGCTGACGGCGCTGTACGGACGGATGATCGAAGACGCCAACTTCATCCGCCACTTTGGCGATCGCTGGATTCTCAAGCTGAGCCGCAACGCCGCGCTGGTCGACGTCAATGCCGAAGCGATGCTGGCCTTCGACGGCGATGGCGTGATCGTCGGCGCCAACAGCGGCGCCCGCGCCCAGCTGCAGCTGATCGACGGCGTGGCACGCGGCGGCCTGGTCGGTCACGGCCTGACGGCGGTGTTCCGCAACCGCGCCGTCGACATCTGGCGACTCGCGTGCGGCGCCGAAGCCGACGAGTGCGGCGCGCTGGAAACCTGGACCGATCAGGTCTGCTACGCCACCGTGCGCGCACCGCGCCGTCCGGCGCCTGCAAGCGGCCAGCCGGCGGCGGCCAGCGGCGTTGCTGCTCCAGGCAATGTCGCCGAGCTTGAAGCGCTGGCTGACGACGATCCGCAGATGAACCAGCTGATCCACCAGGCGCGGCGGCTGGCTCGCCGGCCGCTGAACGTGCTGATCCAGGGTGAGACCGGTACCGGCAAGGAAGTGCTGGCAAAGGCGCTGCATCAGGCCAGTCCGCGCGCCGCGCAGGCCTTCGTGGCGATCAACTGCGCGGCGCTGCCGGAATCGCTGATCGAAAGCGAACTGTTCGGCTATTTGCCGGGCACCTTCACCGGCGCCCGCAGCCGCGGCATGGTCGGTCTGATCCAGCGCGCCGATGGCGGCACCTTGTTCCTCGACGAGATCGGCGATATGCCGCTGCCCCTGCAGACCCGCCTGCTGCGGGTACTGTCGGAAGGCGAGGTGCTGCCGCTCGGCGGTGACAAGCCGATCCCGCTGCGCCTGACGGTGATTGCCGCCTCGCACCGCCGGCTGCGCGAGCAGATTGCGGCCGGCGCGTTCCGCGAAGACCTGTACTACCGGCTCTCCGGTGCGACCCTGCAGCTGCCGCCGCTGCGCGAACGCCGTGACCTCGCCTACCTGGTCCGCCGCATCCTCCGCGACGAGGCATGTGCGCTCGGCGCATCAGAGGCGATTGCGCCGCAGGCGCTGGAACTGCTGCTGCAATACCGCTGGCCCGGCAACATCCGCGAGCTGCGCAACGCGCTGCGCTATGCGCTGTCGATGGCCGATGCCCGCGGCATCGATCTTGATGATCTGCCGGCCGAAGTCCGCGCTGCCGCGCTCGGCCCTTCGCGTGGGCTGGAACTGCTGGCGGCGTCGACGCCCTCCGTCCAGCCTGGCGCGGTCGAGGCGCCGGGCCGCGCCGGCCACGTCGGCGACGGCCAGCAGCTGCTCGACACGCTGCGCAGCCATCACTGGGTGATCAGCGACGTGGCCCGCGAGCTGAACCTGTGCCGGGCGACGATCTACCGGCGGATGAAGCGTCACGGGATCGTCGCGCCGACGCAGTTCTGCTGAGGCCGGCGCTGGCGGCAGCTGGCTGCCGCAGACCTCAGGACGCTCGCATCACGGCACCACGTTCACGGTGGCGTGGGCCGTCGTCGACTCGTTCAGCCCGGTGCAGGTCAGCGTGTAGACGCGGGTGCCGATGGCCGGTGTCGGTACGGCTGCGACGCCGCTGGCCGGCCGGTTGCCGGCCCAGTCCCCGCCCGCCACGCAGGCGCTGGCCCGCGCCGCTGTCCAGGCCAGGATGGCCTTGGCATCGGGGGCGGCATGAACGGTGGTCGCCAGCGCTGCCAGCTTCACGGTGACCATGCCGGGATCGAGCTTGAACAGCGTGCCGGCGCCATGGGCGCCGCCGCCGGCCGTGCTGCCGTAGAGCTTGCCGCCGACCTCCAGCAAGGACGCGGCCGGGCCGGCACCGTGGGCGCCGTCGAAGGCGTACAGCGCTTCGTAGCGGCCGTCCCGGTCGACCCTGAAGACCGCGCCGCCGCCGGCGCGGCCACCGCCCCGGGCAACGCCATAGATGCGGCCATCAGCGCCGGCCACCAGGCCGCCGGGATAGATGCCGTCTTCTCCGCGCGCCACCGAGAACGCATGCAGCGTGTGGACCTCGCCAGCCGCAGTGATCCTGAACACGGTGCCGGCCGCTCGCTCCTCGCCTTCGCTGTCGATATAGCCCTGGGTGCTGCCGTAGAGATCGCCGTCCTGACCCTGCACAAGCGGCGATTTCGGGCCGCCCTGGTCCGCCGGGAACGCGTAGAGCACCGTGTAATCGCCGGCCGGAGTGATCCGGAACAGGCTGCCGGCGCCGGCCGCGCCACCGCAGCAGGTGACGCCATAGAAATTGCCGTCGCGCGCCTGCAGCAGGTTGCCGATCGCGAGCGCCCGGCCTTCGGCACCGGTGAAGCGGTGCAGCACCGTCACCTGGCCGTCGGCTTCGACCCGGATCACGCCGCCAAGGCTGTTGGGGAAGATGCCGAAGGCGCCGCCGCCGGTGACGCCGTACAGGCGGCCGTCGCGCCCCAGGGTCAGCGCCGCGCCACCGAAGCCTTCGCTGCCGGCCGGGTCGAAGTGGTGAAGGATGCTGTAGGTGCCGTCGGCAGTGATGCGGAAGATCTCGCCGATGGTGGTGCCGTAGTAGTGGCCGTCGGCGCCGCGCACCAGGCCATCGCTGGGGCCGAACAGGTAGCCGCCCTGGGCCTGGGTGTCGGCAAAGCGGTGCAGCGTGGTGAAGCCACCGCCGGGACCCGGCTTGATCCGGAAAATGGTGGGCGGCGTCGAGATCTCGCCGTAATCCGCGTCACCGGCGCCATAGCCAGCCGTCACGCCGTAGAAGCTGCCATCCGGGCCGCGGGCCAGGCGTCCGACCGGCTGCTCGCCGCCGCCATTCAGACTGAACTGCGGGCCGCCGAGGAAGGCATACGAGCCGTCCAGCACCACGCCTGGGACCTCGTCGGCGAACGACGGCGCCGCGCCGGCCAGCAGCAGCGCGGCGAGCCACCGGGCAGCACTGTGGTGATCACGAAGGCGCTGCGCGGCGCCGTACGGCTGATGCAGTTTGCGGTTCAGGGGAATGGGGCGGACTCCGGGCCTGGTGGAGGGGCAGGCGGTGCGAGCGTCCGCGCAGTTTGAAGGGCGCGTCAAGCGGGGCGAGGTGCCGTCGGCCGATGAATCGAGGCACCGAATACCGCCGCAAGAACCGGAGTGAGCGCGGCCGGGCGCTCTCGCAGACTGCCGTCACCTTCACCACCGCGAGCGCCGAGCCCATGACTGCAGCCCCCCGCATCGAAACCGTTTCCGTCGAGCCTGCGATCCTGTACTGGGGCACGCCGGTCGTGCTGATCAGCACCAGCAACGAGGACGGCAGTTCCAACCTGGCGCCGATGTCCTCGGCGTTCTGGCTGGGCTGGCGCTGCATCCTCGGCCTCGATGCCAGCTCGAAGAACACCGAGAACCTGATTCGCACCGGCGAATGCGTGCTGAACCTGCCGTCTCCGGCGCTGGTCGGCCATGTCGACCGGCTGGCGCGGCTGACCGGCTCCAACCCGGTGCCGGCCGCCAAGCAGATGCGCCAGTACACGCACGAAAAGAACAAGTGGGAGATCTCCGGCCTGACGCCGGTGCCCAGCGAGACGGTGCAAGCGCCGCGGGCGCTGGAGTGCCCGGTGCAGATGGAAGCGGTGCTGGCCGCCACCAACGGCTTCATGGCCGACGACCCGATGTGGAAGGTCGGCATCAAGGTGTTCGAGGTGCGCATCACGCGTGTGCACGTGCACCCGGAACTGCTGATGGCCGGCACCACCGATCGCATCGATCCCGACAAGTGGGGGCCGCTGATCATGAAGTTCCAGAAGTTCTACGGCTGCACCACCGAGCAGGTTCATGGATCGCGCCTCGGCGAGATTCCGGAAGCGACCTATCTAAGCCCGGATGTCGAGCGGGCGCGGGCGGCGGCGCTGCGCCAGGCCTGAGGCAGCGCTGGGGCAGGCTGATACAGCAAGGCCGCCCGATCCCCGTGCGGGGACCGGGCGGCCCGGCGTGGCGTCACGCCATCAGTTGCCGAGCGCGAATACCCAAACGCTGCCGCCTTCCGGCACCTTCTCGTCCCAGCCGGCGAGGCCGTGCATCTTGCCCTGGATCCACTGGGCATCGACGCCATAGCCGGAGACCACGGCGATGTACTGCTTGCCGTCGATCGAGAAGCTGCTCGGCGGCGAGATGATTCCGGACGGCGTCGGGAACTCCCACAGCAGCTTGCCGGACCTGGCATCGTAGGCGCGGAACATCTTGTCGTTGGTGCCGCCGGCGAACAGCAGGCCACCGGCGGTGGTCAGGATCGAGCCCCAGTTCCACGAATGCGGGTACTTCTCGCGCCAGACTTCCTTGCCGCTATCGATGTTCCAGGCCTGGATGCCGCCGATGTGGTCGAAGCTGTTCTTCACCGACAGGTCGAGCTTGTTGATGTCCACACCGGCCGACCAGGTGCCGGGAATGATCGGCTGGATCAAGCCGGTCAGCGTCAGGCAGTGGTTGTCGTTGTACGGGATGTACAGCATCCCGGTGTCCGGGTTGTAGGCCTCGTACGGCCAGTCCTTGCCGCCCCAGAGGCTCGGGCAATAGGTGTGGGTTTCGTTGGTATGCGGCTTGGCGTCCTTGTTGTAGCTCGGCCGGCCGGTCTTCGGGTCGATTGCGGTGAAGACCGTGTTGGTGACGTAGGGCTCGGACTTGTTGTAGGTGATCGTGCCCTTGGCGTCGCGGTCCAGCCAGTACAGGCGGCCGTTGCGCTGGGCACTGACCATGCCGCTGACCTTCTTGCCGTTCTTGGTGTACTCCACCAGCGTCGGCGCGTTCATGCCGGCCCAGTCCCAGGAGTCGTTCCAGTGGTACTGGAAGTGGCTCTTGATGTCGCCGGTCGCCGGATCGAGCGCCAGCACCGAGGCCAGATACAGGTTGTCGCCCGGACGCTGGTCGCCCAGCCACGGCGCGCCGTTGCCGACGCCCCAGTAGATGACGTCGTTCTTCGAATCGTAGTTGCCGGGCATCCACATGGTACCGCCGCCCTTCTTCCAGGCGTCCTTCCATTCGCCGGTCTGCGGCCAGGTTTCCGAGCCCTTCTCGCCGGGCGCCGGCACCGCGTAGCGGGTCCAGGCCAGCTTGCCGGTCTCGGCGTCGAAGGCCTTCAGGAAGCCGCGCACGCCGAACTCGCCACCGGACGGGCCGATCAGCACCTTGCCCTTGACGACCAGCGGCGCGGAGGTGATGTAGGCGCTCTCGGTTTCCCAGTCGCAGACCTGAGCTTCCCAGAGCAGCTTGCCGGTCCTGGCGTCGAGTGCGCTGAGCATGCAGTCGACGCTGCCGACATAGACCTTGTCTTTCCACAGCGACACGCCGCGATTGGTGCGGTGCAGAGCGCCGATGCCTTCGGGCACCTCGCGCTGGAAGTGCCACAGCGGCTTGCCGGTCCGGGCGTTGTAGGCGAACACGTGGTTGTGCGGCGTCGACACGAACATGTACTCGCCGTTGACGATCGCCGGCGCCTCGTGGCCGGAGTTGACGCCGGTGGCCGAGGACCAGACCGGTTTCAGCTTGGCCACGTTGGCGGTGTTGATCTGCTTGAGACGGCTGTAGCTCCAGCCTTCGTAGTTGCCCTTGGTCAGCAGCCAGTTCTCGGCTTCCGGGCTGGCCAGGCGGGCATCGGTGACGGGCTTGTAGTCCGGCTGCGGTGCGCTGCCCGGGCTGGCCGCGACGGCGGCGGATGCGATGACTGCGCCGAGCGCAGCCGTGATCAATGACATTCTCATCGTTGTTTTCTCCTCCTGCTTGCAGCGTCTGGTGACGGGGGTGTGTGGTGAAAAGGCGGCATCAGGTCGGCGGCCCGAGCGGGCCATCGAACTTGCCGTTAACGATCAGCGCGCCGTCCTTGATCGCCAGCGGCAACATCGCCAGCCGGCGTTGGGCCGGACCGTTGGTGACGACGCCGCGATCGGCGGCGTTGAACACCGAGCCATGGCAGTTGCAGACGATCTGCGTCTGGCTCGGGTGCAAGGTGGTGATCGGGCAGCCGTAGTGAGTGCAGAGCGACGAGAACGCGACGATGCCGTCGGCGGCGTTGGCCGCACTCGATGGCTTCAGGTCCTCGGGCTTCAGGCGCACCACGGTCAACATGCCGGCCTTGGAAACCAGCGCCTGGCCGGTCGCCGGGTCTAGCGGATAGGCCAACGTCGGCGGCTCGCCGGGCTTGAGATCGGCCGGCAGGATCGGCTGTCCGGCCTTCGGTCCCATCACGTAGGCCAGCTTGTCGCCGGCCTGCGGCTTGGTGCTGCGGGCCGGTCCGCCGTCCTCTGCCAGCGCTGGCAGGCTGCCGGCGGCAAGGGCGGCGAGGCTCAGCGCGCCGGTCAGCATCTGCCGGCGGCTGCCGTCGGTGTTCTGGTCCAGGCCGGCGCAGGCGCAGCGCGGCGTCGATTTGCGATCGTTCATCGTGGCCGTGCTCGCGTTCATGCCGTCTGCAGATAGACGACGTGGGTCTCGGTGAACTCGAGCAGGCCGTGGCGGCCGTCGGCACCGCCGATGCCGGACTTGCGGCGGCCGGCGTGAAAGCCCTGCATCGCCTCGAAATGCTCGCGGTTGATGTAGGTCTCGCCGAACTGCAGTTCGCGCACCGCCTTCATCGCGGCGTTGAGGTCGCGGGTGAATACCGACGACGTCAGGCCATACTCGGAATCGTTGGCGTGGAAGATCGCCTCGTCGAGGTCATCGACGATCTGCAGCGGCAGCACCGGGCCGAAGATCTCCTGCCGCATGATCGCCATCTGCGGCTGGCAGCCGGCCACGATCGTCGGCTGGTAGTGATAGCCCTGAGGCAGCGTGGCGACGGCACCGCCAGTGCGGATCTCGGCACCGGCCGCGCGGGCGCCGTCGACCAGCTGGCCGACCTTGTCGAGCCCGGCCTGGTTGACCAGCGGCCCCATGTCCAGCGTCTCGTCGCGCAGCGGGTCGCCATAGCGGGTCGCGGCCATGCGCTGAACCAGCTTGTCGGTAAGGGCTTCGGCGACGCTGCGCTGCACGTAGACGCGCTCGGCGCAGTTGCAGACCTGGCCGGTGTTGATCACCCGCGAGGCGACCAGCGCGTTGACGGCCAGGTCGAGGTCGGCATCGGCGAGCACGATGGCCGGTGCCTTGCCGCCCAGTTCCAGATTGACCCGGGTCAGGTTCGGCGCGGCCGCCTGCATGATGCGGATGCCGGTGCCGACGCTGCCGGTGAAGGTCACCAGGTTGATGCCGGGGTGCGCCGACAAGGCCGAACCGACGCTGGCGCCGCGACCGCAGACCAAGTTGAAGACGCCCGGCGGCAATTCGGTTTCGGCCAGCAGCCGGGTGAACGCAAAGGCGTTGAGCGGCGTTTCCTCGCTCGGCTTGATCACCACGGTGTTGCCGGTGATCAGCGCCGGCGCCATCTTCCGGGCGATCAGGAAGAACGGGAAGTTCCACGGCAGGATGCCGGCGGCCACGCCCAGCGGCTTGCGCAGCAGGAAAATGTGTTCGCCGGCGCGATCGCTGCTCAGCACCTCGCCATCGAGGCGGCGTGCCCACTCGGCCATGTAGTCGATGTAGTCGGCGGTGAAGTTCACCTCGACCCGGGCCAGCGGCAGCACCTTGCCCTGCTCGCGGGCGATCAGCGTCGCCAGCGTTTCGGTGTGCTGGCGCAGCTTCGCGGCAATCTGGCGCAGGTAGCTGGCGCGTTGGATCGCCGGCAGCCTTTCCCAGGCGGGCTGGGCGCGGCGAGCGGCGGCGACGGCCTCGTCGACAACCTCGGCACCGGCATCCGGCACCGTCGCGATCAGCTCGAACGTGGCCGGGTTGTGGACGGCGATGCGGTCGCCGTGATGGACGACGAAGCGGCCATCGATGTAGTTCAGATACTCGTTGGACATCAGCTGGGGTTCTCCTGGTGCGAGGGCGCGGTGCGCGATCGGCAGCGGCGTGCAGCCGCCAGCGGCAGCGCTGGCTTCTGCCTTGGGTGGGGTTCGGAAGTGGAGTCGGGTGGAGGACGGGCAGCGACGTGCCCGGCTCACCAGACGTAGACGTACTTCAGGTTGAAGCTGTCGTTCTGGGCATGGCTTTCGCCGTCGACCGTGGTCGAGTAGCGCAGTGCGATCGACTGGTTCTTGAAGGTGTGCAGCACCACGCCGCCGCCGACATCGAAGGCCCAGCTCTTCGGCGCGCCGTCCTTGGCACCGGCGTACTCGTAGTCGAGCCCGATGAAGGGCTCCAGGTACTGGTGGAGGCGATAGCCGAAACGGTTGTTGGTATGCCAGTTCAACACCGGCGTGACGCCATTGGTGCGCTCGCCCTGCCAGACGAAGCCGCCGTTGCCGGTCACCTGCCAGTTGCCGCCTTTCCAGTTCCACAGCAGGCTGGTCAGGTTCTTCCAGTTGGTGTCGCTGACCGAGTCGTTGCCGACCGGTACCACGAGGAAGGACTGGATGCCGAACGTCGAGCTGTCGGTCGGCCGGTACCAGGCGGCGAAGCCGGTCAGCGGATCGCCGAGGCCGCCGGCATAGCGGCCACTGCCTTCGTTGCGGACGCCGATCTCCGGCACGATGATCTCGTAGGCCAGCCCGATCCTGCGGTTCCACTCCGGTGACCAGAAACGCACGTACTTCGACAGGCCGACGATCTGCTGGCTGCCGTCGCCGTCGACCTTCTTGCCGCGGGCATCGCGGACCTTCTCGTTGTCCTGCACGGTGGCGTACTGGACGAAGACGATGAACGGCGCGAAGTCGACCGGAAGGTCGTACTCGCCGGGGCCGATGACGTCGAAGGTGATCGCCGACGCCGCGCCTGCGGCAGACAAGGACAGCGCGGCAATGGCGATCCGGATCGACAGCGGGCCGGTCTGGCCCCGGGACATTCTGGACATCGTGGTACTCCTCCTCACGTTTTTATGGACGCCGCCATAGGGGGCGTGCCGTCTTGCGGCGTCATCGAGAGGGCAAGTGAAATGCCAGCGGCGGAGGCGCAGTCCTATGGCCGCGCGGGGGCCGGCAAGTCATTGTCGAAGCTGCGTTTGTTGGCGGCCCGGCGGATCGGGACCGGATGCCGGCCGAGCGACAGCTGTTGCAGTCGCTTGCGCCGCCGATGGCGATCGCGGCCGGGGCTGCGACAGCTGTCGCAGGGGCAGGCGGCGCAGCCCGCCGCTCGGAGGCAGGCTTTGCGGCCGGTTCGGCCATTGCAGCGGCGGCGGCATACCGCTTGCGCAGTTCGGCGGGCGTTTCTTCACCACAACCAGAACGACATCGGTGCGACATGAACCAGCCACACGTTTTCCGCAGGCGCGCGTTACGCGGCCTTTCCGCGCTGCCGGGCCTGCTGCTGGCCGCCACCAGCCAGACGGTGTGGGCGGAAGCGCCGGCCGAGGACGAGGCGGCGCATGTCGAGCAGCTGCCCGCTGTGGTGGTGACCGGCGGCGTGCCGCAGACCGAGGCGCGCACGGCGGCGGCGGTCGGCGTGGTCGATGCCCGGATGCTCAAGAGCGGCCGGCCGCAGATCAATCTGGCGGAGACACTGAACAGCATTCCCGGCGTCGATGTCCGCGACCGGCAGAACAGCGCCCAGGATCTGCAGATCCAGATTCGTGGCTACGGCGCCCGTTCGACCTTCGGCGTGCGCGGCATCCAGCTGCGGGCCGATGGCGTGCCGCTGACGGCGCCGGACGGGCAGGGTGCGGTGTCTAACCTGCTGATCGGTTCGCTGGATCGCATCGAGGTGCTGCGCGGGCCGCTGGCCTACCAGTACGGCAACAGCGCCGGTGGCGTGATCGCCGCCTACAGCCTGGCGCCGCCGGAGCGCCTGGGCACCGAGCTGAGCTTCAGCGCCGGTGACTACGGCAGCTGGCGCGAGGCGCTGGCGATCGGCGGCCGGGCTGCCGACCAGAAGCTCGGCTACCGGCTGGATCTGGAACGCTACGACATCGCCGGCTACCGCGATCACAGCAAGGCGCAGCGCAACGTCGGCGCGCTGAACGCCCGCTACGACCTCGGCAACGGCCAGCAGCTGCGCCTGCTGGCCGGCGCGCTGTGGGGCGGTGATGCCGAAGACCCGCTGGGCCTGACCCGCCAGCAGTTCGAGCAGGACCCGCGCCAGGTGGCGGCAGTGGCGAAGACCTACAACACCCGCAAGAACACCGATGACTGGCGCGCCGCGCTGGGCTGGAGCGGCGCCTGGTCGAAGGCGGCCGACTGGGACCTGATCGTCTACGGCAGCGGTCGCCGGATCGAGCAGTTCCTGTCGATCCCGAAGGCGGCACAGGCGTCGCCGGCGCGGGCCGGCGGCGTCGTCGATCTCGATCGCAACGGGGCCGGGGTCGATGCCCGCAGCAGCTGGCAGCTGGGCGAGCTGCGCCTGAGCGCCGGCCTGCAGTACCAGCTGGCCGACGAGCACCGGCGCGGCTACGAGAACTTCGTCGGCGATGCGCTGGGCGTGCGCGGCGCGCTGCGGCGCGACGAGGACAACCGGCTCTACAACTTCGACCAGTTCCTGTTCGCCGAATACGCCTTTCAGCCGCGTTGGCGGCTCAGTGCCGCCGTGCGGCACAGCCGGGTGGCGTTCAAGTCCGAAGACGACTACATCCGCACCGGCAATCCGGACGACAGCGGCAGCACCGATTTCTCGGCCACGCTGCCGACCATCGGGCTGGCCTTCGAGCAGGCCGAGGGCCGGCTGTTCTACCTGAGCGCCGGCATCGGCTTCGAGACGCCGACCTTCAACGAACTGTCCTACCGCAGCGACGGCGAAGGCGGCCTCAACCTGGCGCTCGATGCCTCGACCAGCCGCAGCGTCGAGATCGGCGTCAAGCAGCAGTTCGGCAACCACGGCCTGCTGACCCTGGCGCTGTTCAAGATCGACAGCGACGACGAGATCGTGGCCGGCGCCACGGTCGATGGTCGCGCTAGCTTCCAGAACGCCGACACCGCCCGCCACGGCGCCGAACTGGGGCTGGTGCTGCGGCTGCCGGCGGCGCTGCGCCTGCAGATGGCGGCCAGCTATCTCGATGCCACGTTCGCCGAGCAGTACCGTTACAACAACGGCAGCGCCACGGTGACCGTCAACGACGGCAATCCGATTCCCGGCGTCGCCCAGGGCAGCGTCTACGGCGAGCTGAGCTGGCGGCGCGGCCAACCTGGCTGGGCGGCGACGCTGGAAGCCCGCTACTCGGACAAGGTGTCGGTCAACGACATCGCCAGCGATGCCGCGCCGAGCTACACGGTGGTCAACGCCAGCGCCGCCTATCGCGCGCTGATCGGCCGCTGGGATGTCGAAGGCTTCGTGCGTGTCTACAACCTGCTGGATCGGCGATACATCGGCTCGGTAATCGTCAACGACGCCAATGGCCGCTATTTCGAGCCGGCGCCGGATCGCGGCGTGCACGCCGGCCTGAGCCTGCGCTGGGGTTCATGAACGGGCGCACGGACGGCATGCTGCCGGCGGCGCGGATGCCTCGGCCGGCACGGTAGACTGCCGACCGTCGGCGATCACGACGTCGTGATCGCCGTCGCTCCGCGCGTTTTCCGCCCCGCCTGACGGGCGGCGGATCGACGCCTCCCAAGTCAGAACGCCAGCACCGGGCACCGCCGCATGCCGTCGACGACGAGCTTCCTGGCCGAACTGCAGCGCCGCAACGTCCATCGGGCGGCGATGTTCTACGCCGCTGCGGCCTGGCTGCTGGTGCAGGTGGCCACGCAGGTGTTTCCGTTCTTCGACATTCCGAACAGCACGGTTCGCATCGTGGTGATTGCGGTGGTGATCGGCTTTCCGTTCGCGCTGCTGTTCTCGTGGTTCTACGAATGGACGCCGCAGGGGATCAAGCTGGAAAGCGAGATCGACCGCAGCCAGTCGGTGACCCGGCAAACGGGCAAGACGATGGATCGCTGGATCATCGCCGTATTGGGCCTGGCGGTGGTCGTGCTGCTGGCCAACACCTTCGTGTTGCGCAAGGACCCCGGCACGGCGCGTGATGCCGGCACGGCGCGCTCGATCGCCGTGCTGCCGTTCGTCAACATGTCCGGCGATGCCGCCAACGAATACTTCTCCGACGGCGTCAGCGAGGAGATTCTCAACGTGCTGGCGCGCGCGCCCGAGCTGCGGGTGGCGGCCAGAACCTCGTCGTTCTCGTTCAAGGGCAAGACGCTGGAGATTCCCGACATCGCCCAGGCACTCGGCGTGCGCATGGTGCTCGAAGGCAGCGTCCGCAAGCAGGGCGAGCGGGTGCGGATCACCGCGCAGCTGATCGACGCCGGCAGCGGCTTCCACGTCTGGTCGCAGACCTACGATCGCAAGCTGGAAGACATCTTCGCGATCCAGGACGAGATCGCCAGCGCGATCGGCAAGGAGCTGGAAGTGAAGCTTGCCGGCCCCGGTCAGGCCGGCGGCCAATCGACGGGCACCAGCAATGTCGCCGCCTACGATCTCTACCTGCGCGGCATCGCCCTGTGGCATGCGCGTCGCCCTGACACGCTGTGGCAGGCGGTCGAGCTGTTCGAGCAGGCCACGGCCGCCGATCCGACCTTTGCGGCCGGCCATGCGGGGCTGGCGCTGGTCTACTCGGTGCTGCCGGCCTACAGCGCGCGCATGGGTTTCAACGAAGGATTGAAGCGGTCGACCGATGAGGCGCTGCATGCGCTGGCGCTCGATCCCGCGCTGCCCGAGGCTTACGCCGCGCTGGGCAACAATTCGGCCAACAGCCGTCAGCGTCTGACCTCCGATGCCCTGCTGCGCCGCGCCATCCTGCTGCGGCCGTCGTTCGCGACCGCGCATCAATGGCTGGGGATCAACCAGTTCACCAGCGGCCAGCTTTCGGCCGCGCTGGCATCGCTGGAGCGAGCGACGCTGCTCGACCCCCGTTCGCCGGTGATCGCCGAGAACCACGCCTTTTCGCTGCTGACGCTGGGGAGAGTTGCCGAAGCCGCGCAGCGCTGCGAGCAACTGCTGGCCATTGTTCCCGAGCATCCGTCCTGCCTTCAGTACCTGGGGCTGGCCCGGCTGATGCAGGGCGATCTCGATTCCGCGAAGACGGCGTTCGAACGGATGGAAGCGGCCCAGGGACACAGCGGCCAGACGCAGGCCTTGATCGACGCATTCGCCGGCCGCGCCGACCGCCATGCGCTGGCCCTGAAATGGGCAGCGCTGCCGTTCAACAGTCAGGCCGATCCCGCCAGTGGCAATACGCTGGAAGATCAGGTGATCGCGGCGCTGCTGATGATGCTGGGCGAACCGAAGCTGGCGCTGGACTACATCGAGCGCATCGCCATCGAGACCGGCGCCAGCATGGACTGGGCGGTGATGCTGCCGGCCATGGACCCGATCCGCTGCGAGCCGCGTTTCGCGGCGGTCATCCAGAACCTGAAAACGCACGACCCTTATGCTGCGAAGGTGTGTGCCGCGAAAGGCGCACCGTGAATTTCTTCGCCAAGCCGCTGGCGAGGCTGGGTCTGCCGGAGTCGCATCGCTAGCGATGCCCGCGGTCCCCCGTTGATCCGGTGGTCGAGGGATCACCCTGCAAGTTTCCCTAGAATGCGCGTCCCGCCCGAGCCCCCGAAGAGACGTCGCGCATGAATCCGATCGACACGCTGCGCAAGGCCGCACTCGACTACCACGAGTTTCCGACCCCCGGAAAGCTGGCGGTCACGCCGACCAAGCAGATGGTCAACCAGAACGACCTGGCGCTGGCCTATTCGCCCGGTGTCGCGGCGGCCTGCGAGGAGATCGTCAAGGACCCGGCGAACGCCTTCCGCTACACCGCGCGCGGCAACCTGGTGGCGGTGATCACCAATGGCACCGCCGTGCTGGGGCTGGGTGCGATCGGCCCGCTGGCCGCCAAGCCGGTGATGGAAGGCAAGGCGGTGCTGTTCAAGAAGTTCGCCGGCATCGACGTCTTCGATCTGGAAGTCGACCAGCGCGATCCCGACAAGCTGATCGAGATCATCGCCGCGCTGGAGCCGACCTTCGGCGGTATCAACCTGGAAGACATCAAGGCGCCGGAGTGCTTCTACATCGAGCGGAAGCTTCGCGAGCGGATGAAGATTCCGGTCTTTCATGATGATCAGCACGGTACGGCGATCATCGTCGGCGCGGCCGTCACCAACGGCCTGGAAGTGGTCGGCAAGAAGATCGACGAGGTCAAGCTCGTCGTCAGCGGCGCAGGCGCGGCGGCGCTGGCCTGCGTCGAGCTGCTGGTGGAGCTGGGCATCCGCATCGAGAACATCTGGCTGACCGACCTTGCCGGCGTGGTCTACCAGGGCCGCACCGAGCTGATGGATGAGGACAAGGCCCGCTATGCGCAGGCCACCGCCGCCCGCACGCTGGCAGAAGTGATTCCGGGTGCCGACATCTTCCTGGGTCTGTCGGCCGGCGGCGTGCTGAAGCCGGAGATGGTGCGCACCATGGCGACCCGGCCGCTGATCCTGGCGCTGGCCAATCCGACGCCGGAAATCCTGCCGAGCGAGGTCCGCGCGGTGCGCGACGACGCCATCATCGCCACCGGCCGTACCGACTATCCGAACCAGGTCAACAACGTCCTGTGTTTCCCGTTCATCTTCCGGGGCGCGCTCGACGCCGGTGCGACGACCATCACCCGGGCGATGGAGATCGCGGCGGTGAAGGCGATCGCCGAGCTGGCGCGCTTCGAGCAAAGCGATGTCGTGGCCAATGCCTACGGCATCGAGGACCTGTCGTTTGGCCCGGAATACCTGATCCCGAAGCCCTTCGATCCGCGCCTGATCGTGCACATCGCGCCGGCCGTGGCCAAGGCCGCGATGGATTCCGGCGTCGCCACCCGGCCGATCGCCGACTTCGACGCCTATCGGCAGAGCCTGCAGCAGTTCGTCTATCACAGCGGCACGCTGATGAAGCCGGTGTTCGCTGCCGCGCGCCGGGTGCCGCCGGAGAAGAGCCGGATCATCTTTGCCGAGGGCGAGGACGAGCGCGTGCTCAGAGCCGTGCAGATCGTCATCGACGAAAGGCTGGCCCGGCCGATCCTGGTCGGCCGGCCGAAAGTCATCGAGCAGAGCATTGAGAAGTACGGCCTGCGGATTCGCGAAGGCGAACACTTCACGGTGGTCAACCCGGAGTTCGACGAGCGCTATCACGCCTACTGGAGCGAGTACCACGCGATCATGGCGCGCCGTGGCGTGACGCCGCAGTACGCGCGCATCGAGATGCGCCGCCGGACGACCCTGATCGCCGCGATGCTGCTGCGGATGGGCGAGGGCGACGGCATGATCTGCGGCACCTTCACCACCACCTGGCGCCACCTGCAGTACATCGACCGGGTGATCGGCCTGAAGCCGGGGGCGAACTGCTACGCGCTGATGAACGGCGTGGTGGTGCCGAACCGCCAGCTGTTCATCGTCGACACCCATGTCAACGTCGACCCGACTGCCGCTCAGCTGGCCGAGATCACGGTGATGGCCGCCGATGCCATCCGCCGCTTCGGCATCGAACCGCGGGCGGCGCTGCTGTCGCACTCCAACTTCGGCTCCAGCGACACGCCGTCGGCGCAGAAGATGCGCGAGACGCTGCGCCTGCTGCGCGAGATGGCGCCGGAACTGATCGTCGACGGCGAGATGCACGCCGACTGCGCGCTCGACGAAGTGCAGCGCCGCAGCGTGCTGCCGGAATCGACACTGACCGGCCAGGCCAACCTGCTGGTCTGCCCGAACCTCGATGCCGCCAACATCGCCTACAACCTGCTGAAGACGGCGGCCGGCAACAACGTCGCGATCGGGCCGGTGCTGCTCGGCTGTGCGGCGCCGGTGCACATCCTGACGCCGTCGGCGACCGTGCGCCGGATCGTCAACATGACGGCGCTGACGGTGATGGAGGCCGCGACCGGCGTCATCTGACGCCCCTCTGCACTGCGCAGCAAAGCCGCGTTCAAGTATCCTTCGCGCGCTTTTTTCAGCCGCTCGACCAAAGACAGGAACTAACGTGGATCAGACACTCGCCGCCCGGGTGGGTCGCATCAAGCCTTCTCCGACTCTCGCCGTCACCGCCAAGGCCGGTGAACTCAAGGCGCAGGGCCTCGACGTGCTGTCGCTGTCTGCCGGCGAGCCGGATTTCGATACGCCGGCGCATGTGAAGGCGGCCGCGATCAAGGCGATCGAGTCGGGCTTTACCAAGTACACGCCGGTCGGCGGCACGCCTTCGCTCAAGAAGGCGATCATCGCCAAGCATCAGCGCGACAACGGGCTGGACTACGCCCCGAACCAGGTGCTGGCTTCGGTCGGCGGCAAGCAGGCTTGCTACAACCTGTGCCAGGCGCTGCTCAACGACGGCGATGAAGTGATCATCCCGGCGCCGTTCTGGGTCAGCTACCCGGACATGGTGCTGCTGGCCGATGGCAAGCCGGTGATCCTGCCGACCGACGCCAGCACCCGCTACAAGATCACCGCCGCCCAGCTGGAGGCGGCGATCACGCCGAAGACCCGGCTGATCTTCCTGAACTCGCCGTCGAACCCGTCGGGCGTGGCCTACACGCGCGCCGAACTGACCGCGCTCGCCGAGGTGCTGCTGAAGCACCCGCGCGTGATCATCGCCAGCGATGACATGTACGAGAAGATCCTCTGGGCCGACGAGCCATTCGCCAACATCGTCAACGTCTGCCCGGCGCTGTACGACCGCACGGTGGTGATCCACGCCGTGTCGAAGACCTATTCGATGACCGGCTGGCGTCTGGGCTGGTCCTGCGGCCCGAGGTGGCTGATCACGCCGATGTCGGACATCCAGAGCCAGAGCACGTCGAACCCGACCTCGATCGCCCAGGCGGCGGCCGAAGCCGCGCTCAATGGCGATCAGGCCTGCGTCGCCGAGATGACCGTCGCCTTCAAGCGTCGCCACGATTTCCTGGTCGCCGGCCTGAACGAGATTCCGGGCATCCGCTGCCAGCCGAGCGACGGCACTTTCTACGCGTTCCCGGACATGTCCGGGCTGGTGGCCGCGAAGGGCCTGAAGGACGATCTCGAATTGGCCGACATCCTGCTGAAGGATCGGCTGGTGGCACTGGTGCCGGGTTCGGCGTTCGGTACGCCGGGTCACATGCGGCTGAGCTTCGCGACCAGCGACCGCGTGCTGACCGAGTGCCTGAAGCGCATCGACGCCTACGCGCGCAGCTGATTCGCCTTTCGGCGGGCGGCCTGCCGCCCGAGACGCCCCGCAGCGTGCACCCGTGCACGCTGCGGGGCGTTTTTGCATGTCCGGCTGCAAAGGCTTGCCGCTAAGCTTCGGACGACGGCGATCGCGGCTTGCCGTCGCCCCGTCCCGCCATCCGAGCACGGCACATGGCACGCGATCCGGATGCGAAGCACCGCCGGCTGGCGGCGATCGTGTTCACCGACATCGTGGGTTTCAGCGCCATCGTCAATCGCGACGAGGCGGCGGGCGCGCGTGCACTGGATTGGCAGCGACGCATCGTGCGGCGGCAGCTGGCGATCTTCGGCGGACGCGAGATCGAGACCGCCGGCGACAGCTTCCTGCTGGAGTTCGCCAGCCCCTACGCCGGACTGCGCTGCATCGCTGCGATCCAGCGCGCACTGCGCGTCACGCCGCCGGCGTCGGCTGACGATGCCCCAGTGCTACTGCGGGCCAGCCTGCATGTCGGCGACGTCGCCCATCGCGGTCGTGAGGTATTCGGCGATGCCGTGAACGTGTCAGCCCGCCTGCTGCCGCTGTCGCCACCGGGCGGGCTGGCGCTGTCCGGCGCGGCGCTGGCCCAGCTGCACGGACGCCTGCCCGTGACTCCGGATGCGCTGGGCGAATGCCGGCTCAAGAACATCGCCGATCCCGTGCCGGTCTGGGTGTTCAGCGCCGAGGCGCTCGATGTCCTGCCGCTGGCGTCGCCGTCGGTGAACCCGGAGGCAGGCAATCGGCCGCGCTTCGATCGCCGACGGCTGGCCGCCTCGGTGGCGGCAGTCCTGGTGCTCATCGCCGCCGCCGCGCTGCTGCCCGGGTACCGGGCCGGCCCGGCCACGCGCGAAAGCGGAGCGCCGCTGCGCATCGCGGTGCTGCCGTTCGCCAGCTTTTCCAGCGGCCGCGATGACGGGCTGCTGGCCTCGGGCCTGCAGGACAGCATCCTGACCAACCTCGCGCGGATCGACCGCCTGCGCGTGATCTCGCGGACGTCGGTCGAGCCGTACCGGGACCCGGGTCGACGCAAGCTCAAGGAAATTGCACAGGAGCTGGAGGTCGACTCGATCATCGAGGGCAGCCTGCAGCGTGATGGCGAGCGACTGATGGTGCAGGTGCAGCTGATCGATGCCGCGACCGACCATCACGTGTGGGCGCAGAGCTACGAACGGCAGGTGACCGACCTGTTTGGTGTGCAAAGCGCCATTGCCCGCGACGTGGCGCAAGCGGTTCGGCAGCGCTTCACCGTGACGCAGCAGCGGGCCGTCGATGCCGTGCCGACGGCCAGCGTCGCCGCCTGGACGCGCTACCAGCAGGCGCTGGCCGCGCGCGACGAGCGCCGGCTGGAGCCGGCGCTGGCGGCGGTCGCCGAAGCGCTGACGATGGACCCTGCATTCGCGCTGGCGCATGTGCTGCAGGCGGAGCTGCATGTCCAGGCCTTTCATGCCGCGACCGATCGCAGTGACCAGCGGCTGCTGGCGGCGCGCCAGGCATTGATCCGCGCAGCCGAGCTGAATCCCGACCTGCCGGAGCTGCACCGTGGCTGGGGCGCCTATTACGCCCACGGCCGCTTTGATCTGGACGCAGCCATCGCCGAGTACGAAACGGCGCTGCGGCAGCTGCCGAATGACGTGCTCACGCTCGGTGCGCTGGGCGACGCCTACCGCCAGCGCGATCGGCTCGACGAAGCGCTGCTGCTGCAGCGCCGCGCGGCCGAAATGGCGCCGCGTTCGAAGGCCGCCTTGATCGACGTGGTGACCACGCTGGAACTGCTGCATCGGATCGACGCGGCCGATGCCGTGGTCGACCGGCTGGCGAGAGTCGACGGCGACAGCCAGCCGGTGCTGGTCTATCGCGCTCGACTGGCGTTGGCGCGCGGCGATCTGGCCCGGGTCCGGCAGCTGCTGCCGCGCATCACCTACGCGCCGGCACTGGAGCGCTTCCATTACTACCTGGGGGAGTTCGACGAGGCGATCGACCAAGTCCGACGGCAGCCGGAATGGCAGACCGGCGACGCCGGTGGAGACGCCTATCCAGCGCTATCCAACCTGGCGGCGCTGTACTGGCTGAAAGGCGATCGGGCGACGGCGGCCCGGCATGCGCGGCAGGCGATCGCGCTGCTCGAAGCGAGGCTTGGCAATGGCGATCCAGCAGCCTGGGACCAGATCGTCACGCAGGCGACCAATCATGCGTTGCTCGGGGAAGCGACGACGGCAAGGACCTTGGCCGATACCGCGCTGCGTGAGTACTGCTGCGGCAATCCGATGACGAGCGGCGACATCCTGGGTCCGCTGGCCGGCGTCTACGCGGTGCTCGGCGACAAGTCGACCGCCATCGCGTTGCTGGCGCGCCTGCTCGATGGGCATTCGGTCATCACCAGCGCCTATGTGCGGAACGATCCGTTCTACGCCTCGCTGCGCGACGAGCCTGCGTTCAAGGCACTGGTCGATCGGGCCTATGCCGTGACGGCTCCGGCGCCTTGAGCGATCAGCGCTTGCGGACCTGCACCAGTACGTCGATGACGTACTGGCTCTTGGGCACCTCGATGCTTCCGATCCATTCCGCAGCCGACGCCAGGTCGCCTGCCACCGGCGGCGGCGCTTCGTACTTGCCGGGTGGAATCTTGGGCGCGCCGCTGGTGGCCGAGCTTTCGTTGCCGAGCGGCAGCACCAGCACGCCGATGGCCTTGCCGACGGCTGCCGCCGGCGCCGTGATCGCGGCTTTCGCGGACGCCTCGCTGTCGGCGATCACATAGGCGAGCTGGACGTGACGGCGGCTGCCGTTCGATCGAATCGCCTGCAGATCGGCCGACGCGGCCTGGGCCTGTGCAATCTTCGAGACCGCCTTCACCTCACCGGGCTTCTTGTCTGCCATGAGCGTCGCTCCTTCATGCCGTTGGACCGCGGATGTCGCAGGCCGGGATACCGTCATCGAACGAGCCAGCGACGAAATCGGGCCGGCATGCGATGACGTCGAACAATAGGTCAGTCACCTCTGGCGCATCAACGGAAAGCCGCTGCCCGAACAACTCTGCGACGGCTGCCCGGCATCGATTCGGAGACCAGCCGGCGACTTCCGGAGAGGCTCGCGAAAAGGGTTGCCTTTGCGTCTCAGTTAGGTAGAATGCGCGACCGCAACGTTCCCTGATAGCTCAGTCGGTAGAGCAAGTGACTGTTAATCACTGGGTCCCAGGTTCGAGTCCTGGTCAGGGAGCCAATTTGCGGAGCTATGAACCGGTACCGTCTGGGTCCGGTTATCAGCCAGCAAGTCCGTCCGGTAGTTGATTTCAGCGCGATCCGAGTGTAGCACCACGGATTCCAGCAACTGCCTCAGCATGGATCGGCTTCTCGGAACGTCGGTGGCATCGCGAACGATGCTTAGCAGCTCCGATCGAATCTCTCCAATCTCAGCTGCATCAGCTCCGAAGGTCGGGGCAGCTTCAGTCGACCGCGCTTCACGTCGTTCCTTCAGCGACCGCTCGCGTTCCCGTAGTTCGGTCAGCCGATCCTTCATGTCGCCGAGGTCCGGTGCATCTCGGCCGTGCAATTCCAGGACATCTAGCAGCCGTCGACGGCGCTCCGCGATGTCGCGCAGCTCCCGCTCGATCGCGGCGAGTTCGGAACGTCTCTCCGCTGCCCAGGTCCCGCACGCGGCGTTCAACTCCATTGCAACCAGCGTCATTGTCTCGGCGGTGAACACCTTGTCGCAGATCTCGGCGACCAGCCACGCATCGAGCTTGTCCGCGCGCCGCCGGCGATCTCCGCAGCCCTTGGATGCAATCCAACTGCGGCAGTTGTAGTAGGCATACGAGGCCGTTCTTCCGGTCGCGCGTTCGACGTTCATCTGCGCACCGCAGTGCCCGCACGCCAGCACGCCGGTGAACAGGTGGGTGGAGAGCGCATGACCGAGCTTTTTTCGCCGAGCCGAGGCGCGCAGCGCTTGGACTCGCTCCCATAGATCGGGATCGATAATCGGCTGATGACTCTGCACGCGGATCCACTCCGACTCCGGCTTCAGCAGGGTTCCGGACTGGCGAGGCGCGCGCCGATTGAACACCACCATGCCGGCCGACGATGGGCTTTCGAGAACATGCGCCACTGCAGCCGAGGTCCAAGGCTTCCCACGATGCAGCGTCCCCGAGGCGTTCATGTCCGATGCGATGGTCCTCGGACCTGCGCCCTCAGCGCACCGGCGAAACATCGCGGTGACGATCCACGCCTCCTCCGGACGCGGCACCAGCCGCCGGCGGCGCGGGTCGTCAGGGGCTGGGCCGGCCGAGTAGCCGAATGGCACGCGGCCGCCGTTCCAGTGTCCGGCCCGGGCGTTGTTCTGCAACGAGCGCAGCGTGTCGGTAGCCACCTGCCGGCTCACCACCTCGTCGATCATCGCAAGCACGGTGTCCAGGACGAACCCCGACGTGGTGCCGCGATCGATGTCTGCGGTGCAGTAAGCCATCCGCACGCCGCGCTTCTCCAGCCGTCGCTTGTACACGCCGGCATGGACGGCATCGCGAGCGAAGCGGCTGGTCGACCAGGTGATGAAGTAGGCACAGCGCTGCGACTCGGCGAACGCGATCGCGTCCTGGAAGCCGGGCCGGTCCTCGTCGCGCCCCGAGATCCCGCGGTCCTCGAACACGCGGAGCACCTCGACCCCGAGCGCCTCCGCTTTCGCGCGGCATTGCTCGACCTGGCTGGTCAGCGGCAGCTCCTCGGCGGCCTGCTTTGCAGTCGACACACGGGCGTAGATCACAGCGGTTGGGCGCATGGCTCGGTCACCGGTAGCGCGCGCCTCAAAAGGCGCTTCTGAAGTATGCAGACGTTCTGGTACCCACCTACCGTTTTGATAGGGGTGGGGTGGCCTGCCGAGCCCCCACCATAGACCGGAGCTATCGAGGAGATGCCGGCGCGTTGACCGACGATGCGACACCGCCGCGCCAACTTCGCTTATCTCGCCGAACAGCTTCCGCAAGCGCCTGATTTTGCTGCGCAGCAACTTCGCTCAACTTCGCTTTCTACCCAAAACGCGAAGTTCACCCCTCGGTTGTTTCAGCCCGTTCCGAGAGCCACTTAGAGCCGCCCCGCAAACGTCGGCCTGCATAGCTTCTCAGGGTGCACGCGGCCCGGCCTCTACGATTTGCGTTGGCGGACCGGAGGTCGTGCACGCGCATCGGCGGAAGGCACGACGCCTGGTCGGTCGACGCCAGCAGGCAGCACGTTCGCGGCAACGGCCGGCCGCGTCGCCGGCGTGGCCACGGCGCAGCAGGCAGGCGAACAACCTGCACGGTCCTGCTTTCCGTCCTGAATCGGACGTAAGCCCTTGATATTCCTAAGATCGCCGATGTGCAGCTTTGCGCTTTCGGCTGACCGAAGTTGCACGGTCCTTTTTCAGGCCCTCGCGAAAGTTGCACAGCGCTCGTTTCCCTCTTCTTCTTCTTCTTTCTCATTGAAAAGAGAGAGATACAAACGAAAGCTCGATGGAGTTCATGTGCAACGGAAAGTCGAAAGGCGCACGGCAGAGACGGAAAGCTGCACGGTAATCGAGGGAAGTTGCACGGTGCACAGGCTTAGAGAATCAAGCACTTAACCGGAATCAGCGGGGGGACCGTGCAGGTTCAGACGGAATGCCTGCCTCACACGCGCGGCAAGGGCACTTTTCCCCCTCGTGAGGAGGCGCGCCAGCGGGTGGACCGTGCAGGTTTGAAGGGGACCGTGCAGGTTCGGGCAAAAAAAAGCCCCGCATCGAGCGGGGCGAACGGTGCTGCGGGGGATCAGGTGACGCCTTCGGGCTCGGCCTGCAGCTCGGCAGCCAGGGCGCGGCCGATCTCGGTCTGCGAGCCGTCCTTGAACACGCGCACCGGCAGATCGATGCCCTTCAGCGCGGCCCGGCGTACGCCGATCGCGATGCAGTGGTACTGGTCGCGGCCAGCGATCACGGTCCGGAAATCGGGGTCGACGACAAGCTCCGCGTCGACCAGCTGCTGCTTGAACACGCGGGCGGTCTTGATCGGCAGCGTGTCGTAGAAATCGCGCAGGTGGTTCGAGCTGGCCAGGTGATCCATCACGTACTGGGCCTTCACCACCAGGCACACCTCGGCATCCTTGTCGGCGGCCGGCTTCACCTCGCGCCAGGCGAACGGATAGACGAACCGCTCGCTGGCGATCTCGCTGGCCAGCTTTTCCAGGATCCACACGAACGGCTCGCGATCGTGCTCGGTCTCGGTCATGTGGGCGTTCATTTCCGCGATGCAGTCACGCGGGAAGTCGCCGGCGTTCTCCTCGATCCCGGCGAACTCGGTCATCAGCTTCCAGGCCAGCAGCAGGGCGCTGTAGTTCGTCGCCATGCGCTTGGCGCCGAGGTCGCCCTTTGTGCTGCGGCTGTTGCGATAGCAGTACTCCACCAGGCGCTCGTGGCGCTTCACCACGGCTTCGGGGTCCAGCTCCGCCACCCAGTCCAGCCAGTTGCGCATCGGCCACAGCGGCAGCTTCTTCGGCATCACCGGGCCCTGCTTCTCGCTGGTCAGCTTGGTGCGCACCAGCTTGCCGGTGATGTCTTTTGCCGGCACGTCCTCGCCGGCCAGCAGCACCGGCGCCGCGTTGAGATACCGCAGGTTCTCGCTGCCGCGCGTGTGCGGCGTGAACTGGTAGCTCTCCTGCAGCATCGTGATCGCCATCGCCAGGCTGATCTTGCCGGCCTTGGACACCTCTTCCCAGCCCACCGGGATCGAGGAATGACCCACCGAGCTGATGATGCGGTAGGCCGTCTTCAGCTGTTCCGAGCTGAACATCTGGAAGCCGGTGGTGCCGCTCAGGCGCTCGATCAGCGTGGACTTGCCGGACGCCTTCTTGGCCTGCATCTCGAAGTGCGGCCAGAATCCGAGGATGCATTTCAGCGCCACGGCGCCGCAGACCCACACCAGCGGGATCGCCGCCGCGTTCTGCGTGAACGTGGTCTGGTAGGCGTCGATCACGGCGCGGGCGTCGGCCTGCGTACCGCGGTGGAACACCGCATCGTGATAGATGCACTGCTTGTCCGGCCGCTCGAAATAGCAGTCCGTGCCCTCGTTCACCCGCAGCTTGCCGTCCAGCCAGCACAGGCCCACGAAATTGGCCGCCCGCCGCTCGCCGAAGTGCACCGCGCGCTCGAACAGCGTCACCAGGCGCTTGAACTGCTTCGGGTCGTAGATCGGGCCGAAATCCTCCCAGCGCGCCAGGCGGTGCAGATCCTCGTCGCGGAACACCCGGCGCAGCAGGCGCGGGCCGTGGCGTGGCACCTGCACCGTGGCCGCGAACTGTGTTGTCGGCGCCGAATCCTTCACGCCGCTCACGGTCGCCTTCGGGCTCTGGATCGTCACGCGCGAGATCGCCGCGATGCGGAAGCCGGCAAGCGGGGACAGCTTCACGCCGCGCCGCTCGCCGCCGGCCTCGTCGTCTTCGTCGCCGCCGGAGTCGTCTTCCGGATCGTCGCCGAGGTCGCTGATGTACTGGGTGAAGTCCGCTTGTGCCTTGAAGCGGCCGTATACCGCGAAGTCGTAGCCCGGCAGCCACAGCCGCTTCGGGCCGGGCTGCAGCTTGGCCGGCACGCCGGCAATCGCCGAATCCTCCAGCCGCCGCAGCCGCGTGCGCAGGCCGTCGACGCCTTCGGCCTTCAGCACGTCGTTGCAGTCGTTCAGCTTGCGGCGAACCCAGTCGGTCTGGTCGACGATCGAGCACCCGATGTTCAGTGCCGTCAGCTGGTCGTACAGCGCCCAGGCCGCTTCCGGCCCGGGCCGGCGATCCTTGGCATTCGGCTCGTCGGCATCGAACACGATGACCACGTGCTTACCAACGCACTGGGTCCAGTCGATCGACTCCGCGCCCTGCAGGCCGCGCACCGCCATCGCACAGGCGCCCTTGATCTCGCAGGCCTCGATCGACAGCGCGTTGATCGCCGACTCCACCACGTACACCGTGCGCGCGCCCTTGAGCGCGCGCCGGCTGGCCAGCCAGGGCAGCCCCAGCTTCTCGCCCTTGCTCCAGGTCTTCAGCCCGCCGTTCAGCGCGGGGTCGATGAAGCGCTTGTCCACGCCTTCCGGCAGGCCGGTGGTGACGTCGTAGGCGATGAAGGCCACGGCCGGTCCCTGATGTCCGATCTCGCCGGCCGGCACCTTGCTGCTGACCCAGCCTGAATAGCCCAGCGTGCGCGCCTTGATCGCTTCACGGATCGTTGCCTCCGGGATCTTCCGTTCATCGCGCAGGTAGGCAACCGCCGGCTCCGGATCGGCCAGGCAGCTGGTGGCGATGAACTCGGCCGCGCTGCGCTCCCGGCGCGGCGCTTCCTGGGCCGTTGGCCAGGAGATGCCGCAGTAGTCGTGCAGCCAGCGGTTGGCCTCGTTGAACTCACAGCCCTGCACGTACATCACCAGGCTGAAGGCGTCTCCGCCCTTGTCGCTGCTCCAGTCCTTCCAGCCCGTGCCGCCGTCGAAGATCGACAGGCTCGGGCTCTTGTCCTTGTGGTGCGGGCTCTTGTAGTTGCCGCTGCGCACCGGCCGCTCCAGCCCCAGCTTGTCGGCCAGGTCGTGAAGGTCCACCCGTTCCTTGATCTCCGCGATGTTCCTGCGTAGCGCTTCCTTGAATGCCTCGTTCTCGATGCCGTTGCCTGCGCTCATGTCCGCTTGTGGTTATTGGTCTGGTGATGGAGTGGCCGCTGTCCAGGCGTGGCACGCCGGCGCATCGAGGCGGATGTCGGTATCCGCCGAATAGGTGGCCTTCACGCGCGCGCACTTGTACCAGCGGCGGGTGCGGCTTCCGTAGGTTCGTGAATGTGCGCGCAGCTGCGCGCAGGTCTTGCAGGTTTCGCCGGCCGGCCCCGTGCCGGGCGTGCCGGCGTAGCCGGTGCCCTTCAGCCGCGTGTGCCGGCGCGGCTTGCTGAAGATCTCGGATTGCTCGGGCATCCGTCAGCGGCCTTCGGAGCGCCGGTTCACAGCTGCGCGGCCGGCTTGCTGCCGGGCTCGCCGGGCAGCACGGTCACGGTGAGCCGCGCGCTCGGGGCAGGGCACTCGAACACTCGGCGGCCGACGCGGATCGAGCCGACGCCGGCATACAGCATCGCCTCGCGGATCCGCTGCTGGCGATGTTCGTCGAGGTCGCGCTTGGCGCACAGCCTGGCCAGGTTCCGCAGCGTTTCGGCCTCGTCGGTGCACGTGCCCATCAACGGCTGCCTCCGTGTGCCGTACCGTCCCGCAGCGCTTCCAGCGTGCGGATCGCGCTGGCCAGCCGCCAATCGCTCAACCGGTACAGCGTCGGCTTCGCGTTCGTGCCAACTGCCATCACCTTCGCGTGGTAGCGGCGCTGGTCCGCCTGCAGGCGTCGCAGTTCGGTCAGCTGGTCATCGATCGGCGCCGGGCGCCAGGGCCGCGCGGCGGTGGCCGCCGATTGCGCATCGGGGATGTCGGCCGGGTGAGGGCCACGGGCAGCAGGGGACTGGCTCATGAGGGCCTCCGGATCGGGGTCACGTTCGGGTGCAGCGTCTTCAGCAACACGCCGAGGTCATCCGGCATCAGCGCGAAGCTGCGCGTGCCCTCGGCACCGCGCGGCGGCGGCAGTTCGTACAGCAGCTGGCCCTGCTGCAGGGCGGCGGTCTCGATCGCCTGCAGCAGCGGCTGCAGATCCGTGCCGGGCTGGCACACCAGGATCAGGGCAGGGTTCATTAGGCGGGATTGAGCCACGCCACTTCGGTTCGGATCCCTGCTCCTCGCCCTGCCGATATCCGGGATTTCGTCTCGAAGCGCTGCCAGCTGCTCAGCTCGGTGTCGTAGAGATCGCTGCGATATCCACACAGCACCACCATCCCTTCGACGCTCTTCAGCGCGGTCAACAGTCGCAGGTGCTCGGCCGGATCCATTTCGTGCCGATATGCCCCGCGCGTTCGCATGACGCGCGTCTCTGGCAGGTACGGCGGATCAATCAGGAACAGCGTGTCCACTCCGTCGTGCGCGCCGATCACGTCGACGGCGTCGCGGTTCTCGATCATCACGCCAGACATCCGCTCGCCGATCGCCGCGATCGAGTCCGGATAGTCGGACCAGTTGTGCTGGGCAGTCCCGTACTTCCGCCGAGTGTCGATCCTGAAGCCCGTGCTGCCTTTCGTGGCTCCGGCACTGCCAAAGCCCATTGCCGCCCGAACGCATGTCCGGCGCGCCCGCTCCACGGGGTCGCTGCTGTGCTCGTACGCCATCAGGAATTCGGCTCTGGCGTATGGCGTCAGCCGGCATAGCTTGATCAGCTCCGCCCTGAGCGATGCGTCCCGGAGCACACGGAAGAAGTTGACGATTCCGCCATCGAGATCGTTGTAGACCTCGGCGTATGCCCTGGGCTTCTGCAACAGCACGCCGGCGGCGCCGCCGAACGGCTCGACGTAACACCCATGAGGTGGGAAGAACTGCAGCAGCCACGGCGCAAGACGAAACTTCCCGCCGTGGTAGCGCAGCGCGGGTCGCGCCACCGGCTGGGGCGGCTTCCGGCCGGGGGCAGGGCTAGGCATGGGTTGCCTCCGGTGCGGCGCCAAGCATGTCCTCGTAGACGTTGCTGACGACCTGGGCAAGGTTGTCCGGGAATAGCTCCAGCGAGCGCTTCAGAGACAGTTCCCCCTCTTCCAGCATGTTTCGATCGGCGACATCAGGCGCGGAACGCCATCCGTTCGGGACCTCCGGCATCTTGGCGATCGCCCTGATTCCTTCCTCGATCAGCAGCAGCTCGTGCATGTACTCGTCCCCGTTGCCGGGGTACTCGCGGCAGCCAGTGGTGGGGTCCGTCATGCCGTGCTCGCGGTCGTAGTCGTCGCCCCGCTTTTTCACCCAGTTGGCCGCGGCATGAATGCCCCGCGCAAAGTCATCCGGCGCAGCGGCCTGGTTGTGAGGGCACCAATCCGGCGTGGGGTATCCCTTGCTCCAGTAGGCCGTGAGCCTGCGGTCGGCCGCCATGCAGTCGGCGCTTGTCCCGCTGTCCGTCTGATCGTTTTCGTCGAAGTCCCGCCAGTTTTCCGTGCGCAGCTTCGGGCAGCCGTCGCACACCAGCTTGACGATTTTGCGGGGACCGATAGTCGTATCGCTCATGGCTTCACATCCGGCGTGCGAAAGAAGCCCAGCTGCCCGCCGTAGGCCCTGAACGGCAGCGGCCGGGAGTTGGCCAACACAAAGCCGTAGCGGCCGCTGAACCACGGGCTGGGGTGGCTATCGGTGCAGCCCACCAGTTCCGATTCGCCGACGATGCCGCCCAGCTCGAACGTCTCCGGAAGCCGGATGCCGGGGAAGCGCTGAATGACCTGCGCCGCGTCCTCTCGCTGCTGAGGGCCGAAGCGCTTGCCGGCGTGGATCAGGAACCGGCCCCGGAAGCTGGTCACCCAGTCCCGGTTCTCGATGTCCTTGTGCCCGTGCACGATCAGCCAGGCCCAGGGCTGCAGAATGCTGAGCGTGTGGATCAGCGGCACGCCGATCTCGTCCGCGCAGTGGGTGCGGATCCATTCCTGCACCGACCGCGCGACCGCGACGTACGCCGCCGAGGGCGTCTTGCTGATTTCCTGGCCGGGTCGGTACTCCGCGAAAACCGCCTGGCGCAGCGACTTCGGCAGCCGGAACCAGTGCGTCCTGCAGCCCCACTGCGCCGGCGGAACGGCGGCCTTGCAGCCGGGCCAGTGGCAGGTGTGCGCGCTCACGACATGCACCGCTGGTACAGCTGCTCGATCTGCTGCTCGAACTCCGCCGTCACGTGCTTCGGCCGGCTGGTCAGGGCTTCCATCAGGGTTGCGGCATCCATGCCCAGCCGCTGTGTCAGAACCGACAGTTCGAAGCCTTCCTGCAGCAGCTCGGTCCACCGGGCGCGGGTCTTGGCGGCCGGCCGCAGCGTGCCGCTCATCTGCGCGTGCAGCCGGACGATCTGCAGCTCGGTGATCGCCTGCACCTGGCGCTTGCCGATCTGCAGATAGGGCCTTGCATAGCCCAGCCGGGTAGCGATGTCGCCCTGGTTGAACCCCTGCCGGTACAGATCCCGGATCAGCTTCCAGACCTTGGTGGCCGGCACCAGCGAGGCATCGGCGCGGGCATCGGTGGTCACCGCCAGGATCCGGCGGCTGGTCAGCGCGCGGATCTTCAGCTTGGCGCCGGCGATGATCTCCTGCAGCACCGTCGCCGAGACGCCCGACGCCTCGCTGATGGTGTGCCGCCCCAGGCCTTCGCCCTGCAGCCGCACCAGGTGCTCGCGGGCGCTGTCCGCCGGCACCAGGCCGTTCCAATCACCACGGGCCCGGGCCTGCTTGCGCGCCGCCTCGTACAGCGTGTTGGCTTCGCGGCAGCGGTCGCAGCGGCAGCCGCCGATGTACTTCACGCGGTCGCCATGCGGCCGGCGTGCGGCCAGTTCCACGGTGCGCAGCCCGCGCCCCGGCAGGCCGATGTCCAGCTCGGCCGCGCTCATTGGCCCAGCTCCCGGCGTGCCGCTTCCCGTGCATCGTTGATCTGCGCCATGCGCTCAGCGCTTCCGCCGCGATCCGGGTGCGCGTTCGCTGCCAGCTGGCGATAGGTGGCATCCACCTGCGCCATCGTCGGCCTATCGCCCTCGGTCCAGCCCAGCACCGTGCGCCAGCCGCGCGCGGCGTCCTGGCCCGGCGCGGGCAGGGCGGCGAACTGGAACAGCTCGCCGACGTCGGCCACGCCGTAGCGCTCGATCGCGCGCGTCGCCTCGATATGCGCAGCGATCGCGGCGATGTTCTGTTCCACCTTCGTGAAGCGGTCGCAGGGCAGGGCGTGCGCCTTGCCGCGCAGCACGAAATACAGGCAGGCGCCAGGGTCGGCAGGCTGCGCCAGGCCGCCGCGCGGCATGCCATCAAGCCGCAGCGGCACGTTGGTGCTGAGCACGGCGTTGTCGACGCCGAATCGCTCCATCTCCGCCTGCAGCCGATCAACGGCCTGCGTCAGGCTCAGCGGCTGGGTCTGCGGATACTGGCGGTCGCCGAGCTTGCGGGTGGCGAAGTTGCCGTTTTTCCGGAGCCCTTCTTGTGTGCGCGGCTTCGACGCCGGCCATTGCAGCGGATAGCGCTGGTCGCTCATGAGGTGGCTCCTGCGGCTTCTCGCCGTTGCTGCGCGTTGATCTCCTCGATCTCTCGCTCCACCTGCCAGCGCTTCACTTCCACCCACTCCGCCGGCGGCGTGAAGCGCTGGCCGGGCTCGCCTTCCGGGGCCAGCGTCGGGATGCTCACAAACCAGATGCCGCGATCCGGGCAGCCGGTGAGCGTGGCGAACCAGCACTTGCCTTCGCCGAGCAGCATCGGGAAGTCGTGACGGATGCCGGCGCAGGCCAGCGCGTGGGTCATCGGGGGGAACTTCGGGAGCGCTCTCAATCGGCTGTCCAGTGCCTTGCCGGCCGCCGTGTTCAGCTTCGGCCAGTGGCTGCCGCGACTGATCTTCCACAGCGTGTCGTCGGGCCGGTGACCGAACTCGATGCCATTGACCCTGCCGTCGAGATTCGAGAAGTGAAAGCCGGACGCGCCCAGCTCGGTGAGCAGCGCGGAGATCTCCCGCCGGGCCGCCTCGCGCTGCTCGTGCAGCGCCTTGGCGGCGGCGGGCAGGGCCCCAGAATCCAGACGGTAGTAGCGGCTCTGAATGCTCACCGGCCACCCCCCGAATGCTCATCCATCAGCCGGCGGATCACCTCGGCATCGCTGGCGTCATCCCCGGTCAGCTCGGCCGCCAGCGCGGTGTGCTCTGCCCACCAGCAGACCAGGCGGCAGACGATGGCGATCGCGATCGCCAGCAGGAACAGCTGCACGAACAGGCTCATGCCGCACCGCCTGAAGACGCGCGGTCTTCGGCTGTGTCGATCGCGGGCCCGCAGGTGACAGCCGCCGGCGGATGCCAGCCGGTCAGCGCCTCGATGCCGGCCCAGGTGTGGGCGTCATCGGGCTTCGGCGCCAGGCAGTGGCGGCACAGCACGCTGCGCACGCCGTCCCGCGTGCTGATCAGATAGAACGGGGCATCGTTGCCGGCGGGGTGGCGGCGCAGCGGCAGCGGGATCTCCGCTTCATCGAGCTGCCGGTGAATCAGCACGTCCTCGCCGATGTACAGCTTGCCGAGCGCGCTCAGGCACGGGGCATCCTTGATCACGGCATCGCTGCCGGCTTTGAGCAGGGTCATGACTTGGCTCCTCGGTGGGCAATGTCGGCGTCGATCGCGGCGATCAGCGCCGGGTCCGGCTGGTGGATCTCGCCCTCGATGCCGAGCTGCTGAACGAATCGGCCTCCGGGGAGCGAATCGGTGTAGGCAAAGAGATCCCCGCGCCACGCCACGACACCATCGAAACGTTCAGCGAAGCGATCTCGGCGTCCGTCAGCCCGGTGTCCGCCACCGGCAGCCAGATCGTGGTTTCCCCGAACACCTCGGCCATCTGCGCGAACGGGCAGTTCGGGTCCGCGCCCGTCAGCAGCGCGGCCGTGTCCGGCCGGTGCGCCTTCACGAACGCCCAGACCTGCCGCTTCAGCTCCGGCGGCAGGCGGCTGATGCAGACCATGCGGCACAGCTGCGGCGTCGACGGCGGCGGCGACTGCAGCGGCGGCATTCACGAGCCCCTCCGCTTCCGCTCGAGGCGGTAGGCCTTGATCATCTGTTCGAAGATCTGGCCGCCATTCACGATGTAGTCGTGGATCTCGCAGTTGCTGCTCAGGTGCAGGCGGATCACGTGGATCAGGTCTTCCACGATGTCGGCATCGACAATGCTCAGCCGGAACAGGTTGGCCTTCACGCGGTCGCCGTTGTAGAGGCTGGCCAGACAGCCGGCGATCACGTAGCTGCTGCCGCAGGTGAAGTTCACCCGCATCACCAGATCCAGCAGCCGCTTCAGGCTTTTCACGCCCTGTTCGCGGTCCGCCTCGCGCAGCGCCTGGCGCCGCTCGAAGCGGTCACCGTCGCGCCATTCACGCCAGCAGCTCATGAAACGGTCACGGTCGGCGGCCGGCATCGTCAGCGTGAAGGTCACGTCCCGGTCGCTGTGCAGGCTGGCGTGGCGGTTGTCGTGCGCGGCCGGCGCGCCGGTGGCATCGGCGGCGCTCACAGGCCGGCCTCACTCAGGCTGGTCCGCACCTCGTCCCTTGTGGGCCGGGTGTAGATCATCGTGGTCTTGATATCGCGGTGACCCATCACGGTGGCCGTGTGCGTCAGCGGCTCCTTGGCCGTGCTGCGGTTGACCAGGCGGTTGCCCAGCGTGTGGCGCAGCCAGTGCGGGCTGGCGGTGAAGCCCAGCCCGGCGATGGCGCTCCAGTACGCGCAGCGCATCTGCACGCCACGCGGCGTCATGCCTTCGCCGCCCTTGCTGCGCGTGCGGCTGATCACCAGGGGCTGGTCCGGCTCCTGGCTCAGGCCGGCATCGCGGCGCAGCTTGATCAGCGCCTTCAGCTCGTCGCGGATGGCGTTGGTGAGCGGCACGTCGTAGCCGCGGCTGCCCTTGCTGATCTCGTCGCGGAAGCTCAGCTCGTTGCTCACCAGCGCGCGGCGGGCATCGCCCACGGTGAGCTGGCACACGGCGCCCACGCGCCCGCCGCTGCAGCGGATCAGGCGCAGCAGGTGCAGGTCGCGCTGGGCGGTGAAGCCGCTGCGGGACTTGATGGCGGCGAAGAACGCGGCCTCTTCTTTCGGGGTCAGAAAGCGCTTCAGCATCTTCATGGCTCGGTCACCTTTCAGGGGGTCAGTGCAGCGCGACGTGCAGGAGCGACACCGCCCCCGCGTCATCGAAGGAAGTGGCGTAGTGCGTGATCGCCCACCCGTAGGCGATGGCCTGCGAGGCGAAGCCGGCATGCAGGCCGAAGGCGCTGACCGTGATGCCGTGGATCGTCAGTTCGAAGCGGTAGGTGCGCTCGCCGGTCTCGGCGTCGCGGTCGACAAAGCCGCTGATCTCGCCACCGCTGGCGAGGGCGCGCGGAACGCCGGGCTGCAGGGATACGTGGCCGGTCAACTGCTCCGGCTTCGGCCGGTGTTCGATCGTGTGGGTCACGGGGCGGCTACCTCTCGGCTGGCGGGGGTCGGGGCTTGCACCAGGCGCCGGCCGAGCGTGGCCACCAGCACCTTGGCCACGCCCTCGGGGCGCAGCCCGTGCGGGGCGTTGTCGACCAGGCGCAGGGATTCGATCGGGGTGGTGGTCGGGGCGGCGGGCTTACCCATGCGCCAGCCCCTCCATCCGCTGCAGCAGTTCCAGTTCGGAACGCACGTGGGCGTGCACGGCATCGCGGATATCGCTGATCTCGGCCAGCGTCACGCGGCCGTCTGCCAGGGCGCTGCGGATCTTGTCGCTGCGGGTGCCTTCGGCGCGGCTCTGCATCAGCAGCAGATCCAGCAGCTCGATGTCGCTGGTCCGCCGGTAGTCCCCCAGCGCTACCAGCGAGTGGCCGCAGGCCTGCGCCAGCGCGTGCAGGATCCGGTAGTCGCCGGAGGCGGTCATCAGCGCCAGCGCTTCGGCCAGCGTGAAACCCTGCTCAGACTCGGGCGCCGCCTTGTTGTAGACCGTCCCCGGGGCGCGGCCGATGGCCAGCGCTGCGGACTCCACCGCGTTGTGTCCGGCGCGGGCCGGGAACTCGTGCACGGTCAGGTAGATTGCCGTGCGTAACGTGCCTTTCATGAATTTCCGCCCATGTTTCATTGGAAAACGGGCGGGATTGCTGGCGAACTACCCCGGACAGCCGAAAACTGTTAATTTTTCACCGGGAAGAAATGGTGCCCAAGCCAGTAATCCCACAGCGCCAGGCAGGGTTGCCGCCCTGTCTGGCGCGCCTTTCGCTCACGCTGCGGCGCTGTTCGCGCCTACGTGTACCGCCGCAGGCGGCTGCACTCCCTCCAGGTCATCGAGGGCCCGCCGAATGCACTCCGCCCCCATGCTCGACACCGTTCGATTGCTGCGCTCCGCAGCCGTTTCCAGCCGCCGGCGCAGATCCAGCGCCAGCCGGATGTTGGTGTGCTTGCTCGGCGTCCTTTTCCACTTGCCCTGCCGCTGCTTCGGTGCCCGAGTCATCGGGGTATCTCCGTTGTGAACGGTGAAAAATCTAATCACAAAAATCGTACTGCGCAATCAGAAAGTACGGAAAACATCGACAACGGGACCTTGTTCCTTGATCGCATTCGGAAAATAGCCGGCCCCCGGCGGCTCACCCCGTGGCTTCTGTCGGTGGGCTGGATCAAGAACGACGTGACCCGCATCAACGCCGGCGTGATCCCGGGCAGCGGCAAGCTGGCGCAGCTGGCCATCGCGGAGGGTGCGAACCTCACCTGGTTGCTGACCGGTTGCGGCCAGCCGTTCGTGGTCGAGCATTTCGTGGGCGACGACAGCGCCGCGCGGCGCATCGCCGCACTCACCGCACCCGCCGGCGCCGGCCGGCTGATCCGCGTGCTGGGCTCACGCGGGCGCTGGCATGTGGCGGTGTGGCGGGCCGCCACCGACACCTCGCCGGAGCTGTTCACCACGCTGGTGGGGCAGCTCGGCAAGCTGTGCCTGGCCGCGATTCAGGACTGCCGGAACCCGGACATCCTCCGGGAAGAGCACAGCCTGCCGCTGCTGCCGTTCATCGCGATCGGCGAGGGGCAGATCGGCCGAGCCGCGATGCTCGATCCCACATACGGCCTGTTCTCGCCGCTGCAGGGGCTTGCAGCCGGCGAAACCCTGAAGCCGTTCCTGACCGCGCGCGATCGCCTGCATGCCGTTGTCGACGAAATGAGCGAGCCGAAAGCGGAGAAGTGGCTGGCCCTGCTGCAGACCCAGGACTGACCTCAGTACGACGGCACGCCGCCCGGCGTGCCGCCCGTGGAGTACTGCTCCAGCGTGATGTCCGTGTTCGCGCTGAACACCACGGTGCCGATGCTGTCGGTCACCCGCTGGCGGGCCACCGCCGTGCGCCGTTCGCCTGCCGACAACCCCGGTGCGCTGAACCGCGTGGCGCTGCTGGTGGCCGAGCCGATCAGCACCAGGCCGCCGGTGCTTGAAACCAGCTCCCAGTTGTAGGTGTAGGGCGGCACGCCGCCGGCCGCCGTGCTGCTGCACAGGTCCGTGGTGGCCAGGCTGCCGGTGGTGTACCCGTACAGGTAGGCCGGGCTGCGCGAGACCGTGAGCGGGCCACCGCCGCCGCCGCTGATGGTGACCGTGCGGCTGATCTGGCTGTAGTCGCCGATGGCGCCGCTGCTGAACGCCCGCACGCGGATCTCGATGACGCCGCTCATGCTCACGGTGAAGCCGGCCGCGTTGCCTGCGCCACGGCGCGCCGTGGTCCAGCTCAGGGCGCCGGTGTACCGCCATTCGGTTTCGTAGAGGATCGCCGCCGGTACCGCTGTCCAGCTCACGGTCACGGCGCCGGTACCGGCGGTGGTGGCAGTCAGCCCGGTGATGGCGAGCGCCGGCGGGTTGATCACGGGGGCAAACGGGTCGATCGGCGCCGGGCCCGGGTTGGCGTGCACGCGGTCATCGTCGACGGTGCATTGCATCGTGGCGCGCTGCACCGGGCCGCTGCCGGCGGACCAGCTGATGCCGGTGACGATCGCGGTCACCGGCTGCTCGTTGGCGTTGAAGAAGGCCAGCAGCGTGCGCTGCTCGCTGCTGGCGTCGTTGGTGAAGGTCACGTCCGGATCTGCCGCCAGGGTCAGCTGTGCATCGGTGGCGCCGCGCGTGGCGCCGATCATCGCGCCCGGGCTGCCGTCCGCGTTGCGCAGGATCACGCGGTTCCCGCCGGGGGTCCACGCCAGTGGTGGCCACACCACCAGGTTACGGCCGCTGGCACTGACCACGTGGGCGGCCTGGCCCCAGCCCAGCGGGCGGCTCTGCACCAGCACGCGGTCCCCTTCGTGCAGCAGAAGCGGCTCCAGCTCGGCCGACAGCTGAAAGCTCTGGTTGCGGTACCGCGACACCGCCCAGGCGAACTGGCCCGCTTCCCAGGCGCGCTGCCGGCTCCGGCAGCCGTTGCGCAGATCCAGCTTCAGCGGCAGGGCATCGGTGTCGCCAATGCCCACGATGCCTTCATCGGCAAACGCCGGCTCGGTGTAGCTCACCTGCACCCCGGTGGGATCGTTGTCGGTACGCCCGCGCAGCTGGTAGCCGTACAGCGTGCTGTTCATGCTGACGAACAGCTGTTTTGGCGTACGGGCTTCATCACGCGACACGCTGAGGATGCTGTCCTGCCAGCGGTACACCAGCTCGGCGCGGCCCAGCGCCAGGATCTCGTTGGCGTTCTCGCGCAGGTTGCCGGGCACGCTCTGCTGGCCGTCGAAGCAATCGCCACGCGCCGCCAGCGTGGCCTCCAGCGCCGCGAACGCCGGCAGGTCCAGCTCGGCGTCCGGCACCTGCCGGCCGCGCGCGGTGTAGCGGCCGCGCAGCTTGTCCAGCGCGGCCCACACCACGGATCGCGTCGGCACCTCCGGCCCCCAGCCGCTGCCGGCGCTCCAGGTTTCGAGCCACCTCTGGAAGCTGCCGTTGATCTTCAAGTCGTCGCCGGCGCTGGCCGCGTTGGTGGCGCGCAGGCTCACGGCGAGGCAGGTGCTGTCCGCGTCGACCTCCGGCTGCTCGCCGGGCCGTGGCCGCACGTACCCCCGCGCGCCCACCCATTGCACGCTGTCCACGATCTCCGCACTGTTGCTGTCCACCGACAGCTGCGCCAGCCGCAGCTGCAGCCGCGCCGGCGGCGACACCGGAAACCGGAACGATCGCCGGTACGGCCGGCGGCTGGCCGCCGTGACTTCGATGGTGGGAAAGCTGATCCAGCCCCCCAGCGGGGTGCCGGCGTCATCGATGACCTGGTACTGCGGATCGAACCGCATCGTGATCGGCGATGACCCGCCCTTGGCGCCGATGCCGCCGGGCCACACCAGGTCGTACGCCACCTCGTCCAGCATGTCGCCCGGGCCGCAGACCGGATACGGCCCATAGGTCCGGCGCAGCAGCCAGACGTCCGTGGTGCCGCTGAGGCTGGCCGGCGAGGGCGACACCACGAACGCGCCGGCATCGGTGATCGCCAGCACCGTGAAGGGCACATACCGGTTCGCGCCCGCGCCGGAGGTGGTGGCGGTGATGATGTCGCCAGGCAGGAAGATGTCCAGCGGCCGCGGGTTGCCGGGCAGGGCGGCCGCGCGGATCTCGCTGCTGGCATTGTCGAAGGTCACCGCCACGCCGCCGATCGCCGGCGTCTCCACGCCGTTCTGCTGGTAGTTGCCCCAGCTCACGGTGGCCAGCGCGGTTTCGCTGGTGAACGTCACCGCTGCGCCGCCGGTGGTGGTCACGGTGAAGAACTCGATCGGCCCGCTGCCGTCGACGCTGGCCACGCGATAGGTGCCGTCGTTGCTCGGGCTGCCGCTGATCACCACGTTCAGGCCCGCCGTCATCTGCCGGAACGGGTTGACGCCGGCGGCGGCCCGGGCGGCGATGCTCGCCGCATCGTTCGGCACCCGTACCTGGTTGCCGGAGAACGTCATCGTGTCCGTGTAGACAATGGTCTGGAAAATGCCAGCCACCAGCTCGATGCCGTTCAGCTGTTCGGCGGTGAACACGTTGCCGTGGAACAGCGTCATCGGCTCGCCCGGGCGCAGCAGTTCGAAGCGGCTGCCGGGGAACGCGGTGATCGGGCTCTTGCCCACGCGCAGCGCGCCGGCCAGCGTGCAGATACCCACCGAGACGCGCATCAGCACGTGCAGCACCGGCTCGTTGTTCTCGAACTCGATCCACGGCTGGGCTTTCATCGCCGGGAAGTAGGCGTCGTTCACGCCGTAGAGAATCGTCTGCGGTTCGCCGAGCCGCGCGCTGTTGTTCTGCGCCCGCAGGTCGTTCACCTGCTCGACCGCGGCATTGGTCTGCAGCTTGGGGATCTTCGGCGTAATCAGCTTCAGCGCGGCCTTGATCAGCGGCGCGTTCAAGGCCAGCAGCGGCGCGGCCGCCACCTTCAGCAGTTTCTTGATTCCCATCAGCGCCCCCGCAGGCCCGGGCTGTTCATCCGCGTGTGGCGGATCGGTGGATCGTTCTGCTGGCCCGGGTCACGGCTGACGGCCACCAGCGCCAGGCGCTCCGGCGCCGGCGCGGAGGCCTGCAGCTTGTAGCGCTCGGTCATCAGCGGCGTGGCCAGGTTGTCGCTCAGGAACAGCCATAGCCGCACGATCACCGGCTCCGGGTGTTCTCTCACCGCGTAGATCTGCGCGAACACCGCGTTGTCGGGGTCGCCGAGATCCAGCGTGCGCACCGCGCGGCCGCCGCTTTCCGCTGCCGGGTATTCGCCGATCCAGGGGCCGGTTTCATTCCAGCCGGGGAACGGGGTGGGCACGCCGCCAATGCTCACGGTGACCGGCGTGGGCTGGATCACCCGGCGGTGCGGCGCGGCCCACGCCGGGTGGCTCAGCTCCAGGCAGGCGTGCTGCACCTTGTTCGTGGGGGCGGACGCCAGGTAGCGGGCCAGGCTCACAGCGCGTCGTACTCCGCGCGGCTCATCGTGGTGCCGGTGCGCGTTTCCAGCGCCAGCCGAACCCGCCAGTGGTTCACACCCTCCAGCGCAATGGACGGCGGTGCGGTGATGAACACCTCCCGGTTGCCGAGCACGCTCCCCACCAGCAGCGGCATCGACACCGGGTTGGCCCCGCTGGCGGCCTCGTACCTGAACCACGCCTTGAAGCGCTCGCAGCCGGCGGCGTTGAACAGCGCGCTGGCCGTGAACGTGTCCGGCCCATCGAGGTACAGCAGCCGTGCGCGGCTGCCGAAGTCGAAGTCCGTGCGCTCCGTCAGCTCCGCAAGTTCGTAGCTGTAGCCGTCGCGCAGCAGCACCGGCAAGGCTGCCGGCCAGATCGCCACCGTCATCCGATTCCCCCGGCCGCACGGCGGCCTGTGCGGTTCTGCACTCCGCGCCCCACAGGGCTCGCGTTGTCGGCGATCTCCTCGACGAAGATCTCCACCACGTCCTGCCGGTTCAGCCGCCGCGCCTGCGCGCGCACGGCCACGGTGCCGGTCTGCTCGAACACCTGGATCAACGGCCGCCGATCCACCAGTGCGGCCGCGCCAGGTGCTGCGCCGCCGCTGCCGCTCATGGCCCGGGCCGGCGTCACCTCGCCGCTGTTGCCGGGGATGAAGTACTGCCGGCCGGATCTGGCGTCGCGGTACACCTCGCTGATGCCGCCCTCGTTCAGTTCCACCATCTGGCCGGCGGTCACGGCGCCGCCGAAGCGGCGCCCGGCCGGTTGCAGCCCGCGGATGCGCCCCACCTGCGCCAGGCCGTTGGCCACCGCCGTGGCGGCCGCAATGCCGCCCAGCACCGGCCCCACCACCGGGATCGACGCCAGTGATTCGTAGCTTTTCTGCGCCGATGAATAGGTGCTGATCAGCGTCTCCGCGATCGCGAAGGCCTTGTACGCGGCGAAGCCCTTGGCGCCGAAGTTCTGCGCCAGCTGGCCCAGCTGATCCAGCACCGTGGCCGTGGCGTCGGCGATCGAGGTGAACACTGCGATGCGCGCCACTGCGTACTGCCGATCGATCTCCAGCAGGCGATCGGCATGCGCCTGCGCCAGCGCTTCCTCGCGCTCGGCGAACGCCGCGTAGTCATCCGTGCCGGCGGCGCGCTCGGCTTCGCGGGCGCTGAGTTCCAGCCGCATCTGCCGCTGGAACTCCTGCTCCTCCCGGCCGCGCAGGCTGGCCCGTACCGCATCGAGGCGGCTGATGGGGTCGGGGTCTCGCTCGCCGGCGCGGCTTTCGAAGCCGGGCTCGCGCCGGCGCAGGTAGGACTCGGCCTGCCGGTCGGCACGCTCGCGCGCGGCGGTGGCTTCGCGCGCCAGGCGCTCGCCCTCTTTCTGCAGCTGCACCTGCTGTTCGAGCGCGGCGAGCTTGGCCAGCTCGGTGCGCAGCTGGCCCGTGGCCGGGTCCGCCGCCTGGCGCTGCAGCACGAACAGCTCCCGTGCCGCGCCGGTCATCGCCTTGCCGGTGCGCAGCTGCTCGGCGATCAGTTCCGCCTCGATGCGCACGTCCGCCACGCGCTCGCGCAGCGTTTCCTCGCGCCGCAGATCGGCCTGCAGGGCCTGCTCGGCGTCGCGCGTCAGCGCGGCCGTGATGCGCTCCTGCTCGCGCAGCGCCGCCGCGTGTTCGGCATCGGCCTTGCGCTGCTCGGCCAGCGCCGCGCGCGGATCCGCCGGCGTCACGCCGTAGCCCAGCAGCCGGGCGCCCACCAGGCCGTCGACCGCCGGCCGGCCCGGGCCGAAGAAGCGTTCCGCCGGGCCCGCGTTCGGGTTGTACAGCGCCGGCCGGAACGGGTTGGCCTCCACGAAATCGCGGGCGGCGTTGGTGCTGCGGGCCAGCGAGCCGATGCCGCGCAGGTTGCCGCCGGTGAGCGCGTTGGCGCCCGCGATGGCGGTATCCACCAGCGGCGCGAAGAAGGTCTGCACCGTTGCGCCGGCGCCGCCCTCGCGCTCGTAGCGCAGCAGCTGGGCGATGTAGTCGCTGAAGTTGCCGGCGATGCGGGTCAGCGGCCCGGACGATTCGTCGGCCAGCAGCAACAGCTCGTTCTTCAGCTCCTGCACCTTGGCGGCCGCGCCGGAGATCTGCGTCTGCGCATCGGTGCCGAAGGTCTGCCGGAAGCCATCGGCGAGGGCCGGCAGCACCTCGTTCCCCGCGATCCGCCCATCGGCGATCAGCTGCTGCAGTTCGCGCGTCGACACCCCGAGCCCGAGCGCCAGCGCATCCATCGTCTGCGGCAGGTTGGTTCCCAGCGCGCCGGCGAGGTCGTCCATCGTGACCTTGGCGCGCCCCCCGATCCGGATCAGCTGATCGAAGTTCTGGTTGATCTGCGCCTGCGTCAGTTCGTACGCCGCTCCGGCCTCGTTCAGCGCGCTGAAGATATTGTCGCGCGCGCCGTTCCCCAGGCCGCTGTTCTGGGTGCCGGCGATGAAATCCGCGTAGTTGTCGGCTGTCTCTCTCACCGCCAGGCCAAGCCGATCCGCTTCGCGGGTCACGAACCCGAACCGCGCGCCGCCTTGCTCCGATGACGCGCTGACGCGATCGATGCGGTTGCGCAGCGCGTCGAACTCCGTACCCACCGTGAACACGCGCTGACCGAGCTGCACCAGGCCGGCCACGCCGATGCCGGCGACCACGCCGCGCACCGCCGTATCCAGCGTGGACACCTGCTGCCCTGCGCGCTCGCTGGCATTGCCGAGGGTCGTGGTCTGGTCCTGCTGGCGCCGCAGCGCCTGGCCCGCGCTGTCCGCCGTGGTGCTGAGGCCCCGGCTGTCCAGCGTCTGGCGTTGCAGGTGCTGGGTGGCGATCGCCGCCGCTTCGCCCATCGCACGGATCTGCGCGGCGACGCTCTTCAGCTCGCTCGAGATCCCGGCTGCGGCGTCGCCGACGCCGGCAGTGTCCTGCGCGGTCTGCTTCAGCCCGGCGGACACCTGCTGCTGCCCCTGCAAGGCGAGCGTGATGCGGATCTGGTTGGTGGTCATCGATTGCAGCCTGTGCTTCCGGCCGCCACGACGAAAAAAGCCGCAGCCCCCGGGTAGGGACTGCGGCTTTCGCGACGTGGCGTTATGCCTGATGGCGCGAGTATGCGCTCCGCTTCACACGCGGAAAACTCCGGGACTCAAGGGCGCCGGTCGCGATCGCGCAGGTGGGGCGGAATGGCGTCGGACAGCGCGCCGGCGCGCTGTGTCTCCGCATCCGTGCCTGGCGCGGTGCCAGTCGCCAGGGGCGCCGCGCAGAAGCGGCAACGCGTGGCCTCCGGCCGAACCAGCTCGGCGCAGGCCGGGCAGCGCTTCATCGCCCCCGTGTTCACCTGGGCACGCTCCAGCCGCGCGTGGTCGATCGGCTGCAGCAGCGCAATCACCACGCCGAACGGCCCGAACACCAGCGCCCACAGCGCAGCCCACAGCGGGTTGTTGCCGCGGTTGCCGGCGACGGTCACCGCCAGGAAAAGAGACAGCACCCACAGCAGGAAAATCCACATGACAGACGGTCCGAACGCGATGGTGAAAACCATTGCCGCAGCGCTAGCCTTGCAGAAAGCGAAGTTCATGGCCAATGGACAATCACAGCGATGCCCCTTATCCGCTTGAGCACGGCCAGCTCCTGGCTTGCCCGAGTTGCCGCGCGGGGCTTGAGCATTGGCCTCAGCGTCGCGTCCGCTGTCCTTCCTGCCGCGAGTGGGTTCAGCCGAAGCGCCGCGTGGCATCGCAGCTATTCGTGCTTTGCAGCGACGCGCAGTCCGACGCGATCAATGCCGAATGGGTGACTCACAACGAACGGCTCGCGCTCGACAAGGCCGTTCGCGACCTGCGTGTCATCGTCACCGGTCTCCAGTCGGATGAGATCGAGAGACGACTGGATTCGTTCGAAGATCTGCTGACCTACGCGATTCGCGTGGGCTCACCAAGCTGGCCGGACGTGCAGCAGCGTGTCGAGAAAGCGCGGATCCAGCGCGATGCAGAACTGCACGCGATGACCACGATGCAATACCGGTTTGTGGCCAGCGAGCAGAATCCTTGCCCGCGTGCCCAAACCCTGAACGGCAGGATCAAATCGGCAGCCGCCTGGTACGCCGCACCGCCTCGCCGCGAGCCGCAATGCAGCGCGTGCAGCTGCCGCCTAGAATCCCTAATTCCGGGAATCGACATTCCCCCAACCTACGAGCCGCAGCCCTCTGCGATGACGGTTTCACACGTCGACGCGTTCATGGGGACGATGAGCGGCCTCGATGTCGCTCCGGCCCAAAGGCGCCAGTCGAAGTTCTGGCGATGGTTCCGACTGCGGCGGGGCGATTCGGATGAAGGCTAGCCAGGTTCGCTGAGAGCCTACGGCATCGCTTCCCTAGTCTCTCTTGATCGCTTCGGTACGTGGGCCTGTGGAATCAGCTCCTCCCGCGCGATGCAGACCGTATCCGGGGCCTCGATCGAGACCTGCACCTGGTTGCCCCTGATCCGGCCGATGCGGACCACGATGTTGCTACCGATCCGGATCGACTCTCCGGGGCGCCGCGTCAGAACCAGCATGGTGTCTCTCCGTGACAGGCCGTGCGGCAAGCCTGCACCTCGCGGGCGTGGCTGTCCGTGACGCGCGTCATGCTCAGATCAGCTGCGCGTGACCTTCGGCAAAGTAAAGCGCTGCGACCGACTGCGAGAGCCGCCATCCCAGGGGCGTGCCGTCTGGGTTTTCGGCCTGGTACTGCGCGAGCGACGGAAAAAAGGGCAGCGTCAGCGCCTCCCCGTTGGCCAACTTCTCGTCGCAGGCATTCATCATTTCAAGGCGGATCGCCAGCAGATCGTTGATCTGCCGTTCGACGTCGACGGGGACCTCCGATCTGCCGGACTCCCAGTACTGCCAGCTGCGCGGAGAGACGCCGCCGACCCACTCGGCCGCTTCCGACACATCGAGCATGAGCACCTTACGGCAGGCCTGCAATTCGCGACTGTTCATGTTCCCGATCCGTGATGTTGGCGAGCGCTTCACGCCCCTCCGAAGTGATTGTGAAAACGAAAATGCATCGCGAATCCGCCGGCGGCGCTGCGCGGCTGATCCAGCCCCGGCGTTCGAATGCCATCGCCCCCACTCCGTCGATCCGCGCAGGGCGGCCGTCGACGCAGTACTGCAGGGGGATGCTGCCGTCCGGTTTTGCATACGCGCCTGGCTCAGACATCAGCCGCAGTACGCGCGCATGTCGCGGGAAAATCCTTAGGCCCTGAACCCTCATTGCTGCTGCCTCCGTAGCTTGCGCGGCAGCTGGTAGATGCGTTCCTTTTCAGCGGGAGGCAGCGCGGCGTACCAGGCGCGGCACTGCGCCTTGTGCTGCTCCCATGCTGCCGGATCAGATGCCAGCCGCGCGCGCCAGGCAGCGCGCTCCGCACGCCTTGCCGCGAGGGTGGCCGCGTAGCGTTCCGGGCTTTCCGCGCGGACCTTCTCGCTCCACTTCCGGCTCGATGCCGCCGAATGGGCGCGGAAAACTGCGGCGAACTCCGGGTCGGACGCCAGTTTCCGGCGCAACGTGGCGAGGGACTCGGCACGGCGCTGCTTCCATTTCGGGGTGTCCTTCTCCGCCTGGTACCGCGCGTTCTCGATTCGCCGCTTCCGCTCAGCCCGGCAGGTGGGGGAGCACGTTTTCATCGGCACGCGCGGCTTGTACGGGATCTGGCTTCCACAGATCGGGCAGGGGTTGAGGATGATCTCGGCCATAAAGAAGCCCCGGAAAACCGGGGCTCTTTTGATCAGATAGCGGCGCCGCCGCCGAAGTTGACCAGTGCAGCCTCCAAACCTTCAGTCGCCTGGGTGGTCAAGTAGCGCTTCGCGCGAGAGACCTTGGCCTTGCCCACTTCGACCAGCGCGCTGCCGCTGGTGGTGAAACCGTAGCTCACCGTCGCGCCGGACTCTGCCGAGGTGCAGGCGGTGGCAACAACACGGCCGGCGCGGATCAGAACAGCAGGGGTCTTGAACGTGTTCATCATTGAGTCCTCAGTAGGAGCGGTCCGAACAAATTCGAGACCGTGAGTCATGATAGTTCGCAATCGCGAACAAGTCAAGCCCCCGGGTGTGCGTCACCGCCCCCGCAACACCGCCGCCAGCCCGCTCGCCGGGCTCTTGATCCGCCGCATCGGGTTGGCCTCCTGGGCGGCCTGGCGCAGCTTCCGGAATGCGATGTGGCTGTAGATCGCGGTGCTTTTCGGGTCCGCGTGGCCCATCAGGCGCTGAGCCGTCAGCAGGCTCACGTCGCCCTCGGCCAGCTCCTGGCCGTACAGATGCCGGAAGGCGTGCGGGTGCAGGTAGCGGGCGTCGATGCCGGCGGCTTCGCCCCGGCGCTTCACCATCTGCCACACGCTCCAGGCGGTGAGCCGGCGTGCCTCGCCGCGGTGGTCCGGCCCCATCGTGTGGCTGTTGTGCTGGTTGCACCACAGCACCAGGTCACCGCCGGGCAGGCGACGGTCGATCTCCTCGAGTTCCGGGTGGCCCAGGTAGGCACGGACCAGCAGCCGGGTTTCCTCCGGCGCCGGCACGTAGCGTTCGTGCGCGCCCTTTTCCCGTAGCCGGATCGTCAGCTCCTCGAAGCCTTGCTCGGATTCGGTCCACAGCAGGTCGCCCTCGTTCATCGCGGTGAGGCCGCTCACGCGTGGGCCGCAGCCCAGCAGCACGGCGAGGATCGCGATGTCACGCACGCCGGCGAACGTGTCCAGGTCGCAGCCGGCCAGCAGCTTCTCGGCATCGGCCACCGGCATCGGCACGGGCAGGCTGCGGCCGAGCTTCGGGTAGGGCAGACCTTCGCAGGGATTGGCGGTGATCAGCTTGCGGCGCAGCAGCCAGCGGTACCAGCCGCGCAGGGCGCTGACGAACACGCGGCGCGTGGCGCTGCTCAGGCCGCGCTTGTGCAGCTCGATGCCGGTCCACCGCTGTACCTGCTCTGGCGTGGCCTGCGTCATCCGCAGCCGCTGGCCCGCGCACCACTCCGCCCACAGGCGCACCGCCGCCCGGTACGTGCCCAGCGTGGTGCCAGCGTGGCCGCGGTTGAGCTGGTTGAACTCCAGCCAGGCCTCCAGCTCGGCGGTCTCGGCGTCAGTCACCGGGCGTCCCGGCCTTGGCCTTGCACAGCTCGGCCTGCACCACCTGCAGCAGGCCGAAGGCGGTTTCCGGGCACCAGCCGTGCCGGTCGCAGGCGTGTTGCCACACGTGCCCCGGCACGCGCATCACGCCGGCCGGCGTTGGCTCGGCCAGCCGCCAGAACCACTGCCAGATCTCGGCCTCCCAGCGCAGCGCCGGCGGCAGGTCCGCCTTGCCCGGCTTCACCTTCACCTCGCGCAGGATCTCCAGCGCGCGCGGGCCGCCGGCGTTTACCCAGCCGGCGCACGCGCGGAGTCGTTTCCCGCGTCTTCCTCGGCCTGGCGCAGGTGAATGCTCAGCCCGGTGACAGTGTTCAGCATGAATGCCGCCACAGGGTCGATCTCCATCAGCTGCGCGCGGCCTTCCGGGCTGAAGGGCACCGGCACCGGGTTGTCCGCATCATCGATGCCGACCACGCCCTCCCAGCCGTGCAGGCATTCGGCGGCCACCAGCTGGCAGTACTTGGCCTGGTCGAAGAACTCGGCCTTCTTGTCCTTGCCGCCTTTCGTGGGCAGCGCCACGCATTGCTCGGTCAGCACCGCGCGCCGGGACGCTGGCAGCGGGCTCAACAGCAGCCGCACGCCCGGCTGGACAGGCAGCGGCACCCAGGTGCGGCGTTGGTTGAGGATCAGCATTGAGGGGGCTCCGGTTACGGGTAGGCGGGGATGTCGTTGGTCAGCACCACCGTCACGGCGGCCGCGCCGGACACGTGGTGCGCGCGCCACGGCAGGCCCTCCACCACCAGGCCCTTGCTGGTGTTGATCTGCAGCTTCGGCCGATCGAACTCGATGTTCTGGATCGTGGTGGTCAGGCTGCGCGTGCCGCTGCTGTCGCCCTGCACGATGACGAGCTTCTTGCTGGCGTGGGTCAGGGCGTGGTCGAACAGCGTGCCGTTCTCGAACAGCCCGGAGATCGAGCCGGAAACGGACGGCTGCCCCAGCGTGATTTCCCCGGTGCCCTCGGTGCCGTCGGCCAGGCTGTACGGCGTGAGGTCGTTGGACCACTGGATCGTGCAGCCGCTGATCCGGCCCAGCGTACTGGCGCCGGAGACGTCGAAGACGTTCGCGCGCTTCGTGCAGGCCTGCCGCTTCGCGAGCCGGCTTGAGGGCGTGAGATCCAGCGCCGTGGTCGGCTGCGGTTTCACTTCCACGGCGCCCAGCAGGTTGGCCGTGAAGCTCTGTGCATTGGCCATCGCATCCCAGCTCATCTGGTTGAGCATCACACCCAGAAAGCGGTGCAGGCGCTGATCCGGGGTTTCGCCCACGGTCACCTCGAACCATGAACTCGGCCGCGCGGCCAGGCTCAGGGTGTAGGTGTGCGTGTAGATCGGCCCGCCGCCGGTGGTCACCGGTGGGCCCAGCAGCAGCTTCAGCCACAGGCCGATTTCGTTCAGGCAGATGATGGCGTTGACCGTGGCGCTGGCCGAGCTGTCCATCTCGGTGCGCTTCTCGGCCAGCGGGTTGGCGTTGATCGTGGGGTCATCTTCCAGCACCGCCTCCTGGCCGATCTCCAGCGTGCTGAATTTCAGGATCTGGCTTTGCGGCGTGCTGCCGGGGTTGCGGTAGCTGGTTTCGAAACCGGCGCTGAGGGTGGCCGTGCGGCCGTGAAGGACAGGCATATCGGTGCTCCTTGTGATCGATCAATCCAGTTCCGCGTATTGCAAGACGGCGAACAGCCAGCCGGTGGGCACCGCCTCCTGGCGGCTGAATTCCACTGACACGATCGCGAGCGGGCACAGGCCCGCGCCGGGGGCGCGCACGAACGCGCGCAGCTCCTCGAGGAGCGCCCATTCGGTCGACTCCACCTGTTCGCCGGTGGCCTTCTCTTCCAGCTCGAACTCGGCCAGCAGCGCAATGCCGAGCTTCCCGGCCAGGTCGAAGAAAGCGTCCGGCGCCAGCAGGTCGGTGATGCCGGTGGCGGCCAGGGTCACCACGCCCTTGCGGCGCTCGGGCTGCGGGCGCTGGGCGAAGTCGCTGGCCGAACGCGTGACCAGGCGCCCGGGCATGGCCGCCTGCAGCCGCTCGCGCAGCAGCGCCATCGTGTTGTTGTCGGCCATCAGCCCAGCCCCGCTTCGGTGATGCCGCGCTGAACGGCCTTCTGCGCGAGATCCGCAATGCGGCTCACGTTCTGCTCGGTATTGGCCGGGCCCAGGTAGGGCTGAGCCGCCGTGCCGCGCCGGGCGATCGAGCGGCTGATCAGCCAGGCCACGCGCTCGGCACTCACGCCGGGCCGGGGCTGAATGCCCTTCCGGGCGATCCACAGTGCCACCCGTGCTTGTCCATCGCGGCTCAGGTTCTTCTTGCCGCTGGCGCGCCTGAACGGGCCCTGCAGGCCGGTGCCCTGCTCAACGTAGGCGCCGTGCGCGGCACGGCTCACCACCTGGTGCAGCAGCTGCTGCAGGCGGCCGGTCTGAATGTTCCGGTGCAGCGTGCCATCCGCCTTCGGCGCTGCGCGCACGGCCTCACGCTGAATCAGCAGCGCGCCGGCGGCAAGCGCGCCGTCGACGTACTTCAGCACCAGCTCGCTCTTCGCCAGCGCTTCCTGCAGGTTCTTCACCTCGACATGAATCGTCACGCTCACGACTGGAAGCCCTCGCGCACCATCCGCTCCCAGTCCGCCATCACCATCTGCGCCAGCGCGGCCGGCGTGCCGTTGCGGGTCTGGCTCTGGCTCGGGTCGCGGGTGGTGAACGGCTTGTGGGCGTTGCGCACGGCCAGCGCCCGCAGGCTTTCCACCTGCGCGCGCATCACCAGCTGCGGCAGATCCTCCGCCCAGAACGTAGTCTCGCTGGCGGTATCGGCCAGGCGGTGCGTCACCACGGCCGTGTACCGGTACACGCTGCCGAACACGTTGACCAGGCGCTGGCTGGGCACGGGGCTGAAGCGCCACACGCGCGCGCCGTCCGCATTGTGAATCAGCACCGGCATCGGCACGTGGTCGACGTGGCGCGGGTCGTAGGGATCCAGCTGATCGTTGGCCGCCACCAGATCGCACAGGTGGAAGCGCAGCGCGCCGGCCGGGGCGGGGTAGTCGCGCTGGCCCGCCACCAGCTGCAGATCGAATCCGACGATGCGCGGCCGCACCCGGTTGTAGTCCGTCACGGCCGTGGCCAGGTGCGCGTACAGCGCGGTCTGCTGCTCGGGGCTGCCGTCCTCGCCGAAGATCAGGCGCGCGTCCGTCAGCGTGTTCGCCAGCAGCTGCCGGGCGCCTTCGCGGGTGAAGCTCACGGCTGCGCCACGTGCATGGGCACGCTCAGGGCCGTGAGCGCGTTCATCCATTCGGTGATCGTCATCTCGCCGTCGATCACCTTTTGCGCGTCCGGCAGCTTGCCGCGGAAGCGCTGGTCCTGCTGCAGCAGCATGGCCATTGTCAGCAGGCAGGCGTTGCTGCGGTTCAGCTCCTCGCGCAGCTCGCCGCGCTCGCGCATGGAGTGCAGCAGCAGCCAGCAGCACAACAGCACCGCCATCAGCAGCAGCGCCAGCATCAGCATCACCGGCTCTTTCATCGCATCCCCGAACAGCAGCAGCCAGTGGCGCACGTGCTCGGACGAGATCGACAGCCCGCCGAGCACCGCGAGCACCGTTGCAGCGAACGATGGGGGGATGGGCTTGCTCACGGGCTATGCCCCCAGACCAGCCGCTGATAGATGACCTCGACCCCGCCTTCGTGGGTGGTGAGGTCATCCTGGATGTAATTCCCGCCCTTGAAATAGTTGGTGCCGCCATCCCAGCTGCTGTCGAACTGGTAGGTGTGCAACGTCTGGATTGCGCTCGGGTCGGCGCCGAACGGGAATACGTTGCCCACCGGCACGGCCGGTACCGGGTGCGCGATGCGCAGGGTCAGCAGGCCGTTGACCACGCGGCAGTCGTACGCGAACGAGGCACCGAGCGGGATCGAGATCGAGGCGCTGGTCTGTGTCGGCGAGCCGCTGGCCGGCGTGGTGCGCACGATGTTGTACAACTCGACGGTGGCCGAGGACGGCGTTGGTTTCCGGATCACGGAAATCACCGGCAATCCGGTGCTCGGGATCTTTCCGTGAATCTGGTTCCATACCGTTCGGCTCTGGTTCGTTCCAGGCTTCGGCGTGCAGAACTGAGTCACGCGCAGCACGCCGCTCTGCCAGTGCGTGCCGGTGCGGATATCCCAGTCGCCGGCATCGCTGCCCAGCACGCGCTGCTCGCGGCCCTCGCAGCGCGGGTGCGGTGTCGGGTCGGTGGGGCTGCCGCCGTTGGCGTCGACGGGGCACCACATCCACGTTTCGCCCTGCGCAATCGGCGCGCCACTGATCGGCGAAACCGTGAACGTGTCGCTGCCCCAGCGCAGGTACGGGTCTGCCAGGCTCGGCGGCGCGGCGGTGTTCTGCAGCTGCAGGTACGTGAGATTGATCGGGTTGCCAGTCGCCGGCGGCGCGACAGCGGCGATCGGCAGCGCCATCGAGCCGTAGGCTGACCAGTCGATCGCGCTCACGGCCTGCGGCGCGCTCAGGCGAAGGGTGGGCAGAAAGAACATCAGGCGTCGACCCAGACCAGTTCGGAGAACTCGACGTAGGCGGTCGTCGCAGCCGCGCCGGCCAGCGTCGGCGTGATCGTCCATTCAGCGCCGGTGTCGATCGCGATGTCGAGGGTATAGGTGTCGCTGGTGGTGTGGCCCATGCCGGTACCGCCGGAAGCCGCGCCGCTGCGCCGCTGCGCCGTCAGCACGCCCTTGTTCCAGAAGCGGGTGTTCGGGTGCGCGTAAAGCTGCCCGGTGGTGGACACATACAGCGATGCCGAGCTGCTCTTGATGCGATAGGTGTTGTCGGCGACCGCCGCCGGCCAGCGCGCCTGAGACCGATGCTCGAACAGCGAACTCGGCGTGGCCAGGCCAGCCGGGATCGTCATCACCCGATCGGTCACGGTGACCTCGGAAGTCGCGGTTCCCGGCGTGGTCACGTTCGCCGAAGGCGCGGTCCAGTGGTACAGCAGCTGCGAGCCACCGAACGGCACCCATTTGCTGCCGGTCGAGATCATCTGAACGAACTCGACATTGCCGATGCCGGTGACCAGGATCACCCGGCCGCGATTGGCCGGAGCGGCAGCCGGCCGTGTCGCCATCGTGAACTCCCCCACCGCCGCATTGCTGCCCTCAACCGCCGCGATCGCGCGCGCAACGGTGAACCACAGGTTGGTGGTGCCCTCGACCAGCCCGTCGGTATTGGTCAGCGCGCGGATGTCGACCGCGTTGGCCAGCACGGTGGTGTAGCCGGCCGTGCCGATGTACACGCCAGTGGTCGGCTTGGTGCCGCTGCCACCAGTCCAGTCGGCGACCTGCAGCACGCGGCGGTCGCCATCGGTCACGACGGCCAGGATCGGGGTCCAGGCGTTGGCGCCGGGCGTTCCGATTCCCGTGGC
>NZ_JBIMKV010000011.1:0-6244 GCF_051860985.1 Nevskia sp. | reverse complement strand
ACGGCCAGGATCGGGGTCCAGGCGTTGGCGCCGGGCGTTCCGATTCCCGTGGCGCCGCGCACGTCGATCGCTTCAGCGAGCACCGCCGTCAGGCCGGCCGCGCCGACGTACAGCCCGATCGCTGGCTTGGTACCGCTGCCGCCGGTCCAGTCCGCGACGCGCAGAACGCACCGCTGGCCGTCGACGACAAGCGCCAAGAGCGGCGCCCAGCCGTTCGTCCCGTTCAACCCCTGCCGCTCCGCCAGCCACTGTTCGAGGCTGCCCTGGTAGCCGCCGTCAACGGCCAGTTCGTAGGCGCTTGGGCCGCGCAGAACGGCGCCGAACTTCTGGACGATCACACTCACTTCATTCGCCACGGGCAACGTCTCCGGCAATGGTCAGGGGGCCGCGCAACCAGGTGCGGCGGCGGCCGGTCGATTCGGTGATTTCGAGTTCGCAGCTGAGCTGCGCCGGTGAGGCGTCTTCGGTGGCCGCCGGCGGCAGCTCGTGCAGCAGCGCGCCGCCGTCGACCAGCAAGATGGAGCCGTCTGCGGTGGACCACGCCAGTACCAGGGCATCGGTCTTCGGGTCGCGTGCCTGGCACAGCGCGGAGGCGCCGGCGGCCAGCCATGCCGGCGCGTCCCCCAGGTTGATCACCACCGCGATCGGCCAGGTGGAGTCGCCGCGCAGGAAGGTGCCGAAGTCGAAGTACACCGGGGTGGGCGATCCACCGATGTCATCGAGGCCGGTGGCGCTGCCGGCGACGTCGGCCATCACCGTGATCGGCCCGCGCAGCCAGGACCGCCGCAGCCCCGACGATTCGGAGATCTCCAGTTCAGCCTGGTACTGGTCTGGCCGCAGGCCGTTGGTCAGCCGTGGCGGCAGCGGCTGCAGCAGCGCGCCGCCGTCGACCAGCAGAATGGAATCGTCTGCGGTTGACCACTCCAGCAGCAGCCCGCCGGTGATCAGGTCACGGATCTGGCACCGGGCCGTGGCGCCGGCGGCGATGAAGGCCGGCTCGCCGCCGCTTTCCATGACCACGGCCAGCGCGGTCGTGGAGTCTCCACGATGCAGCGGGCCGAAGTCGAAGAAGGCGGGCAGCATGATGCTCACCCCTTGGCCGCGTTCCGCTTCAGGGTTTCCGCGCCGATCTTCTCGATCAGCGTCTGGCGCGGGTTCGGCGAACCCTGCTCCAGCACCGTCAGCGCGGCCAACTCGTCCAGGCTCAGGTCCGGCAGCACGTCTTCGATCTTCTTGATCGTGGAGGCCTGCAGGGCTGCCAGGTCACGGGTGCCAGACGGGTCCGAGGTATCCGGCGTATCGCTGGCTTCGCCGGCCACCGGGGCGTCGGTCACCACGGTTTCGCCGGGGTAGACCAGGCGGCTGCCGATATACGTGGGCCCCTTGGCATTCAGCGGGTGGGTGTAGCTGTTCATTCGATGCGCCTCGAAAAAAGTCGGGGCGGTTGCCCGCCCCCAGTGGGTGCTGCGAGGAGCCGGGGCGTCAGACCGCCGCGCGGGCGGTGGCCGAGAACACGATCACGCTGGTAAGCCGGTTGCGGAGCGGCACCGGCACGTGGATGGTGCTCAGCTCCGTGCCGTAGGCCTGCTTTTCGGCGGTGGGGCGCATCGTGGTGGGGTCCATCACCTCGAACGGGGTGCCGGTCACGAACGGCTTGGCGATGCCGTAGCTGCAGGTCATCGACTCGCCCATCAGGATCCGGCTCTCGCCGAGATCGATGCCGGGCTGGTTGGTGCCGAACGCCGGCAGGCCCTTCACGGTGGCCAGGTCGCCGGTCACATCCAGGTTGGTGCCGTCCTTCTGCGCATCGCGCTCGAACTGCTCGGCCTCGGTGATGGTGTTGTGCAGCGTGGAGGCGCAGATCAGGAACTGGGCGCTGACGAAACGCTCCTGGCTGAGGATGGCCTTGCGGCGGCCGATGGCGTTCAGCAGGCCGTTCAGGTGCCGCGCGTACTCGACATCGGTCGGCACATCGAGATCGAACTTGGAGACGTTGGTGGCGTTCGAGTAGCTGATGACCACGGCCGTGGCATTGGCCAGCGTCTGCACCACGCCGGCCTGGTTGACGATCTGGAAGTAGCCCAGGTTCCAGTCCGTGAAGCGCCAGTAATTGCCGGCAGCCTGAGTCCCGGTGCCGTCCCACATCGGGCGCGGGGTGCCGGCGATGGTCAGCGTGATCGGGTTCTGCTCGTTGCCGATGGCGTTGCCCTGCAGGTCGCGCACGGTGCGCGGGCGCACCACCGGGAACTGCGCGGTCTTGAACAGGGTGCGGGTACCGTTGACCTGCGCGGTGATCGTCTCGCTGGTGATGGTGCCGGCGTTCCAGGCATCGGCACTGCGCTGCATCTCGCTGGCCACGGCGCCGGCGATGATGTCGCGCATCAGGCGGGCGTTGCTGGAGATGTTGCGGGCCCAGGCATCCCAGTTGATCTGTGCCACGCGGGTGAAGTGGATCAGCTCATCGCTCATCAGCATGGCGATCTTGCGCGGCACCACATAGGCCTGATCCATCAGCTGGCGCACGCCGGCGTACGGGATGGGCTGGCCTTCGTAGACCACGCCGCCGTTGACGATGTTGGCGGTGTTCCGCTGCTCGTACGGGATCTGGATCGTGGACTGCGCCTGCGGATCGACGATGGTCTGCACCATCGCCAGGAACTTGAGGTCCGCCAGCAGTTCAACGATGACCTGCCGCTGCGCCACCACCGGGAACTGGCTGTCTGCGATGTTGGTGCTGCCATCGCCGGCCAGGCGCTTGCACTCCGCATCCAGCCGCGGGCCGTGAATGGCGTCGAACGCGGCCAGCACCTTGCGGGCGAAGCTGGTGAGCTGCTTTTCCTCGGGCAGGCGCAGGGCCTTGTTGTCGTTCGAAAGCAGCAGGCGTTCGCGCAGCAGGCCGTGCGCCTGGGTGCCGACATCGCTGGTCAGGGTCACGTTCGGCAGGCTGCCGATCGCGCCGCCACCGAGGCCGATCGAGGCGCGCCGGATGCGCACCTCCATGCTGTTCCCCAGCGTGATCGCCGCATCGCTCAGGCGCTTGATCTGGTCGGGCGTGTGCTCGGCGCCGATCAGCTCTGCCTGCGGCCGCAGCGCGGCGCGGGTGTCTTCGCTCAGGCCCTTGGCGTCATTGATCGCATCGGTGAACAGCTTGCGGTTGCTTTCGGCCGTGGCGGTCAGCTTCACGCGCTTGGTTTCGGCGTCGGCCAGGGCCTTGGTCACGGCGGCATTGATGGCCTCCGCACTCAGGCCGCCGGCCACGTTCAGGGTGACGTTGGTTTCGCCGGCGGCGAGCTGGGTGGCGGTGGCTTCGAAGGTTTCGCCGAGCTGGGTCAGCTTCGATTCGTCGTCACCGAGGCCCAGGGCCACCGCCTGCTGTTCGAACTGGGCCAGCAGGATCGCGATCAGCGATGCGCTCAGCTTCTTTGCTTCCAGCGCCGCGCGGAGCTTGGCCAGGTACTTTCTCATGTCAACGTCCTCGAAACGCAGGTGGGAAGGAACGAACACCGAGCGACCTTGTTCGCTCAGCATCAGGCGGCCGGGTCCGGCCGAAGGGGTCATGTTCTTGATGAACGGGCGCGGCACCAGACCAGCACCGAACAGCAGCGGACCGTGGCTTTTGCCGGTCTCGGGGTTCACGTAGTCGTCGGTGAAATCGATGGAGAAGTACTTGAAGCCGTCCTCGTTGAACGTCTTCACGCCCAGGGGCTTCCACTCCAGATGGCCAATCAGGCGGCCGGCGGAATCCACCTCCAGCTTCTTGAACACGCCATTCACGCCGTCGCCCGGGTTGTGGTTCCGGTCCAGGTAGATCTCCTGGCCGAGCGTGTTCGCGTTGAAGTTGGCGACGAAACTGCGGAAGGTCTGCGCGTTCAGCCGCACCGCGCCGAACAGCGAGTGCTGTGCCTCGATCGGACGCGCCAGCTGCTCGATCGAGACCAGGCCGGTACCGGGGCCGGACTCCACAGCGGCCAGCGCGTAGAAGTGGCGCTGGGTGCTGCCGCCCTCGTTGAGCCTGATGCGACGGCCGGCCATCAGACGCGATCCGGCCAGAACGCGGCGGGGTAGGTTTCAACGCCGGGCGAGCCGCCGTTAGCCAGCAAGGCCGCACGGCGCTTCTCGTAGTCAGCCACGGCCTGCTCGCGGGTGTTGAAGAGCATGACGCTGCCCCTTGTGACCGGTGGCAGACAGTCCGGGAACACGGTGAGGTTGACCATCACCGGGGAATCCACGGGGTCGTTGGTGCCCCAGACCCGGGTGATGAGGGCGGGGTGCTCATCGGTGCCGTTCGACGGGACACCTTTGATGATGACGATGCGGCCGACAGCAGCTTTCATGCTTCGCTCCAGAAACGAAAAAAGCCGCCGCACCCTTTCGGATGCGGCGGCTTTCGCGACGTGGCGTTATGCCTTGCCGGTCAAGTATGCGCCAACTGCAGGCACGGTCAAATCAACGGGTGGAATCGCGGCGCTTGCGCCGTCGAGCGGCCAGCGTGGTCGGGAACGGATCGGGCCTCGGAGTGACCGTTGCGCGCATCTCATCGAGGCGCGCCAGTACCCGGGCAAGGCCCTCGTCGCTGGCGGTCGCCACGGAATCCGGCGCTTGCCACCCGCCGAACTCCGATGTCGATCTATAGAACCATCGGCCGGCGTCGGCCTCATTGCCGAACACCTCGATCGCGGCGAAGTGCGCTTTGTCCTCGCGGTCGAGCCGTTCGGATTGCTCAGGGCTCAGGGTGTGCACACCGGCACGCGCAAGGCGCTCGCGCCAAGGCTTCACGGCGGGGTGTCGCTGTAGGTTGCCGGCACCGCCACCCAGGCTTTGCATCGGCACAGCGCTTCGGCACCGCCGCGCGGCAGCAGCCGCACCACGCGGCTCTTGATCACGATGCCGTCGAAAATCACGTGATTGCAGTGGCAGACCACTCGCCGACGCGGGCCGGTGAGATCCACGACGGTGGCGGTGCGCAGCAGTTGGGCAGGCGATTGCATGGGGCTCATTGTGCCGCCGCCGTGCCGCCGAAGCGCGGCGCCAGCACGCGCCAGGGCGTGGTGATGTCCGCCGGCGTCAGCTGGTCGAGCACCTGCAGCTTGTCCCGGCTTTGCAGCACGCCGAGCTGCTCGGCCGCGCTGCGCGCTTTCAGCCACTCGATCGGGTCATCGCGGCCTTCGCGGTCCTCGGGGGTCACCTCCCACTCGAACACCGCCTCCTCGTAGCTCAGCGTATTGGGGTGTGCGGGCAGGGGGCTTTTGCCGCGCGGATACACGCCCTTGCCGAGCCCGTACAGGTTCACGTCGGCGTGGAGATCGCAGATGTCGAAACGCGGGTGCGCGGGGGACAACAGGAAGCGCGTCCCGACCACGCCCTCCACCGCATAGATCGCTTCCCGGCTGCTCATGATGTTGGCGCGATCGCTCTCGGTGCGGACCACGCGCAGGGCGTTGGCGTAGGCCTTGGCCTTCGGCCCGGTCAGGATGGCCCGGGCTTCATCACCGAGCACGCCAGCCTTGGCAGCCTCGATCTGCCGGATCTCCTCGGCCGTGGCCGTGCCGGCGCGCACCAGGGCATCCCGTACCGCCGACCGCGCGTCCTCGCCCTGGATCACGGCGCGCTGGATCGCTGGCATCAGCTCGTCGCGCAGCTCGCGGTGATTGCGCCAGATCCGGTCCGATAGGGTCAGGCCATCGTCGCCGGGCTGGTGGATCAGCTGCTGCCGAACGGCATCGGCCACCGCCGCCGCGTCCGGCAGCCGGGCCACGGACTCCCGCACGATCTCGCCGTTGATGGCGAGCTTGCGCAGCTCCTCCACCGCCCCGGCGCCGATCACCGCCGCCTTGAACACCTGCTGCTCGGCCAGCGCCTGGTTGGCCGTGCGCAGCGCCTCCAGCGCCAGCGTCACCCGGCCGATGACGGCCTGCAGGCCCGCGACGCCGACATTGCCCTGCCGATCCGCCGCCACCTGCAGCCCGGCCACGATCTCCTCGGCCGCTGCCTGGTACTCCGCCAGCACCAGCCGCTGCGATTCAGCATCGAGCGCGGCCAGCTTGTCCCAGGCATTGGCCAGTGCGCGGTTCAGCAGGCGGCTGAGGTTGCGTTGTTGGGAGGGGGTGAGGTCGGGCATTTGTGGGGTTGACTCTAGTGTCGAAGTGACAGACGGTAGAAGTTGGCAATTAGGGAATCTCTGAATAACCCGCGCCCAGTGGAGTCACGGGTTGCGAATTTCGTATGAAGCCGCCGAGCTGGCGAT
>NZ_JBIMKV010000010.1:0-163103 GCF_051860985.1 Nevskia sp. | reverse complement strand
CGCGCGCTCTCTCGGCCGCACGCGCCGCCGCCTGCTCGCGTTCGATCCGCTCGAGCTCCACCGAGCCGCTGATGGCGCCGGCGCCTACTCCCTGCGTCTGGCCGGTCGTGCGCGTGCCGGCGTTGCCGCGCGTCGGGCGCTGCGGCAGCAAGGGGTCGATCAGCGCCACCAGGTCGCGGGCCGAGGCGACACGCTGGGCCGGGTTCTTGGCCATCATCGCGTCGAGCAGGTCCTGGTACTGCGTGTACGGCTCCGGGAACTGCGGAATCGGCTCGGTGACGTGCTTGAAGATGATCGAGATCTGGTCCTCGCCGTCGTACGGCGGAACCTTCATCAGCATTTCGTAGAACAGCGCGCCGAGGCTGTACAGGTCGGCCCGGCCGTCGAGATCCTTCTTGCCGCGCGCCTGCTCCGGGCTCATGTACAGCGCCGAGCCGATGGCAACGCCGGTTGCCGTCAGGTTGCGGTTGCCATCCATCGCCTTGGCGATGCCGAAATCGGTCAGCAGCGGTCGGCCCTGTTCGTCGAACAGGATGTTCTCGGGCTTGACGTCACGGTGGACCAGCGGCGGCTGCCGGCTGTGCGCATGGCCGAGCGCGTCCGCCATGTCGCGCAGGATCGACAGGGCTTCCTGGTCGCCGAGCCCGTCGTCGATGCGATTGCGCAGGCTGCCGTGGGTCAGCAGCCGCATCGAGTAGTAGTGGGTGCCGTTCTCCAGGCCGAAGTCGAACACCGGCACGATGCCGCCGTGGTTCAGCGACGCCGCCTTGCGGACTTCGCTCTCAAAGCGCTGGATGAACTGCGGGTTGCGGGCCAGTTCCGGCGGCAACACCTTCAACGCCACGCGCCGGCCGAGCCGGCTGTCTTCGGCTTCGTAGACATCGGCCATGCCGCCGGAGCCGAGGTGGCGAATGATCAGGTACTTGCCGAGGACGGTGCCTTCCGGAAGCGTGCTCATGGCGGCAGCACCATGCAGACCGCCGTGACGTTGTCGGCGGCGTCGGTGCCGCTGAGCGTCTGGCGGACCAGTTCCTCGGCCATGGCCGTTGCGTTGCTGGCGCTGCGCATGCAGTCGGCGATGCGCTGGTGGCTGAGGAAACCGGACAGGCCATCGCTGCACAGCAGCAGGCGATCGCCGCCGCGCAGCGCGAGATCCAGTGAATCCACCTGCAACGTGGCGACATCCTGCACCCCGATCGCGCGGGTCAGCGCGTTGCGGTTCGGATGCGTCTCCGCCTCTTCGGCCGTCAGCGCGCCGGCTTCCAGCAGTTCCGCGACGAACGAGTGATCACGGGTGATCTGCCGAAGCTCGCCGTCGCGCCACAGATAGGCGCGGCTGTCGCCGACCCAGTCGATGCGCGCCTGCTGACCGTGCACGGTGATGGCAACGGCCGTCGATCCCATCCGCTCGCCGGCGGACGCCGCCCGCAGCTCGCAGAGGCGTTGGTGGGCATCGAGCAATCCTTCGGCCGCCGTGCGCTGGTCGCGCATCGCATCGGTCACCGCGTCGATCACCAGCGCGCTGGCGATCTCGCCCTTCGAAAGCCCCCCCATGCCGTCGGCCACCACCGCCACGGCCTGTTCCGGGAAGGTGGCGAAGGCGTCCTCGTTGTGATCGCGCACCAGGCCGGGATGGGTGACCCCGCCGATCTCCAGCCGAGATTCCTTTCCACGCCACCAGCGACCGAACCAGTTGGACATGCGGGCGTCAGCGGCTCCGGCCACGACCCGCCGGCCGCGCGAGCGCGTGGCGCGCGGCAATCGTCAGCATCGGCAGAAGCAGCATGCGCGAAGCGGGCAAGGCGTGTATCCGGTTTGACGGTGGTAGCGCAGGCGAACGCGCTGTGCGCGAAGTCGCAGTACAGCGGTTTCATTATCGGCGAAACTCATGCCAACCGCATGCTTCGCCGACCGGTCCTGGGCAAGAATTGATGCGCCAACCGAGCGGTGGTTCTCAAGCCTCGGCGGCGACCCGGCAATTCTTCCACGGCACCAGCACTCTTGACGGACCAGACATGGGCATTCGGCCTTCGCGACGCACCTCCACGATGTTCTCGCGCACCGCGCTGGCCCTGGTCCTGCTGTTCGCAGCCATCGCCGGCGCCGACAATCCGGATAACAGCAAGCACGTCGGTGTCGCGACCTGCGCGGGCAGCACCTGTCATGGCTCGTCTCGGCCGATCAGCAACTCGCCGGTGCGCCAGGACGAGTACTTCATCTGGCAGCAGAAGGACGGCCACCAGAACGCCTTCAAGCTGCTGCTGAAGCCGGCCGCCCGGCGGATCGCCGACAACCTCGGCATCAAGGACGCCAGCAAGGCGGCCGAGTGCCTGACCTGCCATTCCGACTACGTTCCCGAAGCACAGCGCGGACCGCATTTCTCGCTGTCCGAAGGCGTCGGCTGCGAGGCCTGCCACGGCGGCGCGAAGAACTGGCTCGGGCCACATGTCTCGGGCAACAGCCATGCCCAGAACATCGCCCAGGGGTTGATTCCGCTGGAAGACCCGACCGTGCGCGCCAAGCTGTGCCTGGACTGCCATCTCGGCTCGGCCAGCAAGCCGATCAACCACCGCATGATGGGCGCCGGCCACCCGCCGCTGGAGTTCGAGCTGGCCTTCAACACGCTGATCCAGCCGGCACACTTCAAGGTCGATGCCGACTACCGCAAGCGCAAGAACTTCGCCGCCAGCGGCACCGTGTGGGCCACGGGTCAGCTGGTGTCCGGCCAGTTCCTGCTCGACGGCCTGAGCAGCGAGCGGATGACCGCCAACGGCCTGACCCCGGAGCTGGTGTTCTTCGAATGCTCCTCGTGCCATCACGCGATGCGGCCGCCGCGCTGGAACGCTGGACTGGGTGGCCACCAGGACCCCGGCCAGCTTCGTATCGCCGACGCCAGCCTGGTGCTGTCGTCGCTGATCCTGCGCACGCTCGACCTGCCCTCGTCGCGCGCCTGGGATGCCGCGCTGAAGCAGTTGCACGAAGGCTCGCGGCAGTCGGTGCCGGCAATCCGGAGCGCTGCCGCCGACCTCCGCAAACTGACCGACACCGCGCTCGGCGAACTGCGCGGCAAACCCCTTGGCAAAGCCGAACTGCTGAAGCTGATCAACGCCCTCGCCATCGCTGGCGGCGGCAAGCTCGCCGGCGATTTCACGATGGCCAAGCAGGTCTACTACGGACTCGACGCCTTGAGCAGCCATCTGCAGACCGAAACGCAGCTTCCGGAGACGGTCTTCGCGAAGCCGGTCCGCGAGGTCTTTGACGCCGTCGACGACAGCCAGCGTCCGTACGATCCCGAGCGCCTGCGGAAAGCGCTCGAATCCATCAAGGCCACCGCCGCCGAACAATCCGCCAGCAGCTGAGACGGAGCCGCAACCGGACACAAAAAAGCCGCAGTCCCGTTTGGGATTGCGGCTTTCTTGTGTCTCTTCAGCCTGTTTCAGACTTCGGAAAATGTGCGGGTGGTCGCCCCTCACTCGAACAGAGCGCTAAACATCAACTAGATCAGTGGTTTTTGATCGGCCGATTCTTTCGCTACCCCCAAAAATACCCCCAGAACTGACCAGATACCGGGGCGCTGCGACGTTGACCGGCCTTTGGCTCGGTGCCGCTCGGTCCGGGTCGCGCGTTGAAACTGCGGGCGCGTCGGCGTGGCCGCTGGGCTTCGCATCAACGATGCGCCACCCGGCATCGGCAACCGGCTTCAGCAGTCGCGAAGCCGGCCGCATCGGCCCGGATACCCCCCCCGTTTCAATTTCGCGGCGCTGCGCACAAAGGTTGGACATCGATTTCCGGCTCGGACTGCCCAGACTTTTGACCGCCCCCGGCCCAGTCGGCCAGGTCGGCAACGTCGGCGGCGGTGCTTCGGCCGGACGATTCGCGGTTGCAGCGGCCTTCGACACTCGCAAGCCTTCCGCGCCAAACGGCAACACCCTATGGTGACTCTTAGAAGGTGCCCAGAAGCTGGGCAAGCCGCCGCGCTGCTTTTCCCCTGACTTGACCAATGTCTGGTCAAGGTCGGGGGTCTGCGCAGGTTTCGTTGCCCAGCGGCTGGTCAAGCTGCGGATTGCTTGCACAGTTGCTGGTCAACGGCGTCCGCCGTCCTTTCGGGCGCAAGTGCTGGTCACGCTGCAGCCACGGGTTGTTGCCGATCTTCCAGAACCCCAGCGGCACAGGGTTGGCAGCAACATTCAGCTTGCCCCTGCATTCATCGATCCCCAGCCAGGTGACCGCGTACAGGTTGCAGCGATTGCCTAGCGACCCTTGATAGGTACGGACGATCCAGCCGCGTCGCTCCAGCTCCGCACGCGCCTTTTCAACGGTCGTCCGCGACCGCCAGCCGTGCGCCTTCATCCGCTTCCAGTCGCAGGCCAGATCGCCGTTGTTCGCCATGCGTATCTGCCCCAGCAAGTCGAACAGCAGCGCTTTGGCAATTGGCGTCAGCGCTTTGTAGTTCGCGTGCTGTGCGCAGGCGTGCGGCCATTGCGTGAACGTCCCTTCGGACCGACGCCCCTTCAGCTTTCGGCGCTTGGCTTGGGGGTTCACGGCCGCGACTCCTAGCGGCCCTTTCTACTGGCTTCGATCCGCGCCGCCACCCACGCATCGATGTCGGCCGATGGCCAGGCCACCGCGCGCGGGCCTAGCTGGATCGGCTTGGGGAAGTCGCCCCGCTTGATGCCGGCATAGATGGAAGTCCGCGCCAGCCCGGTGCGCTGGATCACCAGCGGAAGCCTCAGAAGGTCTTGTGACATGTGTTGCGCTCCGTCGTGAATGACGGTGCAACGGTGCCGCGTCGTGTTTCCCGTGCCGATGCTTCCGGGAAACGATGTTGGGAAACGCGAATCGGGAAGCGCTAGCCGTCTCGCTCAGCCGGCCGCCGCGATGTCGCCGACGTTGCCCAGCTTGTTGGCCAAGGTCTTGGTCTGGCCGCTCAGGCGGGGGCCATCGCAGCCCGTCAGCTTGTGGGCGCGCGCAACGCGCCGCGCAGCGTCGGAACGGGTCATGCCCTGCCCCGCCATCAAGGCTTCCGCCTCGGCAATCAGCGCGCGCCAATCTCTTAGCCGGCGCGTCGCATGTGAAGCCCTGCCGTAGTTCGAACGCTTCCGCCGCAGAACGCGATCCGATTCGCGACGCAGCGGCTCGGGCTCGGGCTTTTTCCACGGCCACCAATGCCGCAACAGGCAGTCAGCAGGAAGCGCGATCAGCTCGCCGCGCACCCAATCGTCAAAATCATCGCGATGCAGCCAGACTTGCGCAGGCCGCAACGTGGGCTGGCCGGTGCTGGCCGGCATCGGCGGAAGGTCGGTGTCTTCCCAGGCAGGCCGGCGCTTTGCGGCTCGCGCGGAATGCCAACCCGGCCGCTCGGCATCGGGTGGCGGCAGCGCATCGGTTGGCATGGCCACAGCGATGGCGCGATGGTGCGGCAATCGACCGCCGCGCAGCCCCTCATCCAACCGCAGGCGGTTGGCTGTGGCTTTGGCACTTCGGGCTGCAGCCGTCTGCGGATGTTCTACGGTCGCCCACAGCGACAACAATTCTTCCCGCGTCAGCCAAGCGGGAAGGCGTTGCAGCTCGGCCAGCACCGCAACAGGCTGGCTGCGCGCCTTGTCCGTGTCGTCCGGGCTGCGGCTGCGGATCACAGACGCGCCGGGCAGATCAATCTGAAGCGTCCGCGCCCAAGCCAGAAACGACTCGCGGGCAACGGGGATACAAAAGTTGTGGCGCGGAAACCCGCTTTCGATTTCGCGCGCTTCGTAGTCTTCACCCAAAAACCAGAGGAGGACCGAAACGGTCGGATTGAATGGCGGGCGGGCGTCCTTCCAGCGTGCCGCAATACACGGGTGAAGATCGGCCAATGTTTTGGGCGGCCTCGCCGGCTCCAACTCGCCCGCTTCCAGCGCCTCACAGGTCGCGATCAGCAGCGCCTTTCGATCCGATACCGCCTGCGCGTCCGGATACGCCAACGCGGCCAGTTCGCTGGGGGTCAGTGCCGCCGGCAGCTTGCCGCGCATCGCCGCAGCCTTAAGGGCCGCCCATTCGTCCGGCGTCAGCTCGGGCGGCAGATCATCCCTGACCAGCGCCGACACGGGATCAGGCTTCCGCCGCTGCGCGCGCTTGGTTCAGCGCGAACAGTCGCCGCAGCACTTCGTCATCGGCCAGCGGCCATTCCCAGCCGTAGGCGGCTGCGACGGCCTCATCCAAGGCGCGATGCAGGTTGTCCAGCCAGGCGGGCCGCGTGTTGTACAGGTTGGTCAAGGTGCGCTGCTTCAGGTCCGCTTCATGGCCGGGCTTGGCGATGATGCGATCCGGATAGCCCGGCACGACCTCCGGCACGCGGTCCGTCCACTCGGGCGGGTTCAGCCAGCGGTCACGGGCTTCGACCAGCTTGCGCGCCGCCTCGGCAATGCGAATGGCGCGCGGATCGTCGGCGTAGTCCTTGGCGGGGATGTTTGGGGTCAGGCCCTGCGGGAACGGGAAGGTATTGAAGCAAGTTGTCGCGGTGTAACGGGGGTCATTCCCGACCCCCATGTAGGTACACATCCGAAGCGACCAAATCTCATGCGGTCGCGCGTGAAGTACGCCAAAAGCGACATCGTCATCGCGCGTGATAACCGACAGATTCTTGTCCGCGACCACTCCGGTTGGAAGCCATGCGAAGACGCGGTGCTTGGAAACTTCAGGCGTGACGATGAAACGCGGCAACCCGGCTAAGGCACGACGCATGACCGGGCGTGACCACTGGAACAGCCACCAACACTCATTCGTCCGCGCTTCTCGCTTGCCCACGCGCGTTGGCTGGACGTGCGTCTGGATATGGGCGAAAGGCGCTTCGTACATCGCCGCATCAACTTCTGTCGCGTCGGTACCGAAGTCAACAATCCAGTAGTCGCGATTCCGTCGCGTCACGTCCAAGCCGTTAAACCAAGGCCGCACAACATCGCTATTCGGGCGTCCATTCGGATTGGGCAACTTAAGCCAGATTCGAGCAAGTTCACCGGGTATCTCGAATGGACCCGTTTTCTGGATGCCCGAGAAACACACGCCTTCATTCGCCTTCAATGCAACAGCGCGCGTCAGATCGACGACAGACGCGGAACCGGCCGCCGTCAGGTCGGCAAAGATGGTTCCTGCCTCGACACCATTCAGCCGGGCCGGTCCGTCTTTGCGTCCGAAGCAAACTAACGAGACCCGTACGGCCGCGCCCTCATTGACCCATTCTTCATCGCTCCAGGCATCGAAGATTCGGCTTGCGTCGCAGATGTGCTTCAGGACTTCGCGATTCTTGCCGCCACGAATGCTGTTGGTCGTGACCAGTCCTGCGCACCTAAGCGTTCCGTTGCGTATGCGGTCATTCGCTTTCTCGAACCAGTAGCAGACTAGATCGGCACCACCGGGCACTCGGCCTTCGTAAGCCTTCCGTAGGCGCGTGACGGTATCGGCTCCCAGTTCGCCGGCCATCTTCTTGTCGCCCACAAACGGCGGATTGCCGACGATGACATCCGCCGAAGGCCACGCGGCCTCGCTGCCGTCCGGGTTCAGCAGCGCGTCACGGTTTTCGATTTGCTGCAACGGCTTCAGGATCGGCTGCTTCGACACGCCATAGCCGTTGCCGATCATCCATTGAATCTCGCCGATCCAGATGGTGACGCGCGCCAGTTCGGCGGCGTAGCGGTTCAGCTCGATTCCCTTGACGGCCTGCGGGCCTATGGCCGGGAACTGCAAGCTCAGGCCCATGCGCTCGGCTTCGATCAGCACGCGCTTTTCGGTGTCCTTCAACGCGCGCAGCGACAGATACAGGAAGTTGCCGCTGCCGCAGGCGGGGTCCAGTACCGTGAAGTTGCGCAGCCGCTCCAGGAAGGCGTTGTAACGGTCCTGCGCGGCCTTCAGCGCCTTGGTCTTGGCGGCTTTCTGTGTGGCGGTGTCCGCTACCGATGACGTGTGCAGCCCCGCCTTTTCGATCAGCTTCAGCAGCTCGGCTTTCTCGGTTTCCCATTCGGCCAGCCACGGCTCGACAACCACGGGCCGCACGATCTTCATGATGGTGGCCGGGTCGGTGTAGTGCGCGCCCAACTGCGCGCGCTTTCCGGGGTCCAAGCCGCGCTCGAACAGGGTGCCGAAGATGCTGGGCTCGATCTCGCTCCAGTCCAGCAAACAGGCTTCCAGCAACAGCTTCAGTTCGTCGTTCAGCAGCGGCAGCGTGCTGTCGTCCTCGAACAGCCCGCCGTTGAACCATTCAATGTTCTCGAATGCGACATCGCCGCCCCGGTGCATGGCCGCGAACAGCTCACGGCTGCGGGCGGTGAACAGTTCGGGCTTGCCCTGCGAACTTTGAACCAGCTTGGTGAACAGGTGCGACGGCAGTAGACCGATGTCTTCGGCAAACATGCAGAACAGCAGCCGGTTCAGGAAGTGCGCCACGGCACCGGCTTCGTGATTGCGACCGCGCAGCGCCACGGCCAGCCGGGTGAACTTGTCAGCGGCTTCCTGCGTGACGGCGGCGCGCGTCGTGCCGGGGCGCAGCCGTTCAGGGTCTTTGAATACCGCTTCCAGAATGCGCAGCGTGTCCTGGCTTTCCAGATCGGCCACGGTGAATCGGTGTTCCCGCTTCACGGTGTTCGTGAAGTTGGTATGCACGATGATCGTTTGCAGGTCCGACACGACCAACAGCGGCGGATTCTGCAGGGCATCCGCGTACATTTTCAGTTGTTCATAAGCCTTGGTCAGGCTCTTGTGCGTGCCCTTGGCTTCCCAGCCGAAAAAGCCCTTTTTCCAGACATCGGCGTAGCCGTCGCCGCCGCTGGTCTTGCTCGCGCCGTATTCGTAGGTGAACCAGCGGTGCTCGGGGTCTGCCTCGCGCGGGGTCTGGTGTCCGACCAGCCGGCACAGGTCTTCAAAAAACGGCTGTGCGTCGCGGCGTTCGTCGCCGCCGCCTTTCCATTTCGCTATGAACTCGCTCGGGGTCATCGGCCGTCAGGTCTTGGTGCATTGCCCGGAATGCCCGTGCATTCCATTGCTTGCGCTCAAGCATAGCGGCGTTACGCGGAATCGCCCGGTTCAAGGTGCGTCTTGATACGGGTGGCGCTGTGGATAACTGAGACCCAAGGCCCGTTCCGCAGAGGCAGTCGAAGATGCCTGCAACCACGTTGTCCCATTGCGCAGCCGATCCAGATCGCCCGCCATCGGGCCGCCTCATCGAATTGGACGATCCGACGCAAGCCTAGGCGCAGTTTCTACCCGCTACCTAAGACTCGTTTCAGCTCCGATTCAAGCTCCGCCCTTACCACGTCAGCGTCCGCCTCAGGATGAAGTCTGAGGTAGTAGTTGACGGCAGCCGATTCATCGAAGTCGTCGGTCATCCGTGATCCCACAAGGTAAAGGTCCAGCACGCTGTACTTCGAACGGGGGATCGCTCATCGCAGCTTGGCCAGTTCGGCAGCCAATTCGGCGCGCACGTCCGCTTCGACCGCTTCAGGGTGCAGCGCCAAGTAATCCGCCACGGCGTCGTCTTCCGTGTATTCGTCGTTATAGAAACGGCTTCCTGCCGACAGCAGCCCGATAATCGAGTAGCTGCGCCGGTCTTTGGTGATCCGCTCGTTCGACATCAGGCGGCCTTGCCGAAGTTGCCCGCGATCACTTTGCGATCTTCGCGCAGCGCGTCAAGGTAATCCGCCCATGCCTGCATCATCCGCTTGCGTTCGGCCAGGAATTGGGCGCGGTCATAGGCTCCCCCCAATGGGCCGCTGGCCGCATGTGCCAGTTGGCGTTCGATTGCATCGGTACGCCACCCCAGCTCGGCAAGCAAGGTGCGCGCACTGGCGCGGAAGCCGTGGCCTGTGACGGTGCCAACCGGGAAGCCCAAGCGGCGCAGCGCGGCGTTCACGGTGTTTTCGGACATCGGCCGGTGCTTGGTACGCGCGCCAGGGAAGACAAAACCGGCAGGCCCGGTCAGCGGCAACAGGTCGCGCAGCACTTCAACGGCCTGCGACGCCAGCGGGACCAGATGGTGATTGCGCTTCTTGCTGGCGATGTAGCGCCATTCGGCTGCGTCCAGGTCGAAGTCTTCCCAGCGGGCCGTCCGCAACTCGCCAGGGCGCACGAACAGCATCGGTGCCAGCCGGAGCGCCGCGCGTGTGATCGGATCGCCCTGATAGCCGTGCATCGCGCGCAGCAACTCCCCCAGCGGCTTGGGGTCCAGGATCGCCGGGAAGTGTTTGACCTCGGGGGATTTCAACGTGCCGCGCAGCGCGATGGTCGGGTCAACCGTGGCGCGGTCGTCCTTCATCGCAAACCGGAACACTTGACCGATCTCACTGCGCGCGCGGTGGGCCGTCTCGATTGCGCCTCGGTCCTGTATGCGCTTCAGCACCGCCGTTAGTTCCGCGCGGGTGATGTCGGCAATCGGCCGGCTGCCGATGTACGGAAGCACGTCGGCTTCCATCCGTGCCGTGATCTTCTCCATGTAGGTCGGAACGATGGTTTTCTGTGCCAGCCATTCGCGGGCGATGGCCTCGAAGCTGTTGGTTTCCAGGGCGCGCTTGGCCGTCTTGTCCTGCACCTTGGCAGCGGATGGGTCGATACCTTGCGCAACCAACTCGCGGGCTTCGCGGTGCGCCTTCAGCGCTTTCGCCAGTGGCACGTCCGGATATACCCCCAGCGCCAGCAGCTTTTCGATACCCCCAACGCGGTACTTGTAGCGCCACAGCTTCGATCCGCTGGGCTGCACCAACAGGTAAAGGCCGCCGCCTACGGTGATCTTGCGCGGCTTGTCGCCGGGCTTCGCATTGCGCGCCGCTGCGTCCGTGAATGCCATCGGTACCCCCAGCCCATGCCGAATACCCCCAGAGATACCCCCGCCAAACACGGGCTGTCAACGGATTCGACGGGACCCAAGCGGACGGAAAAGGCACAAAAAAAGCCGCAAACCCTTGATTGGGTGCGGCTTTCTCGGACTTCCTTGGACCGTTTCGGACCTCGGAAAATGTGCGGGTGGTGGGTCGCCCCGGACTCGAACCGGGAACCTACTGATTAAGAGTCAGCTGCTCTACCAATTGAGCTAGCGACCCGCAACTTGCCGAAAATGGGGTGGACGATGGGACTCGAACCCACGACCTCTGGAATCACAATCCAGAGCTCTAACCAACTGAGCTACGCCCACCATTTGACGCTGCAATTTTAACTCAGCCCCCGCTGCACCGGTATCTTTTCGACAGTTTCAGCGCAACTTCGCGCCGGTCTGCGTTCTGATCCCATGCCTGCGGGGGGCGCAGTATACCCATCCTGAAGCCTGATGCCAGCATTTTTTTCAGTTCAGGGCTGCCGATAGAATTTTCGCGGATCGAACCGGCTTTCCGGGAATGAGTCGACGATCGATTCCGTTCCGAGCCGGATCTCGGAACGGTTGCTGGCACGCAGGTCGGTCAGCAATACGCGTCCCGCCTGCCAGCGTCCGTCGCGCTTCGACACCGAAGCCGGATCGACCTCCAGCGTCTTCCACGGCACGCCGCCGAACAGGTCGGCATGGGTCGGCAGGCACCAGAGATCGTCGATCACCAGTTCGACCCTGTCGTAGAGGATGTCCGGCGCCGACGGCGGCTGGTAGCGCCAGCGCTCGCCGCTGCGACCGCCGCGGCTGTCGGCACCGAGATAGCGGACCTGCCCGCCGGTCAGGCCGCTGAACAGGAACTTCAGGTCGAATGCCGACAGGCCGCTGCCGAACAGCGACTGGGCAACCGTAGCGCCAACGACCTTGCGCACCTGGCCGACGCTCGGCAGGTACAGCCAGAAGGTTTCTTTGCCGCCATCGCGGATGAACAGGTAGGCAGCGCCGTTCAGGTCCTCGGGAGTGGACAGCTTCAGCATCGCGCGCTGGCGGCTGTCGCTGCGCTGCCAGTACCAGCGGCCGCTGAGGCGCTTGACCGCCCCGCCGGCGTCGGTCTGGGTGATCACGATGTCCTGCGAGACTGCCGCCGACGGTAGGTTGGCGCGCAGGCAGGCACGCAGCGCGGCCTCATCGCGGGCGGCGGACGCCGGCACGGCCGCCAGCACCAGGGCTGCCAGCCAGGCCCGCGCCAGCGAGCCCGGCCGGGTCACGAGATCAGCAGGCTCAGCGCCGCCTGCACGTCAGGTGCCTTCTTGGCGAGATGCTCCATCAGGAACACCTGCATTTCGCCGACGATGAAGCCGAGCGAGGCGCCGACCGCGATCAGGATCCACTCGTCCTGCTCGAATGCCGGATGCAGCAGGCCTTCGAACTCCTCCACCGACAACTCGGTCATCTTGGTCGCCAGCGTGTTCTCGATCGCCATCGCATCGCCGGCATAGGCTTCGATGTGCTTCAGCGTGTCCGGCAGCCGCTTCATGATTTCCTCGGCCACCAGGCGCTTCATTTCCTGGTACTTGGTCGAGCCGACCGCGAAGACCACGAACGGCTTGGCGATGCCGGACTGCTCGTCGACGACCTTCTGCACCTGCTTCTGGACCATGTTGAACAGACGGTCCGACAGCGGCCCCTTCAGCACGGCATCGATGATGTTGCGCGGCGTGACGATTTCCTTGGCGATCAGCCGCCCGTATTCGGCCGACACTTCGGCACGACGCTTCAGGAACAGACCCTGCCATTCGACGAGGCCCATGAAGTACTTGGTCGGATGCTTGGGGTTGAACACCATCTTCAGCGCCAGCCAGTCGGTGAACCAGCCGGTGAACAGACCGAACAGCGGCATCACCAGCGGGTTCTGGGTCACCGCCCAGGTCACGGCCTGCACCACGCCGATGAGGAAGCCGAAGTAGATGCCCGAGTTGCGGATGAACTTGAACTCGCCGCTGCCGGCTTCGAGGAAGATCCGGTTCAGCAGCGGCTTGTCGCGCAGCAGGTTGGACACCACCATGTCCTTCAGGTCGAACACCGAATCGATGTTCTGCTTGATGTCGATCATGATGGCCCGGACGATGTTCGGCGCCTCGTTCTGGATGCGGCCGATGATCAGCCGCTTGACCGCCTCCGGCGCGGCTTCCCACAGGCCCGGCGAGTAGACCGCCGCCACTTCGCGGGTGATGTCCTCGACGGCCGCCAGCAGCGGCTTCTCGATTTCCCGGGCGATGCGGTCCGGATCGAGCTTGTTGAAGATGTCCTCCGGCTTGATCAGCCGCGAGGTCATGGTGTCGCAGGCAATCGACGCCATGGTCGCCGCCTTGCGCGGCACGATGCCTTGCCAGCCGAAGATCGGCTTGATGCCGATGAACTCGATCGGCTGGAACATCATCTTGATCGCGACGATCTTGGTCACGTAGCCGATCAGCGCCGCGACGAACGGCATCGACAGGTACAGCCACCAGTTCAGTTGTACATCGGCAACGATCTGTGCCCAGCTTTGCATTGCGTTCTCTCCCCGCGCGTATTTGTTGTGATCCGCTTGGCCGCAGCCGCCACTCAGTCTTCGGTGATCCGGCAGGCTTCCCAGAGATTGCGGCCCAGCTCGGAAATCTTCAGCACCCGTCGTTTGATCTGGCTGCGCTGGCCGGCTGCCTTCATCTGGTTGATCAGCTTGCGCAGCACGTCATCGGTTTCCAGGATTTCGTACTTGGTGGTCAGCGCGTAGTCCTCGGGCCCGGTTTCCACCAGCCCGGCGGCCATCAGGCGCTGCAGGTAGCCGCGCGTCATCTCGGGCAGCTGCACGCCGGCCGCGCGGCCGACCGAGCAGGTGTTCTCCAGCACCACGTGGGTCTGGATGCCGAGCTTGGACAGCGCTACCAGATTCACCAGCGGATAAGTGCCGCCGTCCGACACCGCCGACAGGATCCGCGCCTCGTCCGGCAGCAGCGCCCGGATCAGGCTGGAGTAGTAGGCCAGCTCGGCCTGCTCCTTGGTCTGCTCGCTGGAAATCGCCAGCAGCTCGCGCAGCATCTCGGCCGGCTCGCGCAGATCACGCGTCGGCGCATGCGTGGTCTGGGCCTCCATCGAGAACGCCACCACCTGCAAGGTCTGCTCATGGCTGCCGCTGTCCAGGCGATCCAGCCGCGCCTTGAGCTCGCCGAGCACGCGTTTCTCGACGCGGTCGAGCTGTTCCTGGACGATCGCTCCGCCCGGCAGCTTCGCCAGCAGGCGGTTGGCCAGCGGGCCGGCGCCCGGCGCGTCATCGCCGGCGGCGGCCTCCAGCGCTCGTTGCCACAACGAGGGATTCTTCTTGCTCTTGCTCATGGTGCGGGCGCTCCGGCCGGGGCTTGGCGGCGTTGCGGTTGAGAGGGATCGGCGGCCTTCGAGAGCCGCAGCGTATCGACCTCCAGGCGCAGATCCGAATGCTGGATGATGACCGGAATCGGCTGTGTCGGTGACGTCACATCCAACCCGAATCGGGCCAGGATCGGTGTGGTGACTTCGCGTTGGGCCTTGATCCGCGTGTGCAGCACGGTGTCGACCGGCGCCTTGATCGTCTGGTTCAGCTTCAGGCCGATCGGGCCGCGAAACTTCACCCGCAGCTGGGTATCGATCGGCACCACGAACTTCACCGGCTGTTCGAACTGCAGCGGCACGCGGCCGGCGAAGGCGACGTTCCGCAGGCGCTTGACGTTCTGGTAGACGAAGTCGGTGCGGCCCTGGATATCGGCGAAGGTATCGACCGGAATCACGCCGCTGTACTCGATGGTGAAGCGCAGCGGCACCACGGTGTCGAGATTGATGTCGGCGGTGTAATCGCCTTCGATCGGCAGATCCAGCGTCTGCTTGAACGGCACGATGGCGTCGATGAAGCCGTCGAGCTTGATCGTCACGTCGTTCGTGGCCCGGGCCTGGGCAACGAACTTCGGCGGCAGCGTGATCAGGCCGGGCTGATCGGTCAGCGTCAGCCCGACCACCAGCCACGAATACACCCAGAAGCCGAGTAGGCCGGCTCCCGCCAGCAGGCCACCGGCGGCGAGCCCGCCGGCCAGCCCGATCAGCAGGCGTTTCACGGCGCCGCCGGGGCCGGGGCCGGCGCGGCGGCGGGACGCGGATTGCCGGCGGCACCGAGCACCACGGTGCGCAGCGGCAGCAGCAGGTCGGATTCGACGATCACGATGTCGGCTGGATCAGGAATCCTGATCGAGGCCTCCAGCGCCGACTTCACCGGCACCGACATCTGGCTCTTGATCGGGATGGTGGTGGAAATGTCGGCCTTCAGCGGCACGGTCAGCGCCTGCCGCAGCTTGGCCTGCACCGGCGCCCTGAACTTGAGCCGCACCAGCTGGTCGACCGGAATGTTGAGGTTCACCGGCACGATCGCCTTGACCGGAATGCGGCCGCGCAGCGGCAGATCGTGCTTGTCGCCGAGGATTTCGGCCTTGATCACGGTGTCGATGTCGAGCACCTGGTCGATGGCGATCTTGTCCTTCACCGGCACGTTGATCTTGATCGGCACGTCGCCGTCGAAGTCGGCCATCACGTTCAGCGTCTCGGCGATCGGGATGGTGATCACCTGATCGATCGGCACCGTCGTGGTGATGCTGGTGTCGAGTTCGATCTCCAGATTGTTCAGCACGTTCGCCGACACCCGCAGCGGCTCGGGAATGATCACCTTGGCCGGCTGGTCGGTCAGCAGCAGCCGGGCGTCGACGTTGCGGAACACCCAGACGCCGACCAGCACGCCGGCGGCGACGCCGATGATGGCGATGACGCCGATGGCAGCAAGGATGGTTTTCATGAGGATCGCGGATCAGAACTTGTAGGCGATGCTGGCGGCGACGAAGTCGCGGTCGGCCAGCGTGTTGCGGCGTCCACCACCGAAAAAGAAGGTGCCGACCAGATTGAGGTCGACATCGCCGTAGCTGAAGCGCAGGTCGGCCACGCCCAGCTTGCGGCCGCGCAGGAAATTCTCGGCCAGGCCCGGCGACACGCCGCCGACGTCGTGGGTGAAGACCAGGAACGGAGTGACGTCGAGGCCGGGCACGACGACGTCGGCGTAGTGCAGCAGCGCGCCGGCGCGATAGCCCCACGAGAACGGCGTGACATAGCCGCCGGTGTTGCGGATCGGATTGATGCGCAGCGCGTTGCCGGTGTCGGCCACGCCGGGGCCGGCATGGGTGTCGGTGCCGGGCGCCTCGAACTGCAGCCGCGCCCGCGGCGGCAGGTTCGGAATCCAGATCTCCGTCACTTCCAGCAGCAGCGCGGTGTCCATGGTGCCGAGAAAGCCGGTATTGCCGAAGATCCGCGTCAGGCCGATCGAGGCCTGCTGCACCTGCAGCCGTTCGTAGCCGCGGATGTAGGCCCCCGGCGCCACTTCGCCGGGCACGCCGCCCCGGTACTCGGTGACGAAATCGGGAATGCCGGTGCGCGAACCCGGCACCGTGGTGCCGAGCACACCCGGTGCGCCGGCCAGCGCCTGCAGCGCTCCGATCGCGCCCTGCAGGTTGCCGGTGGTGGCCGCCAGCACCGACAGCGCATTGGTCGGGTCCTGCAGCGCCAGCACCAGGCCCTGCACGGTGTTGTCGGTGGTGAACAGCGGAATGTCGTTGCGCGGCAATGCCGGTTGCAGCGCAGCCAGCAGCACGTCTTCCAGATCGACCTGTACCGGCTGGTTCGGTCGGAACGAGAACTCGCCGCGCACGGCGACGCCCGCGATCAGGGTCGAGAAGCTGGCGCCGAACAGGTGGATGTCTTCCGGGTATTCGAGGAAGTATTGCGCGGTGTCGAGCGGCACCGCTTCGCGCTGGTGGGTACCAGGCACGCCGCAGGCGGCAATGAAGCTGGTCAGGTCGATCGCGTCGATGCCGGCCGGATTGCCTTCGCGCCGGGCGCAGCTGGCATCCGAGGCGGTGGCGCTGGCGGTCGGAATCCGCGAGTGGTAGCGCGAGTAGTAGAGGCCCAGTTCCGAGCCACCGAGCCAGTCGTCCGGATGCCAGTACAGCGCCAGTCCGTACTGGCCGCCGTTGTCAGGGTTGCGGTTGGCGCCCCGGCGCAGCGTGAGGCTGGTTTCGCTGACCAGCGCCAGCACGTCGTTGCCGGGAGTGCCGATTTGCAGCGGGTCGTAGGGTGCCTTGGCGAACGGCGCGATGATGCCCTCGTTGGCCGTCAGGTGGTTCGAGGCGTTGAAGAACGACAGGTAGGAGCCGCGCGGCGGAATGCCGACCGGCCGCCATTCGAACTGGTAGAAGGCCTCGAAGCTCAGGCGCTCGTCGATCGGCCCCTTCGCGATCACCATGCCGGCCGGCCGGTAGACCTCGTCCAGCGTGCCGCCCGGCCGGCTCAGGTTGTTGACGTCCGGCGGATTGTTGAAATTCAGGCTGCCCTGGGTCGCGAAACTGGCCTCGCCCCAGACCAGCCGCTGGCGGCCGATGGAGATGTCGATCGGCCGGTCGTTGATGTCGAAGGTGTCTTGCACGTAGGCATCGAGCAGCTGCGCGCCGTAGCCGATCTGGTGGATGGTGTCGATGTCGCGCTTGTTGCGCACCACCTGGCCCGGCGGCGTGCCGGGCGTGACGATCTGGTTCGGGTGGTATTCCTTCAGCGTGGTGTTGACGTAGTCGTAGAACAGCAGCACGCCGGCCTCGAACTTCAGGTTGTCGCGGCTGACCTTGAGCCGCGACGTCCACTTGACCGGTGAGGAAATGAAATCGCCCCGGTCGTAGTTCAGGTTGCCTTCGTCGTACACAGAGTTGCGCGCGCCGGGCGCATTCAGCCAGCGGGTGTTCGGACCCGTCTGGTCCGGGCTGACGCTGAGGCATTCATCGGCGGCGCAGAGATTCGGATCGAGGTTCGACTTGCCGACCAGGTTCGGGTCGCGCGCCTCGATGCGCAGCGCGGCGCCAACCGACACCCGGTTGCTCCAGTCGAAGCTCAGTTCGTCTAGCCAGCCATCCGCCGCGACCACCTGCGGCAGCAGGCCCAGCACCAGCACCAGCCGCCTCATGCCCGCCCCTCGCCGCTGCCATCGCCGCGCCGCCGGCGCGGCTTCCAGAACTGGATGCGCGGCAGATCGATGATTTCGGTGCGGTCCATGATCGTTTCGGTCTGGCCCTTCAGGGTCGCGACATGATCCATCAGCGATTCCATGTACACGACGATGCGGAAGATCGACAGGATCACCTCCAGCGCCACCCGTACCACCACCACGCCGGAAATGAACAGCACCGGCATGATCAGCAGCAGCCAGATCAGGCCCAGCACCAGCGAGTAGCCGAACACCAGCGCCGCCAGGTAGACGTTGATCGCCGCGACGCCGGCCACGCACAGCATGTAGATCGCTGGCGCCAGGCGGGTGGTGACGATGGAGCGCATCTGCACATCGGCCAGGCCGACCAGCACCTCGCCCAGCTCGGCCCGGGTGGCGGCCCACGGCGGCAGGTCGGAACCGGTCGACGACCCTGACGACGAGCCAGTGGCGGACACACTCGGCCGATCCGGTTTCATTCCTCCGCGTCTCCCCTCGCACTGTTGACTGTTCGACGGCTCGGGCCGTCTTGGATTTTTGTTCCGGACCGCGATCTGCCGTCACGTATCCGCCGCCGCATCCCTCGGTCGCATGTCGCCATCGGGATGCTGACGAAGCTGTCACAGCCTACACACGACTGTGACAGCCGACAATGGCATCGTCAGCGCCGCAGGAACGGTCTGCCCGCCGCCGGGCGGCGTGGCACCCCCAGCCTCCGGTCGCCGGCGACAGCACCGTGGCGACCGCCGTGCCGGCTGCCACGCGCCGGACGCGTCCTATCATTCGCTCCCCTTCGCCACGACGATCCCCGAACCCCGATGTCCGCCTCCCCGACCGGCTATCCGGCCAATCCGGCCCTGCGCATCCACAGCCATTACCGCCACTTCGAACGCGAGCGGGTGCGCTGGTCCGACACCGACCAGATCGGCCACGTCAACAACCTCGCCTTCGCCGCCTACTGCGAAACCGGCCGCTCGATGTTCATGAACCAGGTGACGATGCAGAACCGCGCGCTGGGCCGGCTGTTCGTGGTCAGCCAGCTGGTCGTCAACTTCATCGAGGAACTGCACTGGCCGGCCGAAGTGATGGTCGGCACCGGCGTGATGCAGATCGGCCGCACCTCGTACCGCGTCGGCCAGGGCCTGTTCGCCAACGACCGCTGCTTCGGAACCGCCGAATCGCTGCTGGTGCAGATCGACGCCGAGAGCCGCCGACCGACGCCGATCAGCGACGAGCTGCGCGCCTGGCTGGAGACCTACCGGATCGCCTGAGGCGGTGTGCGCCACTGCCCTCGGGGGCGCCCCGGGGCCGCCGCCTATAATCCGCGCATGACTCCCGACGACTTCGTCGCCGCGCTGCGCAGCGCGGCGCCCTATGTGCACACCCACAGCGGCCGGACCTTCGTGGTCGCCTTCGGCGGCGAGGCCGCGCTGCGCCCGGATTTCGAGCGCTTCATCCACGACCTGGCCCTGCTGCACAGCCTCGGCGTGCGCCTGGTGCTGGTACACGGCGTGCGCCCGCAGATCGAAGCGCAGCTCAGCGCGCGGCAGCTGGCGCCGCAGTTCTCCGGCGACCTGAGGGTTACCGATGCGCCGACCATGGAATGCGTCAAGGCAGCGGTCGGCATCCTGCGCATGGACATCGAGGCGCGGCTGTCGACCGGGCTGGCCTCGACGCCGATGGGCGGCGCCCGGCTGAAGGTGGCCGGCGGCAACTGGGTCACCGCGCGGCCGGTCGGCGTGCGCAGCGGCATCGATCACCTGCTGACCGGCGAGGTCCGCCGGATCGACACCGCCAGCATCGAGAACGCGCTCGACAAAGGCCGCATCGCGCTGCTGAGCCCGGTCGGCTATTCACCAACCGGCGAGATCTTCAACCTGCGCGCCGGTGACGTCGCGCAGGCCGTGGCGATCGAGCTCAAGGCCGACAAGCTGGTGTTCCTGCTCAATGCCGATCCGGACCGCTGGCAGCTCGCCGACGACACCGGCGACGCCGGTCAGCTGCCGCTCGGCGAAGCCGAAAAGCTGCTGGCCCGGCCGGCCATCCAGGCCTCGCTGTCGGCCGAGGACCGGGCGCTGCTGCAGTCGGCGCTGGCGGCCGGACGCGGCGGTGTCGAACGCGTCCATCTGATCGGCGCGGAGCCGACCGGCGCGCTGCTGCGCGAGCTGTACACCCGCGACGGCTGCGGGCTGATGTTCTACAGCGATGAGAACTACGAGGCGGTCCGCGAAGCGACGATCGAGGACATCGGCGGCATCCTGGCGCTGATCCAGCCGCTGGAAGCGGCCGGCGTGCTGGTGCCGCGTTCGCGCGAGCAGCTGGAGATCGAGATCAGCTTGTTCGACGTGATGGTCCGCGACGGCACGGTGATCGCCTGCAGCGCGCTGATCCCGTTCGCCAGAGAGGCAATGGCCGAATTCTCCTGCGTGGCGGTGCACCCGGACTACCGCCGCGAAGGCCGCGCCGAGGCACTGCTGAAGCGGGCCGAGGCCTCGGCCCGTCAGCTTGGCATCCGGCGGTTGTTCGCGCTGACCACCCGCACGCCGCACTGGTTCATCGAGCACGGCTTCGTCAGCGGCACGCCGGACGACCTGCCCGTGCAGAAGGCGCGCATGTACAACTGGCAGCGCAAGTCGATGGTGCTGGTCAAGACGCTGTAGCGTCGCCGCCGTTCAGCCGGGGCTGCAGGCCGGTACCAGGTATTGCGTCGCGGCCGCGCCGCTGCCGACCCAGCCCGCCACCGCCGCCTGCGGCGAGACATCGCCGAGCGCGGCCACCGGCGCCGCCCACACCGCGTTCTGCGACGACTGCGTGTGCAGCTGCGGCGATGCGCAGACGCCGAACACGCCCTGGCCGCTGGTGACGCCGACGCGGCTCAGGATGCCGCCCATCGCCGGCAGGTAGGTGTCGCGCAACCAAGCCTGCAGCACCGGATCGCTGAGGTCGGCATCGGCCGGCAGCAGGCCGACATTGGTGATGCCGACCAGATCAATCGCGTTCTGCAGCACGAAGAACGGCGTCGCCAGCGTCGGCGCGGCATGCTCGAACAGATAGCACAGCGACGGCGCGCTCGGGTTGGCGGCGATGCAGTCGGCATCCGGCTGGCCGTTCCAGTAGCTCAGGCCGATGACGCCGAGATCACGCACCGATTCGCGCGGCGGCGTACCCGGCCTCGGCGGCGCGACATCCGGGTACACGCCGGCGTCGATCAGCGTCAGCACGGTGGCGCCCGGCAGCGCGCTGCGCACCCGGTTGGCGTTGATGAAGGCGCCGACCGCGCCGGCCGAGGTGCCGGCCAGCAGCACGGTGTCGCCGGCCTTGCCGATGCCGTAGCGGCTGTTCAGCGTGGCGATCACCGCCTGCACGATCTTCGCGCCTCGGAACTGGAAGTTCGTGCTGCCGCCGGTCGGGCCGGCATCGCCGCTGTAGAAATCGGAACTGCAGTACGGCACCCGCACCCGGTTCCAGCTGCGGAAGGTCGGATTGCTGTCGGTGCTCGACAGCAAACCTTCCGGCACGATGCTGGCCGGGTAGCCGGACGACGAGGTCAGGTCCGACGAGCGGCCACGGCATTCGGCATCGCTCAGGCAGTAGCCGCCGCCCTGCAGCCCGATCACCGTGCGGCTGGCCGGCGCGCTCGCCGAACTGCCGACGCCGGCCTGGATGTAGAACACCGCCGGCGTGCCGTCGTTGCAGCGCGCGTCCGGATACAGGCGGGTGTCCAGCGTCACCTTGCTGAACGCGGCCGGAATACCGCCCGGGTCCGGCGCGCCGCCTCCGCCACCGCCGCCGCAGGCGCTGAGAAACATCGCCAGCAACGCGGCGACCGGCCAGGCGGCACCGCGCAGGACATCGTTCAGGGCAAGCGGACGGCAGTGCGACATGAGCATCTCCAGCACCGGGAGCGGGCGTTTGAAGCCGCAGGGCTTGCGGCGGCGGCGATGGTAGCGCCCCATCGCCGGCACCGCGCACGACACTCCGGCGGTGCTAAGGTTCCCGCCGCTTCCCGACTGCCGCCGCCACCGATGCACAACGACGACTGGATCCGCCGCTCCCTCGCCCACGTCTGGCATCCCTGCACGCAGATGCGCGATCACGAGCCCGGCGGCGCGCTGCCGCTGGTGCCGATCGCCACCGCCGACGGCATCTGGCTGACCGACTTCGACGGCAAGCGCTACATCGACGCAGTCAGCTCCTGGTGGACCAACATCTTCGGCCACCGGCATCCGGTGATCGTCGAGCGCCTGAAGGCGCAGATCGACCGGCTCGATCACGTGCTGCTCGGCGGCTTCACCCACCAGCCGGTCGTCGAGCTGTCCGAGCGCCTCGTCAAACTCGCGCCGAAAGGCCTCAGCCGCTGCTTCTACGCCGACAACGGCAGCAGCGCCGTCGAAGTCGCGCTGAAGATGAGCGCCCACTACTGGCGCAACAGCGGCCAGCCGGGCAAGACCAAGTTCATCGCGCTGTCGAACGGCTACCACGGCGAAACCCTGGGCGCGCTCGGCGTGTCCGGCGACGGCATGTATCGCGATGCCTACCGGCCGCTACTGATGCAGCCGATCGTCGTGCCGTCGCCCGACTGCTTTGACCGCACGCCCGGCGAAGCCTGGGAGGACTACACCCGGCGGCGCTTCCGGCTGATGGAGGAGACGCTGGAAAAGCACGCGCACGAAGTGGCGGCGGTGATCGTCGAACCGCTGGTGCAGTGCGCCGGCGGCATGCGCATGTACCACCCGATCTACCTCAAGCTGCTGCGGGACGCCTGCACCCGCCACGGCGTGCACTACATCGCCGACGAGATCGCCGTCGGCTTCGGCCGCACCGGCCGGATGTTCGCCAACGACTGGAGCGGCACCACGCCGGATTTCCTGTGTCTGTCGAAGGGCCTCACCAGCGGCACCCTGCCACTGGCCGTGACGATGACCACCGACACCGTCTACAACGCCTTCTACGACGACTACGCCAGCCAGCGCGCCTTCCTCCACTCGCACAGCTACACCGGCAACCCGATCGCCTGCGCCGCCGCGCTCGGCACGCTCGACATCCTTGAAAGCGACGACTGGCAGGCCCGCAACCGCGCCACCGCCGCCGGCATGTGGGGCCTGATGAGCGAGGTGGCCAACCATCGCAACGTCATCGACCTGCGCCAGCAGGGCATGATCCTGGCCGTCGAACTGGCAAAGAACCCGCGCAAGCGCGAGCCCTACCCGGCGGCCGAACGACGCGGCCTGCGCGTCTACCGCCACGCGCTCGCCAACGGCGCGCTGCTGCGCCCGCTCGGCAATGTCGTCTACCTGATGCCGCCCTACGTGATCAACGACGACGAACTGGTGCAGCTGTGCCGGGTGGCGATCGATGGCATCCATGCCGCCACCATCGATTGATCAGCCGCGCTGCTGATCAGGAATCCCGGGCCTCGGCTTCACGCCGACGGCGCCTCGCCGCCGGCCGGTTCGGCGATCGGCAAGGCAATCTCGACGCAAAGCCCCTTGCCGCCCTCGCCCGGTCCGGCGCGCACTTCGCCGTGGTGCAGGTCGACGATTTCGCGAACGATGGCAAGGCCGAGGCCGGCGCCGTCATGGTGGCTGTCGTCGGCGCGGGCGAAGCGGGTGAACAGCCGGGGCGCCAGCTCGGGATCGACGCCGGGGCCATCGTCGCGAACGGTAAGCAGCGCCCGTTCGCCGTCGATGGTCACGGCCATCTCGATCAGGCCGTGGCCGGGGTGGTAGCGGACGGCGTTGTCGATCAGGTTCGACAGCGCTTCCTGCAGCAGCAGCGCATGGCCGGTGATCAGGGCCGGCGTCGACGGCAGATCAAGCGTCACATCGATGCCGCGATTGATGGCCAGCGGCACGTACTCGGCGCCGGCGGCGCGCACCGTTTCGCCGAGATCGAGGGTCCGCAGCGGCAGCGGCGGCCGGCTGCCGGGCTCCAGCCGCGCCAGTGACAGCAGCTGCTGGGTGAGCCGGCGGGAGCGTTCGATCGACCGCCGCAGCTGCGCCATGCTGCGCTGGCGTTCGGCGTCGTCGACGGCGCGTTCGATGCCGTCCAGGTGCAGTTCGGTGGCCGCCATCGGGCCACGCAGCTGGTGGGCGGCATTGGCGATGAACTGCTGCTGGGCCTTGAGCAGCAGGCCGTTGCGCTTGACCAGGCTGGCGAAGGCGACGGTCAGGCCGCGCAGTTCCTTCGGCAGCTGACCGGTTTCGATCGCGAACGGACGGCCTTCCGGGTGATGGCAGAGGCGCTGGGTCAGTTCGTCGATGCCGCGCAGGCTGGCGCGCACGGCGCGGCCGGTCAGCAGGAAGGCAATCAGGATCAGTAGCGCCGCCGGCAGCGAGACCGCGTAGAGAATCTCGTCCGCCAGTTCGTAGCGAACCGCCAGATCCTGCGCGACCCGCACCTCCAGCGCGCCGTGACGCTCATTGGCCGGCACGGCCAGATGCATCACCCGCAGCACCTGCGCGCCGCGCGCCAGATCGGCGACCCGGGCGTCGTCGGCGTAGCGCTGCCCCTGCGCATCGGCGGCCCGCAGCGCCTCGTCGCCGGCGATGCGGCGGCCCGCCGAGGTGATCAGGTAGACCTCGCTGTCGCCGGTCTTCCAGGTCCGCAGCTGCTTGTCGATCTCGCCGGTGTGGACCGTTTCCGGGCCGTCTTCGCCGACTTCCAGCGATACCGTGTGGGCCAGGTCGTACAGCCAGCTGTCGTAGATGCGATCGGCGTAACGCAAGGTCAGCCGATAGGCCAGGATGCTGCTGATGACCAGCAGCAGCGCCACCGGCGCCAGCAGGCGCAGCAGCAGGGCGCGCTTGAGGCTCATGACGGCGTGACGGGCGTTTCTTCGCCGGCCGGGCCGGCGACCTCGCGCAGCAGGTAGCCGAAGCCACGCACGGTGCGGATCTCCACCGCGCCGCATTCGATCTTGCGGCGCAGCCGGTGCACGTGGACATCGAGCGCCGCGCTGCTCAGGTCATCGTCCCAGGCGCACAGCGCATCGCGCATCACCGACTTGCTGACCACCCGTCCCTCGGCCAGCACCAGCGCTTCGAGAACGCCGTACTCGCGCGGCGTCAGGCTCAGCGGCTGCGCGCCGAGCCGGGCCAGACGCTGATCGAGATCGAGCTGCAGGCTGCCGATCCGGGCCTGTCCTTTCAGCGCCCGGCTGCCGCGCCGGGCCAGCGCCCGGATGCGCGCATCGAGTTCGTCGATCGCGAACGGCTTGGTCAGGTAATCGTCGGCGCCGGCGTCGAGCCCGGCGACCCGGCTTTCGACGGCGTCGCGGGCGGTCAGCACCAGCACCGGCAGCGCCGGATGCCGCTTGCGCAGCTGGCTCAGCACCTGCAGGCCGTCGATGTCCGGCAGGCCAAGGTCGAGCAGCAGCAGGTCGTGCACCGGCTCGCGCAGCGCCTCGGGCACCTCGCCGCCACGGCCGAGCACGTCAACGGCATGGCCGCGCTGGCGCAGCGCCCGCGTCAGCCCATCGACGATCAAAGGATCATCCTCGACCAGCAGTATCCGCATCGCAGTTCCGGGCTCGTCGGCGGTGCAGAAGCACCGCTGGTCATGGGGCGGGTCATCGAAAGGCTTTCGTAAGGAGGCCTTCGGCAGAATCCGGCGAAATCGCAACAAGTTTCGCCAAATCAGCAACTTCCGGGACCCAGCCTACTATGAAGTCACGCCATCTGCCGCTGCTGCCGCGCCATTTTTTATCGACCGGAGTGGCCTTGGCGCTGCTCGCCGCCATCGGCTGGACACTGCCTGCCCAGGCGCTGCCGAGCTACGCCAAGCAGACCGGCCAGGCCTGCGCGGCCTGCCACGAGGGCAGCCTCGGCCCGCAGCTGACGCAGGAAGGCCGGAACTTCAAGCTGCTCGGCTATGCCGGCGGCAGCGGCTTCTTCCCGCTGTCGGGCCAGACCATCGTCCAGTTCACCAACACCAACCGGGGCCAGGAAGGCGGCGCGGCGCCGCATTTCGGCGACAACCACAACACCGCCGTCAACGAGACCAGCCTGTTCTACGCCGGCCGCATCGCGCCGAACGTCGGCGCCTTCATCCAGGGCACCTATGACGGCGTGGCGCGCAGCTTCGCGCTCGATCACACCGACATCCGCTTCGCCCGGGCCACCGCGCTGCTCGGCAAGGACGTGGTCTACGGCCTGAGCCTGAACAACAACCCGATGGTCCAGGACCTCTACAACACGACACCGGTCTGGCGTTATCCGTACACCTCCAGCGGTCTGGCGCCGGCGCCGTTCGCGGCGACCCAGCTCGAGGGCGGGCTGGAACATCAGGTCGCCGGCCTGACCGCCTACACGATGATCGACGACCTCGTGTACCTGGAAGGCGGCGCCTACAAGGGCATGGGTCGGCAGCTGCGCCAGAACCTTGGCGAGGACAACGAGGACAAGCTGTCCGGACTGGCCCCGTACTGGCGGCTGGCGCTGCAGAAGAACATCGGCAAATCGTTCTTCCACGTCGGCAGCTTCGGCATGCACGACGCGCTGTACCCGGGCTACGACCGCAGCTTCGGCCGCAACCGCTACACCGATTACGGCTTCGACGGCAGCTGGCAGTACACGCCGAGCAAGCGGCATCACCTGAGCCTGTACATCGCCGACATCTACGAGCGCCAGAACCTGGAGGCGGCCTTCGGCGCCGGCGAAGCCAGCACCCGGAAGCAGTTCCTGAACTCCTTCAATGCCAGCAGCTCGTACTACTACGCCGGTACCTACGGGGCGACCTTCGGCGTGTTCTCGACCAACGGCACGACGGACTCGGTGCGCAATCCGGCCGGCGACATCGACGGCTCGGCCAGCGGTAGCCCGAATTCCAACGGCTACATCCTGCAGGCCGACTGGACGCCGTTCGGCAAGAAGGAATCCTGGCTGTTCCCGTACGCCAATGTCCGCTTCGCGGCCCAGTACACGCATTACCTGCACTTCAACGGTGGTGCCGCCGACTACAACGGCGACGGTCGCAACGCGAACAAGAACGACACCTTCCTGCTGTTTGCCTGGCTGGCCTACTGATGCGCACCGCAAGCCTGATCGCCAGTCTGCTGCTGGCCACGTCGTCGCTCGCCGCCCACGCGGCGGGCGATGCCCAGCGCGGCGCCGAGGTGTTCGACAACGAATGCTCCGACTGCCATACCGCCCCCCCCAAGGGCGGCAACGGCAAGGGGCCTGCGCTGTTCGGCATCGTCGGCCGCAACGCCGGCAGCGTGGCCGGCTACGACTACTCCGATGCCAACAAGGCCTCGCATTTCGTCTGGACCGCCGAGCAGCTGGAGGCCTACCTGCCGAATCCGAAGGCGGCGATGCCGGGCACCAAGATGCGCTACTCCGGCGTCAAGGATGCCGCCGAGCGAGCGGATGTCATCGCCTTCCTGCAATCGCTGAAATGAGCGTGAGCGGCGATCTTGCAGCCGCGCCGCTGCATCCGCTGACGCGGGCCATCCACTGGTTCACGGTGCTGGCGATCGTCGTCCTGTTCATCGCCGTGCTGGTCGGAGCGGATCTCGAAGACCCGGCGCAGAAGAAACCGCTGATCGCCGTGCATCAGAGCCTGGGCTTGAGCGTGCTGCTGCTGAACGGCCTGCGGCTGCTGTGGCGCTGGCGGATGCCGCTGCGTTCGCTGATCGCCGATCCGCTGAAGCGCCGCATCGGCCACGCCAACCATCTGCTGGTCTACACGCTGCTGGCGGCCCAGCCGCTGCTCGGCTGGCTGTACGTCTCCGCACGCGGCCGTGAGGTCGCGCTGTGGGGGCTGCCGCTGCCGGCGCTGATCGCCAAGGACCGCGAGCTGGCCGAACAGGTCCACGACTGGCACGCGCTCGGCGGCTGGCTGCTGCTGGCGCTGGTCGGCCTGCATGCGGCCGCCGCGCTGTACCACCACTACGTGCTGCGCGACGGCGTGCTGCGGCGGATGCTGACCGGCCGGCCCTGACCGGGACACGCGTTGCTCACGCGCCGGCGATTAGGCCGTAAAATCGCGCACCCGCAATCGCCTGCCACGAATCGCCATGACTTTTGTCGTCGTCGAAAACTGCATCAAGTGCAAGTACACGGACTGTGTCGAAGTCTGCCCGGTGGACTGCTTCCACGAAGGTCCGAACTTCCTGGTCATCGACCCGGAAGAATGCATCGACTGCACGCTGTGCGAACCGGAGTGCCCGGCCAACGCCATCCTCGCGGAGGATGACGTGCCCGAGGACCAGAAGCATTTCATCAAGCTGAACAAGGAACTGGCGGCCGAATGGCCGGTGCTGACCGAGAAGAAGGACGGCCTGCCCGGCGCCAAGGACTGGGACGGCAAGCCGGACAAGTTCAAGCTGCTGGAGCGCTGAGCCGCCGCCTTCGCGCTCCGCATCCGGCGTGAGCGCATCGGCACCTGTCCTGCTGCTGCCGGCTTCGGCCGATTTCGTCCGCGAGGCGGCCACCCGGCTGGTCTCGGCCCACGCCGACCGGCTGCCCGACCTCTCCGGCCTGACCGTGGTCATCGCCCATCCGGCGATGCAGCGGCCGCTGCGGGTGGCGCTGGCCGAGGCAGCGGGCGGCGCCGTGCTGCTGCCGCGCATCCTCGGCGCCCGGCAGCTGGCCGCCGAGGCCCTGCCCGACACCGCTGCCGCGCCACTGCCCGAACTGGAATGCGTGCTGCGGCTGGCCGAGGCGCTGTCGCGCTTCCGCTCGATCTTTCCCGACCAGGACCCGCTGAGAGTCGCCGAAGCGCTGTATGCGATCTTCGACGAGTTGGTGCTGAACGCCGCGCGCCTGCCCGATGACGAGGCCGCGTTCGCAGAACGGCTGCGCGAGGCCTACGGCGCACAGCTGATCGAACCGCTGTCGCGGGAAGCGCAGATCGTCCACCGCCTGTGGCGGGCCTACATCGAGGACATCGGCGAACGCGCGCCGGCCTTCGCCTATCTCGCCGGGCTGACCGCCGCGCTCGACCAGCTGCCGGACGACGCGCCGCTGTACTGGCTCGGCGCCGATGCGCTGGCCCAGGCGGAAGCGGTGCGCCTGCGGCCGCTGATCGCGGCCGGCCGTCTGCGTTTCTGGACCCAGGGCCGCAGCCGGGGTCGCGACGGCGCAGCAGCGCGCGCCCTGCTGGAAGCGCTCGGCCAGCCGCTGCCGGCGCCGGACAGCAGCACCGCGCCGCCGCGCCAGGTGCTGCTCGATCTCGCCTTCGCCGACGACACTCGCCCGGCCCGCGAGCGGGCCGCCGAGGTACCGCCGAACGCCGCCCGCGGCCTGAGGACCGTCGCCGCTGCCCATGCCGAACACGAGGCGCGGATCGTCGACCTGGCGGTGCGCGAGGCGATCCTGAACGGCGCGCGCCGGGTCGCGATCGTCAGCCCCGACCGCCGGCTGGCGCGCCGGGTCCGGGCGCTGCTCGAACGCGCCGGGCTGACGCTCGAAGACCGGGTCGGCTGGGCGCTGTCGACCAGCCGCGCGGCGGCCGCACTGGCCAGCTGGCTCGACTGCCTCGCCACCGGCTTCCACTTCCGGCCGCTGCTCGATCTGCTCAAGTGCGGCTTCTTCCGCATCGACGAAGGCGATGACGGCCGAGAGTCCGGCCCGGACGCGGAAGCGGTGCTGGCCGGCCTGCTGGCGCGCGCGCTGCTGCAAGGGCGCAGCGACGACAGCCGGCCGATCGCCGGGCTTGACGCGCTGCAGGCGCTGGTCGCCGGCCGCTATCCGGCCGCCTTCGAACGCCTGCGCAGCGCCGCCGCCGCACTGCCGCTGGCCGACGCCGGCCGGTCCCGCAACGACTGGGCCAGCCGCCTGGCCGACAGCCTGAGGCGGCTCGGCCTGGCAGCGGCATTTGCCGAAGACGATGCCGGCAGCCAGGTGTTCGCGGTGCTGAACGCGCTCGACGCGGCGATCGCCGGCTCGGGGATTCGCCTGCGCTGGCCGGAATTCCGCGCGCTGCTCGATCGCCGGCTCGAGCAGGCGACCTTCCGGCCGTCGAACCTGGCCCAGCCGCAGGTGGCGCTGTACACGCTGGAGCAGACCCAGGGACTGTCCGCCGACTGCCTGATCCTGGCCTCCGCCACCCGCGCCCAGCTGCCCGGCAGCGCGCCCGGCGAGGCCTTCTTCAACCAGGGCGTGCGCCGCGAACTAGGCCTGCCGACCTGGCCACAGCGGCAGAGCTTGAGCCTGGCGCGGCTGCGCCGGGTGCTGGAAGCTGCGCCGCAGGTCGTCATCACCCACGCCGGCAGCGATGGCGAGCCGCCGCAGCTGTCGCCATGGCTCGACGCGCTGGATGCCTTCGCCCGCGCCGCCGGCGCAAGACCGCTGCAGGACCCGAGACTCGCCGCGCAGGCTCTGCTGGCCGCCACCGAGGTCACCGACCCCCAGGCCCAGCGCCTGCCGGCCGCGCCGACACCGCCCGCCCAAGTGGTGCCGGACCCGGCGCTGATCGACTGGCTGCTCAGTGCCGGCGGCCATCAGGCGCTGATCGACTGCCCGTACCGCTGGTACGCCAGCCGGCTGCTGCGCCTGTCGGCCGACAACCCGGCGGATCAGGACCCCGGCCGCGCCGACTACGGGCAGCGGGTGCATCGCATCCTGCAAGCCTTCCACGCCGAGATCGACCCGGCGCTGCCGCCGCCGTATGCCGGCGGCTTCGCGGCCGATGACGCCCCGGCGATCGTCACCCGGCTCGCGGCACTGGCCGACGCCGTGTTCGCCGCCGATCTCGCCGCGCGTCCGCTGGCCCAGGTCTGGCGGCAGGATTTCGAGCGCCTGACCCCGTTCCTTGCCGGCGAGCTGATCGCGGCCGGCGGCGGGCCGGTGGAAGTCGAAATCGACCGTCAGGCGGCCGTCGCCGGCTGGACCCTGCATGGCCGGCTGGACCGGCTGCAGCGCAGCGCTGGCGGTACGGCGGTGGTCGACTACAAGACCGGCGCCGTGCCGAGGCGCGAGGACGTGCTGGCCGGCGAATCGGTGCAGCTGCCGCATTACGCGCTGGAGGCCGGCAATGTGCAGCGCGTCGCCTACTGGGACCTGAAGAAGCAGGCGGCGGTGGCGATCGAAGGCGAGGAACTGGCTGACCTGGCCGCCGGCGTCGAGACCCGGCTGGCGACGATGCGCGGGCAGCTGGCCGCCGGCGCCGTGCTGCACGCGCAGGGCGACCAGCGAACCTGCGCGCGCTGCGATTTCAGCGGCGTCTGCCGCCGCGACGGCTGGCAGGCGCCATGAACATCGCCCTTGATCCACAGCGTTCGGTCAGCGTCTCGGCGTCCGCCGGCAGCGGCAAGACCTGGCAGCTGGTGTCGCGCATCGTGCGCCTGCTGCTCGATGGCGCCGAGCCCGGCGGCATCCTGGCGCTGACCTTCACCCGCAAGGCGGCCGCCGAGATGCGCGAGCGCGTCGAGGCCCGCCTGCGCGAACTGGCCTATGCCGACGACAGCACGCTCGACGCGCTGCTGCGGCAGATCGACCTGACGCCGACCGACCCTCTCCGCGAGCGCGCCCGCCGCCTGCACGAAACGCTGTTGCACGCGCCGTTCGCGCTGCGCGCGCAGACCCTGCACGTGTTCTGCCACGAGCTGCTGAGCCGCTTTCCGCTGGAAGCCGGCGTGCCGGCCGGCTACACGCTGACCGAGAACGAGCGCGAACTGCGCGACACCGCTGTGGCGGCGCTGATGCAGCGCATCCGCCAGCAGCCGGACGGCCCGGAGGCGCGGGCGCTGGCCGTCTGGATCGCCGGCGGCGCCAGCGAGGCGACGATCCTCGGCTGGCTGCACGGCTTCATCGAGCGGCGCAGCGACTGGTGGGCCTACACCCACGGCTGCACCGGCGATGCCGTCGCCGAAGCGATCGACCGGCTGGCCGGGCAGCTCGGCATCGACCCGGACGACGACCGTCCGCTGACCGCCGCGCTCGACCACGCGGACGTCGACCGGGCGATCACCGAGCTGCAGGCCCAGCTGCTGGCCGCCGCCGGGGTCGGCCGGCTGAAGGCGGAAATGGTGGCGCCGGCCCTCGCCGCCCGTGGCGATGCCCGCTTCATCGCGCTGCGCAGCGCGCTGCTGACCAGCGACGGCAGCCGCCGCAGCCTGAGCCAGAAGAAGGCGATCAGCGACAGCGCCTGGAAGTCCTTCCTGCATGCCTATGGATTTTTGGCCGACCAGATCGACGCGATCGAGGCCGAGCGCCGCCGCCGCGAGACCTGGCTGCGCACAGCCGCCGGCTACCGGCTCGGCGACTGCCTGCTGCAGGAACTGGCGGCCGAACTGCAGCGCACGCAGCAGCTGACCTTCGCCGACCTGGAGTGGCGCAGCTACCGGCTGCTGACCGATTCCGAGCAGGCCGACTGGCTGCGCTACAAGCTCGACCAGCGCATCGATCACCTGATGCTCGACGAGTTCCAGGACACCAACCCGACCCAGTGGCAGCTGCTGCGGCCGATCCTCGACGAGATGAGCGCCGGCGATCCGGAACGGGTCCGCACTGCCTTCATCGTCGGCGACGCCAAGCAGAGCATCTACGGCTTCCGGCGCGCCAATCCGGAGCTGCTCGGCAGCGCCGCGCAGTTCCTGCAGCAGCAGCTCGGCGGCGCGCCGATGCCGCTGAACGATTCGCGGCGCAGCGCGCCGGCGGTGATCGCCTTCGTCAACGCGCTGTTCAGCGGCCCGGATGGCGAGACCATCGCCTTCCAGCCGCACGGCACCCACCTTGAGTCCGACTGGGGCGCCGTCGAGGTCGCGCCGCTGGTGCAGGCCGACGCGCCGGCCACCGAGGCGGACGACGACGAGGCGCTGCGCAATCCGCTGACCACGCCGCGCCGGGTCGCCGAAGACCTGCGCCTGCAGCGCGAAGCCGATGGCGTCGCCGCGCGGATCAAGGCGCTGGTCGCCGCTCGGCTGCCGGTGTCCGAGCACGGCCGGGCACGGCCGCTCGACTGGGGCGATGTGATGATCCTGGCGCGCCAGCGCACCCATCTGCCGGTGATCGAACAGGCGCTGGCTGCGGCCGGTATTCCGTTCATCGGCGCCAGCAAGGGCACGCTGCTCGGCACGCTGCCGGTGCGTGATCTGATGGCGCTGCTGCGCTTCCTCGACGTGCCGCAGCGCGATCTGGACCTGGCGCAGCTGCTGCGCTCGCCGCTGTTCGAGGCCCGTGACGCCGATCTGATGCAGCTGGCCGGCGCCCGCGACCGGGGCCCGCACTGGTGGGCGCGGCTGCTGGCGCTGGATGGCGACGGTCAGGCCAGCCCGGCGCTGCAGCGCGCCGCCGCGCTGATCGGCCGCTGGCAGCGCGAGGCGCGCCGCCTGCCGGCGCACGACCTGCTCGACCGCATCGCCTACGACACCGACCTGATCCGCCGCTACGAGCAGGCGCTGCCGGGCGATGGCCGGGTGCGCGCCAATGTCGGGGCCTTCCTGCAACTGGTGCTCGACGCCGACCAGGGCCGCTATCCGACGCTGGGCCGGCTCAACCAGAAACTCGAACAGCTGGCGGACGCCGCCCGCGATGCGCCGAGCGAAGCGCCACCAGCGGCCAGCGACGGCCAAGTGCGGGTGCTGACCATCCACGCCGCCAAGGGTCTCGAGGCGCCGGCCGTGTTCCTGGTCAACAGCGCACCGGCCGCCAACCACCGGCACGGCGGCTGGCAGGTGGAATGGCCTTCGGACGCCGCCGCGCCCAGCCATTTCCTGCTGGCCGCCAACGCCGATGCCCGCGACGCGCTCAGCGAGCAGCTGATCGACGCCCGCCGCGCCCGCGAGGCGCGCGAAGCGCTGAACCTGCTGTACGTCGCCGTGACCCGCGCCCGCCAGTACCTGTTCGTGTCGGCTTTCGAGAGCAGCAAGGCCGGGCCGGAACCGAGCTGGCACCAGCGCTGCCTGTCCGCCGCGCAGACGCTGCCGGCCAGCCCGGAGCCGCTGCCCGGCGCACCGGACGGCGTGACGGCGGCTTGTCACGGACGATTCCCGGTGGTCGACGAAGCGCCCGACGCGGCGCCGACGACCACGCTCGATCCGCGCCTGCGCAGCCCGTTGCGACCGGCGCCGACGCCGATCTGGACGCCGTCGCAAAGCGGCGATGCCCGCGATCCGGACGCCGTCACCCGCGGCCGGGCGATCCACTGGCTGCTGCAGCAGTGCGCCGACGGCCGACGGCCGCTGCCCGAGACCCTGGCGGCGAAGCTGGCAGCAGTGCTCGGCGAGGACATCGACGCCCGCCTGGTGCCCGGCTGGCAGGCCGAGGCCGATGCCGTGCTGGCGGCCCCGCCGCTGTCGATGCTGTTCGACCGGACGCAGCTGCGGCGCGCCTGGAACGAGGTGCCGGTGCAGTGGCAGGCCGCCGATGGTAGCGCCCGCCACGGCGTGCTCGACCGGCTGGTCGACGACGGCCACGGGCTGACGATCATCGACTACAAGACCGCACCCAGGCCGAATGCGGCACTGCTGATCGACCGCTACCGCGAGCAGCTCGCCGCCTATGTCGATGCAATCGGCAAGGTGTTTCCGGGCCGGCCGATTCGCGCCGGGCTGCTGCTGACCGCGCGCCGCGAATGGTTGCCGGTGCTGGCACGCGGCTGAGCCTGCCAGCAGCGCCGAACCGCTGCGGTCAAACTGTTGTCCGAGCTTCCGTTGTCCCCATGCTGCCGACCATGACGCGCCACTTCGCTTTCCTTCCGCTGCTGCTGATCGCCACCGTCGCCGCAAGCGGCTGCGCCTCCAAGCAGGCCCGCTTCATCGAACCGACCACGCTCGAACTGGGCCACGCCCCCGGCCCGCGCTCGTTCGAGCTGGGCGAGGATGGCTACCTGCAGGTGCAGGTGTCGTCGAACCTCGGCGAGAACGCCGAGCGGCTGAAGTTCTATGGCGAGGACGCGCCGAAGCTGATCGTGGTCACCGCCAAGCTGCAGCCGCTGTCCGGACCGGGCCGCGACACGCCGGCGCCGGAAGTGCCGCTGCTGAGCTACGACGTCACCAAGGGTTCCAGCGAAGACCTCACCGCCCGCACGCTGGCCGGCGGCATCGTCGTCAAGGCCGGTTCGCTGAGCGGTGCCGCGACCCTGACCCTGATCGTGCGCGGCATCACCGCCAGCGGCGCGACCGCACTGGCGCCGCTGATGGAAACCATCAAGAAGACGCCGGCCGCGATCACCGGCGTCGCCACCCTGCTCGGCGGCGTGCCGATCACCGCTTTCCAGACCTTCGTGGTGCCGATGCTGGAGAAGTCGACGACCGCCACCAACCACCAGTGGGAGCGCAAGAAGGAATACACCTTCCAGGTCGGCGACACGCTGGATTCGCTGGACGGCCGCGTGGTCGCCTTCCTGATGCTGACCGAGGACCGCAAGGGCGGCCTGACCATCGACGCCGAGCTGTGCAGCATCGAGGTCGAGCAGCCGAAGCTGTGCCGGCAGGTCGACAAGCCGGGCGCGCCGGTGACCACGCCGTACCTGCTGTTCGACCTGCGGGTCAGCGACTACCGGCCGATCGACGATCTGGTCGCCCAGGGCGGCCCCTGCTCGACTGACCGCGCCGTGCTGGCCAAGACCGCCGAGGTGCTGGCCAGCGGCGCGATGACCGGCCGCCAGGCATTTCTCGAGGACCTGCTGCTGCGCCGGCGCACGGTACTGGCCGACATCCGCGACTCCGGCGGCTCGATCGACCGCCTGTCGCGCGCCGCCTGGCGCTACCAGCGGCTGGTCACGCCGGATGCCGCCAACCCGCGCCATGCCTACTGGCAGCGCTACTTCGCCAGCCGCGCGTCGCGCATCGACGCCTGCCTCGACGAGGCACTGGCCACCGCCACGCCGACCACCCGCAAGAGCTGGGCGACCTTGCTCGACGGCTTCCGGGCGATCGACGAGGTCGATGCCGCCGTCGCCCGCAATGCCGATCTCGACGCCCCGGACGCCGCCGACGCCGCCGCACTCGAAATCGCGCTGCGCCGGCTCAACACCGCCGAAGCGGTGCCGGCGATCGACGCCGAATCGCGGGCCTGGCTGGTCAACGGCATCAGCAATGCGTCCGGCCTGCTCGACCGCTGGTACCGCGCCGAGGTGCTGCGCATCACCGGCAGCGCGGCCAGCCCGGAAGCGGCCAGCCGGGATCTGAAAAAGCTGCTGTCGAAGACCCGCTGCACGGCCTGCGTCGGCGGCATCAACACTGCGCTCGCGGCACTGCAGGCCGGTTCCAGCCTGCGCTCGACCGAAGCGGCGGTGAAACGCGAGAACCTGGTGGTCGATGCGCTGAAGGCCGGCAGCAAGGTCGACGCCGCGCAGAGCCTGGGCGACAGCGGCGCCGGCAGCGCCCGAAGCAGCCAGGACGCCGTCAAGCGCAGCCTGGCGGTCGATCCGGCGACGCCGGAGGCCGCGCCGCAGCTGGAACAGCTGCAGCAGCAGGTCGATCGCCAGCGGGCGCGTGCCGAATCGGCGATCGATGCCGCCGCGCCGGCGGCCGACAACCGCCCCGCGATGCCCTGAAGCCGGGCACTCATGCCGGGCCCTGAAGCCGGCGGGCGAACGCCGGGCAACGGGCCATCCCGCCGGCCGTCTTTACGCGTTCTTTATTTTCGCCGCCGCCCAGCCGTCTCGAATCCCAACGCCCGCCCGTCGCCCAATGCACGGGCCGGAAGCGGTCCGGCGAACGGGACGATTTCGATGACCACCTTCCTGCTGCTGCTCGGCGCTGCCGGCATTGCCGTGCTGATTGCCTACGTGTCGTTCTGCGACCGTATCTGAAGGCCCCGACGATGAGCTTCGATCATGCCCTCGGCGGCCTCGCCGTGCTGGTGCTGCTGGCCTATCTCGGCTACGCGCTGCTGAAGCCGGAGAAGTTCCAGTGACGCCGTCGCCGCTGCTCGACGGCAGCCTGCCGATCGCGCTGTTCCTGCTGGTGCTGACCCTGACCACGCGGCCGCTGGGCGGCTACCTGCGACGGGTGTTCGACGGCGAACGGACCTGGCTGTCGCCGCTGCTCGGGCCGCTCGAACGCGGCTTCTACCGGCTGGCCGGCGTCCGCGCCGAGCAGTCGCAGCGCTGGCCGCAGTACGCCACGGCGATGCTGGTGTTCAGCCTTGGCGGCTACCTGCTGCTGTTCGCCTTGCAGCAGGCCCAGGCGCTGCTGCCGCTGAATCCGCTGGGTCTGCCGGCGCCGTCGGCGGACCTGACGCTGAACACCGCGATCAGCTTCGTCACCAATACCAACTGGCAGAGCTACGGCGGCGAATCGACGATGTCGCTGCTGAGCCAGATGCTGGGGCTGGCGGTGCAGAACTTCCTGTCGGCGGCCACCGGCATCGCGCTGGCCATCGCACTGATCCGCGGCTTCGCCCGCGAGCGCGGCACGGCTGCGGACCTCGGCAATTTCTGGGTCGACGTGACGCGTGCGACGCTCTACGTGCTGCTGCCGCTGTCGATCCCGCTGGCGCTGTTCCTGGTCTGGCAGGGCGTGCCGCAGAGCTGGGTCGGCGCGGTCGCGGCCACGACGCTTGAAGGCGCCCAGCAGACGATCGCCCAGGGCCCGGTGGCCTCGCAGGTGGCAATCAAGATGCTCGGCACCAATGGCGGCGGCTTCTTCAACGCCAACGCCGCGCATCCGTTCGAGAACCCCACCGCCGTCGCCAACTTCGTGCAGATGATGGCGATCTTCCTGATCAGCGCCGCGCTGACCAACACCTTCGGCCGCGCGGTGAAGAACGAATGGCAGGGCTGGGCGCTGTACACGGCGATGAGCCTGCTGTTCGTGGCCGGCGCCGGGCTGGCCTACTGGGCGGAAAGCGGCGGCAATCCGGCGGTGGCCGCGCTCGGCGTGGACCAGCAGATGAGCCTGGTGCAGTCCGGCGGCAACATGGAAGGCAAGGAGGCGCGCTTCGGCATCGCCGCCTCGACCTTGTTCGCGACCATCACCACCGATGCTTCCTGCGGCGCGGTCAACGCGATGCACGACAGCTTCATGCCGCTCGGCGGCGCGGTGACGCTGGTCAACATCCTGCTTGGCGAAGTGGTGTTCGGCGGCGTCGGCGCCGGCCTGTACGGGATGCTGCTGTTCGCGCTCGTGGCGCTGTTCATCGCCGGGCTGATGGTCGGCCGCACACCGGAATATCTCGGCAAGAAGATCGAGGCCCGCGAGATCAAGCTGACGGTGCTGGCGATCCTGTGCATGCCGCTGGCGCTGCTCGGCTTCCTGGCCGTGGCCAGCGTGTCGCCGCTGGCGCTGAAGAGCCTTGCCAACGCCGGCCCGCACGGCTTCAGCGAAATGCTTTACGCCTATGCTTCGGCGGTCGGCAACAACGGCAGCGCCTTCGCCGGGCTGAATGCCAACACGCCATTCTGGAACCTGAGCCTGGCGGCGGCGATGCTGATCGGCCGCTTCGCGGTGATCGTGCCGATGCTGGCGATCGCCGGCTCGCTGGCCGCCAAGGCGCGGTCGCCGGCCACCGCCGGCAGCTTCCCGACCGACGGCCCGCTGTTCATCGGCCTGCTGGTGGCGATCGTGCTGATCGTCGGCGGCCTGACCTACTTCCCGGCGCTGGCGCTGGGGCCGCTCGTCGAGCATCTGGCGATGCAGGCCGGCACCCTGTTCTGAACCACTCCGGTGCCGGCCGGCGGTTGCCGGCGGCGCCATGCGAGATCCCCATGACCTCCTCCCCGACGCCGCTGTTCACCCGCGCGCTGCTGGCCCCGGCGCTGCGCGACACCTTTGCCAAGCTGCATCCGCAGCGGCTGGCGAAGAACCCGGTGATCTTCATCACCGCGCTGGTGTCGCTGCTGGCCAGCCTGCTGTTCCTGCGCGACCTGCTGATCGACAACCGTTCCGGCGCGCCGCTGCTGTTCTCCGGCCAGGTGATCGTCTGGCTGTGGTTCACGGTACTGTTCGCCAATTTCGCCGAAGCGCTGGCCGAAGGCCGCGGCAAGGCGCAGGCCGCCAGCCTGCGGCAGACCCGCAGCCACACCATCGCCCGCAAGCTCAACGCCAGCCGCGACGACGAGGTGAAAGTGCCGGCGACGACGTTGAAGGCCGGCGACTGCATCGTCGCCGAGACCGGCGACCTGGTGCCGGCCGACGGCGAAGTGATCGACGGCATCGCCACTATCGACGAATCGGCGATCACCGGCGAATCGGCGCCAGTGATCCGCGAAGCGGGTGGCGACCGTTCGGCCGTGACCGGCGGCACCCGGGTGCTGTCGGACCGCATCGTGGTGCGCGTCACTGCCGCGCCCGGCTCGGGCTTTCTCGACCGGATGATCGCGCTGGTCGAGGGTGCATCGCGGCAGAAGACGCCGAACGAGCTGGCACTGAACATCCTGCTGGCGGGCTTGAGCCTGATCTTCGTGCTGGCGGTGGCCTCGATCCCGAGCTTCGCCGCCTATGCCGGCGGCGAGGTGCCGGTGATCGTGCTGGTGGCGCTGTTCGTGACCCTGATCCCGACCACCATCGGCGCGCTGTTGTCGGCGATCGGCATCGCAGGCATGAACCGGCTGGTGCGCTTCAACGTGCTGGCGCTGTCCGGCCGGGCGGTCGAGGCGGCCGGCGATGTCGATACGCTGCTGCTCGACAAGACCGGCACCATCACGCTCGGCAACCGCCAGGCCTGCGAGTTCCTGCCGGTGGCCGGCGTCCAGGAGCGCACCCTGGCCGAGGCCGCGCAGCTGGCCAGCCTGTCCGACGAAACGCCGGAAGGCCGCAGCGTGGTGGTGCTGGCGAAAGAGAAATTCGGCCTGCGCGGCCGCGACCTGGCCGGCACGCAGGCGACCTTCATCCCGTTCACCGCGCAGACGCGGATGTCCGGCATCGATGTCGACGGCGCGGTGATCCGCAAGGGCGCCGTCGACTCGGTGATCGACTACGTCAGCCGGCTCGCCGGCACCCGGGCGGTACCGCCGGAGCTGAAGGCGATCGCCGAACGCGTGGCGCGGGTCGGCGGCACGCCGCTGGCCGTGGTCCGCGACGAGCAGGTGCTCGGCATCATCCACCTGAAGGATGTCGTCAAGGGCGGCATCCGCGAGCGCTTCGCCGAACTGCGCCGCATGGGCATCCGCACGGTGATGATCACCGGCGACAACCCGCTGACCGCCGCCGCCATCGCCGCCGAGGCCGGTGTCGACGATTTCCTGGCCCAGGCGACCCCGGAGGACAAGCTGGCGCTGATCCGCAAGGAGCAGGCCGGCGGCCGGCTGGTGGCGATGTGCGGCGACGGCACCAACGACGCGCCGGCGCTGGCGCAGGCCGATGTCGGCGTGGCGATGCAGACCGGCACGGTGGCCGCCCGCGAGGCCGGCAACATGGTCGACCTCGATTCCGACCCGACCAAGCTGATCGAGATCGTCGGCATCGGCAAGCAGCTCTTGATGACGCGCGGCGCGCTGACCACGTTCTCGATCGCCAACGATGTCGCCAAGTACTTCGCGATCGTGCCGGCGCTGTTCGCCGCCTTCTACCCGCAGCTCGATACGCTGAACGTGATGGGCCTGGCGACGCCGCAGAGCGCGATCCTGTCGGCGATCATCTTCAACGCGCTGATCATCATCGTGCTGATTCCGCTGGCGCTGCGCGGTGTCGCCTATCGCGCGGTCGGCGCCGGCACGCTGCTGGCCCGCAATCTGGCGATCTACGGCGGCGGCGGCCTGATCGCCCCGTTCGTCGGCATCAAGCTGATCGACCTGGCGATCACCGCGCTGCATCTCGCCTGACGCCGCCGCGCCGCCCGTTCGATCCGACAGGAGCCCACCCATGCTGCAACACCTTCGCCCGACGCTGGTCCTGCTCACGCTGTTCACGCTGCTGACCGGCCTCGCCTATCCGCTGGCGATCACCGGCATCGCGCGCCAGCTGTTTCCACAGCAGGCCGCCGGCAGCCTCGTGCAGCGCGCCGACGGCACGGTGATCGGCTCGTCGCTGATCGGCCAGGCCTTCACCCGGCCGGACTACTTCCACGGCCGGCCCTCGGCGACCAGCCCGACGCCGTACAACGCCGCTGCCAGCGGCGGCTCCAACCTGGGGCCGACCTCAAAGGCGCTGATCGAGCGCATCCGGACCGACGCCGCCGCGCTGCAGGCCGAGAATCCCGGCGCCGCCGTGCCGGTGGATCTGGTCACTACCTCGGGCAGCGGGCTCGATCCGCACATCTCGCTGGCCGCTGCCGAGTTCCAGCTGCCGAGAGTCGCCCGCACCCGCCATGCCGATCCGCAGAAGCTGCGCGCGCTGATCGCCGGCCTGGCCGAGCCGGAGGTGCTGGGCATCCTCGGCGAGCCGGTGGTCAACGTGCTGCAGCTGAACCTGGCGCTCGACGCGGCGTTCCCGTCGCCGGGCTGAACATGAACCGCTGGCGCAGCGGCGCTGCGACGGGCGCTCCGGACGCGGGCGATATACTCCGTCTGCTCCCGTTTCCGGGGCATGCCCAGCGGTCCCATGTCACCTCTGAACAACGCGCTGCTGGTCGCTCTGGCCTGCGCGCTGGTGGTTCTCAACGGCTTCTTCGTCGCCGCCGAATTCTCGCTGGTCAAGCTGCGCAGCACGCGCGCGCAGGAGCTGAGTTCGCAGCGCGGCTGGCGGGGTCGGATTCTCGGCAAGGTCCACAGCCGGCTCGATACCTACCTGTCGGCCTGCCAGCTCGGCATCACGCTGTCGAGCCTGGGGCTGGGCTGGGTCGGCGAGCCGGCCTTCGCCGGCCTGCTGGAACCGCTGCTGGCAATGGTCGGCATCGAGTCCGAGCGCACCATCCACACGATCGCCTTCCTGGTCGCGTTCACGGTGATCTCGTTCCTGCACATCGTGATCGGCGAGCTGGCGCCGAAGTCGATGGCGATCCGCCGGCCGGAAGGCGTGTCGCTGTGGACCGCCACGCCGCTGTACGCGTTCTACTGGCTGATGTATCCGGCGATCGAACTGCTCAACCGCAGCGCCAGCATCGCGCTGAAGGCGGCCGGGCTGGACGGCACCGGTGGCGGTCACGGCGGCGACAACAGCTACACGCATGACGAGCTGAAGATGATCCTGCACCTCAGCCATGCGGCCAGCGACCAGCCGGAATCCAGCCTCAACACGATGCTGGCGCACACGCTGGAGCTGCAGGATCTGGTCGCCAGCGATCTGATGCGGCCGCGCCGCGATCTGATCTCGCTGTCGGTCGACAACAGCCACGCCGAAGTGCGGCGCACGGTGCAGAAGTACGGCTACAGCCGCTACCCGCTGCTCGACGGCGACGAGACCGTGATCGGCGTGGTCCACGTCAAGGACCTGCTGCTGGAAGCGCCGGGCGACGACTTCCCGCTGCGCCTGCGCCGGCTGGCCCGGCAGGTGCAGCGCTTCCGCGAGGAAACGCCGGCACTGGAAGTGCTGCGCCGCTTCCGCCAGGGCGCGCCGCATCTGGCGCTGGTCGACGACTTCGAAGGCACGATGGACGGCTTCGTGACCTTGGAAGACGTGCTGGAAGCGATGCTCGGCGAGATCGCCGACGAATACGAACCGCGCCGTGCCGGCCAGGTCGACCGACGCATCGTCCACCTTGCCGACGGCAGCCTGCTGCTCAGGGGCGACACGCCGGTCTACCGGCTGGAGCGCGTGCTCGGAAGCCCGATCGACGGCAGCGAGGATGTCGACACCGTGGCCGGGCTGGTGATGCAGAAACTCGACCGCATCGCCGTGCGCGGCGATCTGATCGTCATCGGCGATCGCGAGCTGACCGTGCAGCGTGTCACCGGGCCGCGCATCGAGCGGATCAAGGTGAGCCGGCCGCCGCCGCCGGCCGACTGACGATGGCCGCCGACGAACCCGCCCGCCCGTCGCCCGAGGCGCTGCTGGAAGCGTCGAACGACGCGGCGCGCGGCAAGCTGCGGATCTTTCTCGGCGCCGCGCCCGGCGTCGGCAAGACCTGCGCGATGCTCAAGGCCGCGCACCGCAAGCAGGGCGAAGGCGTGGACGTGGTGGTGGCGATCGTCGAAAGCCACGGCCGCCGCGACACCGAGGCGCTGGTCGAAGGCCTGGAGGTGCTGCCGCGCCGGACGCTGCCGGTGCAGGGTCGCGCCTATGCCGAGATGGATCTCGACGCCGTGCTGGCGCGCCGGCCGCAGCTGGCGCTGGTCGACGAGCTGGCGCACAGCAACGTCACCGGCGCCCGCCATCCGAAGCGCCACCAGGATGTCGCCGAGCTGCTGGCGGCCGGCATCGATGTCTGGTCGACGCTGAACATCCAGCACCTGGAAAGCCTCAACGACGTGGTGGCCCGGATCACCCGGGTACGGGTCCGAGAAACCGTACCGGACCGGGTATTCGACACCGCCGACGATGTCGAGATCGTCGATCTGACACCGCAGGAGCTGATCGAGCGGCTGGCCGACGGCAAGGTCTACGCTGAAGCGCAGGCGCAGGCAGCGCTGCGCAACTGGTTCAAGCCCGGCAACCTGACCGCGCTGCGCGAGCTGGCGCTGCGCCGCACCGCCGAGCGTGTCGACCAGCAGATGCGCGCCTACATGCGCCGCCACGCGATTCGCGGGCCTTGGGCAGCGGCCGAGCGGCTGCTGGTCTGCGTCAACGAATCGGCCGCCGCCAGCGAGGTCGTGCGCCGCGCCAAGCGGCTGGCTGATCGCCTCGATGCGCCGTGGTTCGCGATCCACGTCGAGAACATGCGCAGCGCACCCGCCGGCCCGAAGGCGCAGGCGCGGATCACCGACACGCTGCGGCTGGCCGAATCGCTGGGGGCGGAAACCCTGACCCTGCCCGGCAGCCGCAACATCGCCGGCGACCTGCTGGCCTGGGCGCGCGACAACAACATTACCCAGATCCTGATCGGCAAGTCGCAGCGCAGCCGCTGGTTCACGCTGCGCCACGGCTCGCTGCTGACCGAACTCAGCCGCGATGCCGCCGGCATCGACCTGCACGTGCTGGCCGAGGACCCGCAGGCCCGCAGCGCGACGGCCCCTGCCGCAGTACCCGGCGACGAAGACGACACGCCGCCGCAGGCACCGCGCACGCCGGTCACCGCCTATCCGGCCACGGCGGTGATGGTGGCGCTGGCCACCCTGCTCGGCCGCGCGCTGGTGGCGATGGTGACGGTGCCGAACATCTCGCTGGTCTATCTGGCGGCGGTGATGTGGAGCGCCACCCGCTACGGGCTCGGGCCGTCGATCTTCGCGTCGATCGCCAGCACGGCGGCGTACAACTTCTTCTTCACCGAGCCGCACTACACGTTCAACGTCGCCGATCCCGGCCAGGTGCTGGCGCTGATCTTCTTCAGCGCGGCAGCGGTGCTGACCAGCACGCTGACCTCGCGCGAGCGCGTGCACGCCGAAGCCGCCCACGCCCAGGCGCGGACGACTGCCGAACTGCTGGCGTTCAGCCGCAAGCTGGCCGGCATCCGCAAGCTGGACACGCTGATGGCGGCGTCGGCGGCCCAGATCGCCAACATGCTGAAGGTCGAGGCGCTGATGCTGCTGCCCGACACCAAGAACGGCGCGCTGCTGCCGGTGGCCAGCGCGCCGGCCGGTGCGGCGCTCGACGAAGCCGATCTGGCCGCCGCCACCTGGTGCTGGGACAAGAACCAGCCGACCGGCAGCGGTACCGATACCCTGCCCGGCGGCCGACGGCTGTTCCTGCCGCTGCGCACCGGCCAGGGGCGGCACGGCGTGGTCGGCATCAGCCGCGCCCAGGGCGATGCCCGGCTGACGCCGGACGAGCGCCGCCTGCTCGATGCCCTGGTCGATCTGGCGGCGATCGCCACCGAGCGCATCCGGCTGGCCAAGGACATCGACCAGGCGCGGATGCTGGCCGAGACCGAAAAGCTGCGCGGCTCGCTGCTGACCTCAATCTCGCATGACCTGCGCACGCCGCTGGCATCGATCATCGGCACCTTCGCGACCTTGCGCCGCCACGCCGGCCGCTTCGACGCCGAAGCCAGCGAGGAACTGCTGGCCAGCGCCCAGGACGAGGCCGAGCGGCTGAACCGCTATGTCTCGAACCTGCTCGACATGACCCGCCTCGATGCCGGCGCGCTGCAGCCGAGGCGCGAGCCCTGCGACCTCGGCGACCTGATCGCCGCCAGCGTCCAGCGATGCGCCAAGCGGCTGGCCGCGCACAAGGTGAAGCTGTCGGTGCCGGCCAATCTGCCGCTGCTGCTGCTCGACGAAACCCTGATGGACCAGGTGCTGGTCAACCTGCTCGACAACGCCGCCAAGTACACGCCGGCCGGAAGCCACATCGAGATCGGCGTCGTGCGCCACCGCTTCTCGATCGCGCTGCATGTCCGCGACGACGGCCCCGGCATTCCGCCCGGTGACCTCGACCGGATCTTCGACAAGTTCTACCGGGTGCGCGAAGACGCCGACCGCTCGCGCGCCGGCACCGGGCTGGGGCTGGCGATCTGCCGCGGCTTCGTGATCGCCATGGGTGGCCGCATCCACGCCCGCAACCGCAGCGCCGGCAGCGACGGCGGCCCGGCCCACGGCGCCGAGTTTCTGATCGAGTTTTCCCCGGACCTGATCGCCGAAGCGCAGCCCGAGGCCGGCGCATGAGCCTGGAACTGGGCAAGGTGCTGGTCGTCGACGACGAGGCCGCGATCCGCCGGCTGCTGCGCAACACCCTGCAGGTGAACGACTACCGGGTGTTCGAGGCCGGTACCGTCGCCGAAGCGCTGGCGCTGTCGGCCTCGCATCAGCCGGACGTGATCCTGCTCGATCTCGGCCTGCCCGACGGCGACGGTCTGAGCGTGATCGAAGCGGTGCGCCAGCGGTCGGCGGTGCCGATCATCGTGCTGTCCAGCCGCACCGACGACAGCGGCAAGGTGCGGGCGCTTGATGCCGGGGCCGACGACTACGTGACCAAGCCGTTCAGCGTCGACGAACTGCTGGCCCGCATCCGCACCGCACTGCGTCACCGCATGCAGCGGCAGGGCGCCCAGCCGCTGTTCGTGCGCGGATCTTTGAGCATCGACCTGGTACGCCGGCTGGTGCTGCGCGATGGCGTGGAAGTGCGGCTGTCGCCGAAGGAGTACGGCATCCTGCAGCAGCTGGTGCTGCACGCCGGCCGCGTGCTGACCCATCGCCACCTGCTGCGCGAAGTCTGGCAGCAGGATTCCGATGGCGATGTCGCCTACCTGCGGGTCTACATCCGGCAGCTGCGCGGCAAGCTGGAGGCGAATCCCGAACAGCCGAGCCTGATCGTCACCGAGCCGGGCGTCGGCTACCGGTTGCGCAGCGAACCCTAGCCGGCGGCCGCCGCGCTTGCCCGATCAAGATCACTGGCAAAGCGCAGGCGATTGCCGTCCGGATCGATCACCCGCATTTCGCGCATGTCCCAGGGGGTGTCGGCCGGCGGCTGCTCGATGACGACACCACGGGCCGTGAATGCACGGTGGCAGGCATCGACATCCGGCACGATCAGGTAGACCGCGCCGCCGGGTTCGCAATCGCCGCTGTGTTCGGTCAGGAACAACGTCTGGTCGTCGCGGCTGATCTGGCAGAACAGCGGCAGGCCGGATTCGAAGCGGTGTTCCCAGTCCAGCGTGAAGCCAAGCCCATCGAGGTAGAAAGGCAGCGTCAGCGCCGCGTCGCGCATCCGCAATTGGGGTATGACCGTCTGAGTCATGGCCGATTCACTTGATCTTCAGCGCTTCCGGCGAAGTCTGGTCGCAGCTCGGCCCGCGCCGCACTTCGATGCCGGACACCTGGTCGTCGCGCAGCACCACGGTCACCTGGTCGCGGTTCTGGCAGGCGAAGCTGACCGCGCCGGGGCGTTCGACGCAGAACAGGAAGTGGTCGGCCTCGCGGGCCTTGCCGGCTTCGTCGAGATACTCGCCGCTGCGCCGCGAGCAGCCGAAGCCCAGGCCGGACAGCCGCGAACTGGCTTCCGCTGCGCTCAGCCCGTAGGCGACGCGCTCGCGGATGGCGCTGCGCCGGTCCGGGTCCGGCGTCTGGCTCAGCAGCTGGCAGCCGGTGCTGGCCAGCAGCAGGCTGGCGACGCCAAGACGACCGACAAGCGCAAGGACCGTGCACGGGCGCGGCTGGGACATGGCGGTCATCCGTTCAGGTTATGGGTGGCCAGTTCGTAGCCGCGGTCGCGGTAGAACTTGTAGCGGTCGCGCGAGCCCTGGCGGGCGGCGGGGTTGGCATCGACGATTTCCAGCACCCGTTCGAAGCGGCTGAAGAACGGCGGAATGTCGAGGCCGAGGTTGATCATCACGCCGTCGTAGGCGGCGGGCGGCTCGTCGCGGCCGATCAGCACGGCCGGCAGCGGCTCCTCCGGCGCCTTGTCGGCCTGGCGTTCGTGGGCGATGAAGCTGCCCTGGCGGAAGGTCCACAAGGTGCCGTCGAGTTCGGCGGCGACGTTGTCGTCCGGCACGTAGACGAACACCCGCTTGCCGGTGGCGGTGGCCTTGTCGCACAGCTTGCAGGCGGTCATCACATGGCTGGTGACGGCTGCGAAGGCATCGCCAAGGATGTAGAAATCGATGCGGGTCACGGCGTACGGCGCGGCTGGACGAGGCGTGAAGCATAGCCCGCCGCGCCGACAAAAAAGGGCGACCCGAAGCGCGGGTCGCCCAATCGCTGCCTGCCTCGTCGGGCGCTGCGCGGATGCTTGGTCCGCGCAGCGCCGGGTCCTGCAGCCCCGCCTCAGTTGATGACGCGCATCTCGACGCGACGGTTGTCGGCACGGCCGGTCTCGTCGTCGTTGGACGCCACCGGGTTGGCTTCGCCATAGCCCTTGGCGGTCAGCGCGCCAGCGGTCACGCCCTTGCCGATCAGGTAGCTGCGCACCGCGTTGGCGCGCGCTTCCGACAGCTTCTGGTTGGCCGCATCCGAGCCGATCGAGTCGGTGTAGCCGCCGATCTCGATGGTGAATCCCGGCGAGTCGATGATGGTCTTGGCGACCGTGTCGAGCACCGTCTTCGAGTCGTTGGTCAGCACCGCCTTGTTGAACGCGAAGTGCACGTTCTTCAGCACCAGCGACTGGTTGACCGCGCAACCGTTGGCCGTGACCTTCGCGCCCGGCGGCGTGTTCGGGCACTGGTCGATGCCGTCGGCCACGCCGTCACCGTCGGTGTCGGCAATCGCCGGCTTCGGCGCTTCGATGGTGCAGCCCTTGGCGTCGACATTGGTGCCCGGCGGGGTGTTCGGGCACTGGTCGGCGTAGTCCGGCACGCGGTCGCCGTCACTGTCGATCGGGCAGCCCTTGGCATCGACCGTGGCGCCGGCCGGCGTGTTCGGGCAGGCGTCGAGCTTGTCGTTGATGCCGTCGTTGTCGCTGTCGACCGGGCAGCCCTTGCCGTCGACCGGGGTGCCGGCCGGCGTGTTCGGGCAGCTGTCGCGCTTGTCCGGCACGCCGTCGCCGTCGAAGTCGGACGGCTTGGACTCGGCCAGCACGTAACGCACCGACATCATCGCCGACTGGCCGTTGTAGCCGGTCTCCACGAGGTCGCCCGAGCCGCGCGGGCTGGCGTCGAACTGGCCTTTCTCGGTGCCCATGTAACGGTAGTCGAGCGAAGCGGTCAGGCGCTGGGTCAGGTCGAAGCCGATACCGGCGCCGCCCTGGTAGGCGAACACGGTGTCGTGGTCATTGACCAGTTCGGCTCCGTTGGAACCAACGTTCTCCAGCCACAGCTGGGAAACACCGCCGCCGACGCCGATGTACGGGTGCACGGTCTTGAAGAAGCCGCTCTCGCTCTTGATGTCGTACCAGAGGTTGGCGAAGGCGCTGCGGGCGTCCTTGCGGCCGTCGCCCTCATCGCGGAAGCCGGGGCCGAACAGCGTCTTGTAGCGGTCCTGACGGTAGACCAGTTCCAGTTCCGGACGCAGGCCGTTGGCGAACGAGTAGCCGGTGGTGACACCGCCGAGGAAGCCGGTGTCGTACTTCGACTGGAACTCGGACTGGGTGCCGAGCAGGCCGCCGCCGATGGTCTTGTCGTTCGACTGGCGCTGCTTGTTGGCACCGGCCTCAAGGCCCAGGTACCAGCCGTCGCCGGCCATGGCGGTACCGGCGGCGCCGGCGAGGAACATCGTGGTGACGGAAACGCACAGGCGGCGGGTGTGAATGCGCATGACAGCTCCTTGCCTTGTTTCAGGCGATGGGATTTTTGGTGGTTTTTGATGCGGATGACCGGGAATCGGGGCGATCCCGGAAAACGGCAGCGCGAGTCGGGGGGCCCGCGCTGCCGCCTGCTACCGGCCTGCCCGTTCGATGCGGGCGCGGCCTTGCCTCATCGGATCAGGAAGCGCTCAGGCGTCTTCCATTTCCTTGATCTGCTGCTCGGCCTTTTCCTTGGTCAGGCCGTACTTCTCCTGCAGCTTGCCGACCAGCACGTCGCGCTTGCCTTCCAGCAGCTTCAGGTCGTCGTCGGTCAGCTCGCCCCACTTGGCCTTGATCCGGCCGCTGAGCTGCTTGAACTTGCCCTTGAGGATGTCTTCGTTCATGTCGATGTCTCCAGTTGGATGTTGCGGGGGACTACGGTTGTGACTCGGGGTTCGTAACTCGGGTGACCGATCGGATGGGCAAGGCCCGATCACGAGCGGCTGCCGACCTTCAGGTCGTCGGCGTCGACCTTCTTCACGCCCTCGGTGCGGGTGGCAATCGAGATCGCCTTCTCGCGCTCGGCGCCGCTGGTGACCTTGCCGCTCAGGGTCACGCGGCCGTCGGTGGTGGTGACGTTGATGGCCGTGCCCTTGGTCGTTTCATCGGCGATCAGTGCCGCCTTGAGCTTGGTGGTGATCACGGTGTCGGTGATCGCCTCGCCGGCGCGGTCGGCGGCCTTGTCGGCATCCTTGACGAAGGTGTCGAGCGCGGTCGGCGCCGTGATCTGGTTGTCGACGCCCTTCACGCCTTCGACGTTGCGGGCCAGTTCCTCGGCGGCTTCCTTGGCGGCGCCGGCCTTGGCGCTGCCGGACAGCGTCACCACGCCGTTGTTGGTTTCAACCGAGATGTCGGAGCCTTCGATGCGGGCATCGCTGGCCAGACGGCCCTTCAGCTTCGCGGTGATGCCGGTATCGTCCAGCGCGGCACCCAGCGTGGCGCTGTCCTTCGGCGCGTTGGCGGCGGCGCCGTCCGACATCTGGCCATCGGGCACCGACGGCTTGCAGGCGGCCAGACCGAAGCTGGCGATCAGCGCAGCGGCGATCAGCGTGCGGTTGAGCGGATGAATGTTCATGTTGTGTCCTCTTTTTTGGTTTGGCGTTTCAGCAGACAGTGGGGAGAAGGCGTGACGCGTTCAGGTCTTGACCCGGCGGCCGAAGATCAGCGACAGCACGGCCAGCACCAGGAACACCAGGAACAGCAGCTTGGCGATGCCGACTGCGGTACCGGCGATGCCGGAGAAGCCGAGCAGCGCCGCGATCAGCGCGATGACGAAAAAGACAACGGCGTAATGGAGCATGGGGTGACCTCCTTCTTGTATTGATGCGTGTGCAGACAGGTTTTGCGTGGTATCGCCCGTGCAGACCGGCGATCCCGGCACACCGCCCATCGGCGTGCCGTGCCTGTACTATTCCAAGGCCCGTGCCAACTATTTTTTTCAGTATTTTCAATATCTTGAAAACTTTTATCCGGTTAAACGGACGGCAATCTGCACGATCGGCCCTTGCGCGTCGTGCAAAATGCACGGCGACATCCGGCTCGGGAATGAACGGCGCTTCGGGTGGTCGGACATCCACAGGCACCGACACGGAGGACTGCCACCTTGACGGCTGAAAAGACGGGCGGCCGGGTACTGGTCGTCGATGACGAAGCCCCGCTGCTGAAAACCTTCCGCTACTGCCTGGAGGACGACGGCCATACCGTCGCCACCGCCGCCAGCGGCGAACAGGCGATGGCGCTGATCCGCAGCCGCGTGTTCGATGTCTGCCTGCTGGACCTGACACTGGGCGACACCACGGCGCTGGAACTGCTGCCGGCCATCCGCACCGCCGCGCCGTGGCTGCGGGTGGTGATCGTTACCGCGCATTCCTCGGTGGATACCGCCGTGCAGGCGATGCGCGCAGGTGCCGTCGACTACCTGGTCAAGCCCTGCTCACCGGAACAGCTGCGGATCGCCGCGGCCACGCAGCTGCACGCGCGCCGGCTGGATCTGCGGCTGGAGGAACTGGAACGCCAGACCGGCAGCAGCAACGATTCGGCACAGCTGGAAAGCCGCTCGCCGGCGATGGCGGAACTGCTCGACACCGCCCGCCAGGTGGCCGCCAGCGACGCCAACATCCTGGTGCTCGGCGAAAGCGGCACCGGCAAGGGCGTGATCGCCCGCGCCATCCACCGCTGGAGCGCACGCCACGCGGCGCCGTTCATCACCATCAACAGTCCGGGCCTGTCCGGCGAGCTGTTCGAAAGCGAGCTGTTCGGCCACAAGAAGGGCGCGTTCACCGGCGCCGTCGCCAACTCGCCGGGCCGTGTCGCGCAGGCCGACGGCGGCACCCTGTTCCTCGACGAAATCGGCGAAGTGCCGATCGGTCTGCAGGCCAAGCTGCTGCGTTTCCTGCAGGACAAGCAGTTCGAAAGCCTGGGCGATCCGGTGACCCGCCAGGCCGATGTGCGGCTGGTGGCGGCGACCAACCGCGACCTGCACGGCATGGTCAAGACCGGGACCTTTCGCGAAGACCTGCTGTATCGCCTCGACGTCATCCGCCTGCATCTGCCACCGCTGCGCGACCGCATCGAGGATCTGCCGGCGTTCGCCAACGGCTTCCTCGACGAATTCATCCGCATCCACCGGGGCCGCGGGCGCGGCTTCAGCGAGGCGGCGATGGACGCCCTGTGCCGGCACCGCTGGCCGGGCAACATCCGCGAGCTGCGCAACGTCATCGAACGCGCCAGCATCCTGTGCCGGGGCGAGCTGATCGAACCCCGCGACCTGGCGCTCGGTGAAGCCGGCGGCGCGGCGGCAGCCAGCACGGCAGCCCGCCCTACCGGCGCCATGAGCCTGGCGGCGCTGGAGCGCGAGCACATCCTGGCCGTGCTTGGCGAGGCGGAAACGCTGGAGGTGGCCGCCAAGCAGCTCGGCATCGACGCCTCGACGCTGTACCGCAAGCGCAAGCAGTACGGGATCTGAGCTGAAAAATTCGCCTGATCAGGCACTTGCCGGATCAAGCTCGATATTGTCTGCGGATCGCGTGGCAGCCCTACCCGGGTCGCCGGTGCGCCCGTCATCCACCGTCACGCCGCCGCGAAAAGCGTTTCCGATCATCGCGATAGCCGAACTTCCTCGACCATGAAAATCCTTCACCGCCTGCTGCTCACCTACGCCGCGCTGATCGTGCTGGCGTTCATCGCCGGCGCTCTGCTGGCACTGGCCTGGGATCGCTTCGAGCGAGCGCCCTGGTACCAGATCGGCCTGCTCGGCATCGCCGGTTCGGCGATCGGCGCCTTCGGCCTGCGCTTCGCGATCGCCCAGGCGCAGTACCTGAGCGCGCCGCTGCAACGCATCGCCGGTGCCGCACGGACCATCGCCGACGGCGAGTTCGACGTGAAGATCGAGGCCTCGCGGCTGGTCGAGGCCAACATCGTGGCGACCAACTTCAACGCCATGGCGGCGGCACTGAAAACCTACAAGTCGACCTCGATCGACCGTCTGCTGGCCGAGCAGCGCCGCAACGACGTGGTGCTCGGCTCCATCGACGACGGCCTGATCATCGTCGACGAACAGGCGCGCATCGAACGCCTGAATCCGATCGCCGCCCGCCAGCTCGGCACCACGGTGGATCTGGCGATCGGCCGCACGCTCGACGAGCTGCTCGGCGGCGAACGCTTCAACCAGCGGATCATCGACGACATCGCCAGCCAGTCGCTGTCGCAGGACGACGAGCCGGATCTGGTGATCGGCGAAGGCGTGATGCAGCGCAAGCTGGCGCTGGCGCTGACGCCGTTCACCGACGACACCCGGCCGGGGCTGGTGATGCTGCTGCGCGATGTCACCGAGGAGCGCGAACAGGAGCAACTGCAGACCGATTTCGTGCTGCGCGCGTCGCACGAGCTGCGCACCCCGGTCACCGGTCTGAAGATGGCGATGGACCTGCTGGCCGAACGCGCCCGCTTCGCGCCCGACAGCCGCGAGGCCGACCTGTTCGAGACCGTGCACACCGAAACCCACCGGCTGGCCGACCTGGTCGCCGACCTGCTCGACGTCTCGCGCCTGAGCCACGCCGAAACACCGCTGAAACTGGAGCCGGTGCAGCTGGCCCAGCTGGCCGGCGACGCCCAGGCGCGCTTCGAGCCGATGGCGCTGGAGCGCAAGCTGTCGATCAGCTGCGCCGTCGCCCCAAACCTGCCGGATCTGCAGCTCGACGCCGGCCAGTTCTCCCGCGTGCTCGACAACCTGATCGGCAACGCCATCCGCCACACGCCGTCCGGCGGCGAAGTCGGCATCACCGTGGTCGCCGGCTCCGACGCCATCCGCATCGAGGTGCGCGACAGCGGCGAAGGCCTGACCCGCCGCCAGCTGGCGCGGATCTTCGACCCCTTCGTGCAGTTCGGCCGCAACACCGGCGGCGCCGGCCTCGGCCTGACCCTGTCGCGCGAGATCGTCGAACGCCACGGCGGCAAGATCGAGGTCGCCTCGCAGCGCGGTCAGGGCGCTCGCTTCACCGTGAGCCTGCCGTGGCCAAGCGAGGTGCTGGCGGGCTGATCGGGCTACGCCGGCTGACGCACCCTTTATCCAACAGAGGCAGCCGTAGTTTGGCGCTCCCATCTGGACGATGCCGCGTCAGCGGTGACCTGCCGTCAGCCATGCAATTCGAAACGACCGCAGACGCCAACACATCGCGCCTCAAGGCAAATGGAAGTCCTGGCCGCAATGCATGCAGTGAGATCGACGGTCAACGAGCACACCAAGGGCGACCGCCCCTGCATCCTGCAATCCCCGATACCGCGCCGGATAGGCCGGCCTGACCCAAGCCGGCCCCCGAAGCACGTGTAGGCGGCAAGACGGGCACCTCGGCAGCCTTGCGACTAGAAATGCGGATGGCCCGAGGAAAAACATCGCCAGTATCGAGTAAAGCAAGATCGCTTTAGCGATCTTCAGGCCCAGCAGCGACAGCAAGAGCGCCGCCACACAAACAACGATGCTCGCAAAGGCGGCAAGCAACCACCCGCTGCAGATGCGCAACAGCGAGGCCCGTGGCCACACGCGAGATGGCTGATCGGCATTGGACGCGGGGTGGCGATATCGCCCCTCGGCGCGCGTCTGCAATCCAGCGATCAGCAGGCCTGCAATCACGCTCAGCACGATCGCGACGACGTACACCATGACTTGATGATCCCGCTCGAGTGGCTCGGCAGTAACACGATCGTTGCAGTTCGCAGAGGCGCTCGCCGGAAGCCGGAAGCTACCAACGGCTGAACGTGCTGCGGGATACGAGTCGGGTGCGGGCTTAGAGCCTCCGCCTAGGCAATTGCCTCGCCCGATACTGAAGTAGGCGTCAGCCCCTCCTCAATCGTCCCCACGCTTGGCCGCCACGTTGATCAAGTACTGAGTCAGCAGCGGCACCGGGCGGCCGGTGGCGGCCTTGCCGTGCCAGGCGGTGCCGGCGATGTCGAGGTGGGCCCACTTCATCTTCTTGGTGAAGCGGTGCAGGAAGACGGCGCCGATGATCGCGCCGGCTTCGCCCGCGCCGACGGTGGCGATGTTGGCGATGTCGGCGAATTCGCTCTTGATCTGGTGGTCGTAGTCGCTCCACAGCGGCAGTTCCCAGGCGCGGTCGCCGATCTGGTCGCCGGCGGCGAGCAGCTGGCGGGCCAGGCCAGACTGGTTGGCGAACAGGCCGGAGGCCTGCGAGCCGAGCGCGACGACGCAGGCGCCAGTCAAGGTGGCCATGTCGATGCAGATGCGCGGGTCGTAGGTGCGCTCGGTATAGGTCAGCGCATCGCAGAGGATCAGCCGGCCTTCGGCGTCGGTGTTGAGCACTTCGATGGTGATGCCGGCCATGCTGGTGACGATGTCGCCGGGCTTGCTGGCGGCGCCATCCGGCAGGTTTTCGCTGGCGGCGATCACGCCGACGACGTTGATCGGCAGCTGCAGTTCGGCCAGTGCCGCGAAGGTGCCGACGACGCTGGCGCCGCCGCACATGTCGAACTTCATCTCGTCCATCTTGGCAGCCGGCTTGATCGAGATGCCGCCGGCGTCGAAGGTCAGGCCCTTGCCGACCAGCGCAATCGGCGCCTCGCCCTGGGTACCCTTAAGGTATTCCATGACGATCAGCTTGGCCGGCTGGCGGCTGCCGCGCGACACGGACAGCAGCGCGCCCATGCCGAGCGCTTCCATGTCCGATTCCTCGAGCACCTTCACGGTGAAGCCGTGCTTCTTGCCGAGGTCGATCGCGCTCTGGGCCAGGAAGGTCGGCGTGCAGACATTGCCCGGCAGGTTGGCCAGCCGCTTGGTCAGGGCGACGCCATGGGCGATCGCCTGCGCTTCCTGCAGGCCCTTTTCGCCGGCCGGCAGATCGCTGCGGCGCGGCACGTCGAAGGTCAGCCGTTCGAGCTTCGGCGGCACGATTTCCTCGCGCGCCTTTTCGCCGCGCATCTCGTCGAAGCGATAGAACTCGGCTTCGGTGACCAGCGCCGCCTGCAGCACGTTCCACTGGAAGTCACGGCCCTTGACCGGCAGGTGGGTCAGGTAGCTGACGGCGTCGATTGCACCGGTATTGCGCAGCGCCCGCGCTGCAGCCTGGTGCGCCTTGCGGAAGGCGGCCTCGTCGAAATCGCGTTCCTTGCCGAGGCCGATCAGCAGCACGCGGTCGCAGAACACGCCGGCGACGTTGTGCAGGATCAGGCTGCGGCCGAGTTTTCCGTCCATGTCGCCGCGCCGCATGATGCTGCCGAGCAGGCCCTCGCTGGCCTTGTCGATGGTTTCCGCCGATTCCGTCGGGTTGCGGCGATCGAAGATGCCGACGATCACGCAGGCAACACGCTGCTTTTCCGGATTGCCGCTCTTTACGAAATATTCCATGGCTTTTTTCTACTAATGGCGTGGCAGGGTCTTGCAAGACTCGCGCCGATGCGGGCCGCAGCGAGCGATGCTGAATTCAAAACTCGGATTTTCCTGCTCGAACCGTGCCCGGCGAGCGACCCTCGATTCCCAATACGGGGGCGTATTTGAAAAAAACCCAAGTGACCCCGTGATTCTAACGATTTCCCCTACTCTTTCCACTCTTTCATTGGCGCCGGAACTGTGATCCAGGTCCTTGACTTGGCTTTTCTCGAAACACGCCGCACCACGCTGGCGCGGTTCCGGGGTGCGCTGCGCGAGGTCCGGAAGCCGGGCGGCGACGGCCGGTCGGGTACGCTATCGGCATGAACCGAAGGATTCTCGACCGCTACCTGCTGCGCGAGGTGCTGACCGCGTGGGCGGCCGTCACCTTCATCCTGCTGGCGATCATGATCGCCACCCGCTTTGCCAGCGTGCTCGGGGTGGCCGCCAAGGGCGAGCTGCCACGCGAACTGCTGCTGAACGTGGCGCTGCTGTCGAGCCTGCGCTACCTGGTGATCCTGATCCCGGTGTCGCTGCTGCTGGCGATCATGCTGTCGCTGGGCCGGCTGTACAGCGACAACGAGATCGCCGCGATGACCGCCTGTGGCTCCGGCCTGGGGCGGCTGTACCGGCCGTTCATGGGCCTGGCGGCGGCGCTGACCGTGCTGACCGCTGCTTTGAGCTTCTCGATCGGCCCCTGGGCCGGCCGGCAGGCCGATTTCCTGGTCAAGGACGCCAAGCGGCTGGTGCAGTTCACGCCGTTCGAGGCCGGCCAGTTCAAGACCGTGGCCGGTGGCCGCGCGGTGTTCTACACCGATTCGATCAGCCCCGACGGCCGGACGCTCGGCAAGGTGTTCGCCGAACTGGAGGAATCCGGCGGCTCCAGCGTCGTGGTCGCCGATCACGGCACCCAGGTGATCGACCCGGTCAGCGGCGAGCGGGTTGTCGAGCTGACCACCGGCCACCGCTATTTCGGCACGCCCGGCACCGCCAGCTACGACGTCGTGCGCTTCGACGCGCTGACGCTGCGCCTGTCGCCACCGCCGTTCAGCTACATCAACAACCAGCGCAAGCTGAGCCCGACCGGCGTGCTCTGGGGCAGCGCGGACGCCCAGGACCAGGCGGAGCTGCATTTCCGCATCGCTGCACCCGTGTCGGTGCTGATCCTGGCGCTGCTGGCGGTGCCGCTGGCGCACCTGCGGCCACGCCAGGGCCGCTATTCGAAGATCGTCTTCGGCATCCTCGTCTACCTGATCTATACCAACCTGCTGGGTGTCGGCCAGGCCTGGATCGGCAAGGGCCAGATCCCGCCGCTAGTGGGCCTGTGGTGGGCGCATGGCCTGGTGCTCGGCGCGGCCGTCTGGATGATCCGTCGCCGCCAGCAGGTGGTCGCATGAACCGGCTGGACCGCTACATCATCGGCAGCGTGTTGAGCCTGACCGCGCTGGTCGGCCTCGGACTGGTGACGATCTATACGCTGGTGGTGTTCATTTCCGACATCGGCGAGACCGGCAAGGGCAGCTACGGCGTGCTGCAGGTGCTGGAGTACAGCGTGCTGCTGATGCCGTCGAGCCTGTACATCCTGCTGCCGATCGTCGCGCTGCTCGGCGCACTGCTGGGCATCGGCGCGCTGGCGCGTTCCAGCGAACTGACCGCGATGCGGGCGTCGGGTGTGTCGATGCTGCGGATCGGCGCGGCCACGCTCGCCGCTGGCGCGCTGCTGGGGGCGTTCGGCTACGTGCTGGGCGACTGGCTGGGCCCGGCCGGTGAGAACCTGGCCACCCGGCTGCGCGACGAGGCCCGCGGCGAACAGGGCAGCCATGACCGGGCGCTGTGGCTGCGCGATGCCGACAACATCCTGCGCATCCGCCGCCTGCTGGCCGAGGACCATGCGCGCGATGTCACCGTGTTCCGCACCGACGCCCACGGAGGGCTGGCCCAGGTGTCCACCGTCGACGAGGCCCGCTATGTCGACGGCCGCTGGCTGATGACCGGCGTCAAGCGCACCGAGATGCACGATGACAGCACCCGCGTGGTGACGCTCGACCAGATCGAGATCAGCGGCTCGATCACCCCGAACGTGCTGAAGCTGTTCATCCTCGAAGGCGACGTGCTGTCGGTCAGAGGCCTGTACAACCTCGTCGACTACATGGAGGAGAACAAGCTCGACGCCACCAAGTACCGCATCTGGCTGTGGCGCAAGCTGGTCGAGCCGGTGACGGTGATGGTGATGATGCTGTTCGCGGTGCCGTTCGTGGTCGGTACCCTGCGGGATGCCGGCGCCGGCCAGCGCCTGCTGGCCGGCGTGCTGGTCGGCATCGTGTTCTATGTGCTGAACAAGGTGTCGGTCAGCGTCGGCGATCTCTACCAGTGGCCGGCCCCGATGGCCGCCGGCCTGCCCACCGCGCTGCTCGCCGTGCTGGCACTGTGGCGGCTGCGCCTCGCCCGCTGACTCTGCTCCTATCGGGGGTCGGATCCGGATTCTTTCGCCGTTCTGCCGCTGCCTTTCTTCGCCTTCGGCGCAGCGGGGAACGGGTTCAGCGGCAGCAGCACCACCTCGCTGCCGGTCAGCCAGTCCTGCGGCAGGCGCCGGCGGGCATCGAGCCGGGCGGCGACCAGTGACAGCAGCACCGCCAGCCCGGCGCCGATCGACGCCGTCTGCACATGCGGCAGCAGGTTTTCCAGGCTCGGCGCGCGATGGATCATCGACGCCGCTGCCGGCGTCAGCACCAGCCCCCAGTAGATCAGCGCGGCCATCGCCCGCACCACGGCCACCGGCATCCGCAGCAGCGCGCCGCCGCTGCGCCGCACCTGCAACCGCCAGGCGCGCATGCCCAGCGTCTGCCCGCCACGGGTCCAGAACCAGACGAAGAAACCCAGCGCCACGGTCAGCAGCAGCGCCCGGTTGACGGCATTGCCGGGCGGCAGGCCCAGCAGGCTGTTCAGCGGCAGGCAGATCAGCAGCAGCGTGACCATCCACAGGGCGATCAGCAGCAGGCCGTCGTAGACGGCGGCAGCAAGGCGCCGCCACAGCGGCGCAGGCAGGATCAATTCAGGCATGACGGCATTGTAGGAAGGCAGATAGGATCGACGTCGCAAGCGGTGTCACCGCTGGAATTCCCGCCCGCTGCCGATCAGGCGCGGCATTGTAGGCCCCCGATTTCAAACTGCAGGAGTCTCCCCATGCGTCATCTCATCGCGGCATCCGCCCTCGCCTTGCTGGCGGCCGTCCCGTTCACCCCCGCCCGCGCCATCGATTGCACCGGCAGCCCGCTGAACCACGACCAGAAGCGCCTTCTCGGCGGCACCGAAAACCTCTGCACCAGCTACGGCGGCAAGGTGATCCTGGTGGTCAACACCGCCAGCCGCTGCGGCTACACCCCGCAGTTCGAGGGCATCGAGAAGCTGTACAAGACCCATAAGGGCGACGGGCTGGTGGTGCTCGGCTTCCCGTCCGACCAGTTCCGCCAGGAAGAGGCGACCGACGAAAGCATCGCCAAGTTCTGCACCGCCAATTACGGCGTCACCTTCCCGATGTACACCAAGACCCGGGTCGACGGCGACGACGCCAATCCGTTCTACAAGGACCTGAAGGCCGCCACCCGGCATGCCCCGGACTGGAACTTCAACAAGTACCTGATCGGCCGCGACGGCAAGGTGCTGGCCCACTACAGCAGCCGCGTCACGCCGGATGACCCGAAGCTGCTCGAAGCGATCAAGGCCGAGCTGGCCAAGCCGGCGCCGCAAGCCGCCGCGCCGGCTGGCAACGCGGTCGCCGGTCGCTGATGCGGCGGGCCGAAAGCGGCATATCGTTAGCTTAATTCCGGGCTGCGGGCCTCAGATCGTTGTTGCGCCAGGGACGCGTCCCTAAACTTCGCGTCCTTGGCGCATCTGGCCGCAGTGAAAGGATCAACAGCATGTATGACGGACCGCAGTCGGCGAACGACACGCCGGCAAGCCCCTCGACGCAGCCCGGACCGACCGAAGCCGAGGTCGCCCTGCTCAACGAGCGCTACGCGCCGCTCGGCTTCGAAGCGCGCCTGAAGCTGCTGTATCAGGAGTTTCCGCTCGACAAGGTGCTGGTCACCTCGTCGTTCGCGGCCACCTCGGCGTACTTCCTGCACATCATCTCGACGATCAACCCGGCGCAGACGATCCACTTCATCGACACCGGCTTCCACTTCCCGGAAACCGTGCAGTACCGCCAGTACCTGATCGACCTGTTCAAGCTGAAGGTCGAAGACGTCCGCGCCGAGGACTGGAAGCACCAGTTCACCGTCGACGACAAGACCTACGAGAAGGACCCGGATTTCTGCTGCTCGGTCAACAAGGTCGAGCCGCTGGAACTGATCAAGCCGAACTACAAGGTCTGGATGTCCAGCCTGATGCGCTGGCAGACCGATCACCGCGCCGGCCTGCCGGTGTTCGAGCTGCGACGCGGCGTGCTCAAGTTCAACCCGATGATCGACGTCACCCGCGAGGAGCGCGACGCCTACATCCGCGAGCACCAGCTGCCGTTCCACCCGATGGTGGCGCGCGGCTATTCGTCGATCGGCTGCACCCACTGCACCGTGGCCGGCGAAGGCCGCAGCGGCCGCTGGATGGGCAAGCCGAAGACCGAATGCGGCCTGCATCTCTGAGCCCCAGGCGCGCGCTGGCATGAGCCACCTGCTGATGATCAGCGCCGCGCCGATCCCGGCCGACGACGCCGAGGTCTGGGGCGATTTCGACGCCCGCTCCGAGGCATTCGAGCAGCACGGCAAGCCGCCGCTGCCGGCGCTGCTGGAGTTGCTTGAACGGCTGACCGCCCGCCATCCCTGCATCAGCGAACTGCGCGAGGACCAGCTGGAAAGCGCCGTCTGGGCCGATGGCCCGCTGCGCGACGGCCTGATGCACGACGTGGCGGTGCTGACCGTGGTGCCCGCCCGCGTCGCCGCCGTGCTGCCGCTGGTGCGCGACACCGCCCGGGCGCTGGGGCTGGCGGTCTACGACCCGCAGGCCGAGCAGGTCTGGCGTCCCTGACCACCGCAGCCACGCCGGCGGCTCCGGCAGTGCCGCCGCCGGCCTGGGGATCGGAACCGCCGACTTATAATGACGGCGTTTCCCGGCCTCCTTCGCATGCTCCCGACCTTTCTCCGCAAGCTGCACGGCGTCTATGCGGCCGCCGTGTTCGTCACCGTCGTGCTGCTGCTGTTCTGCCCGCTGCTGATCGTCCTGCCGACGCTCGGCGCGCGGCGCGCGACCGGCCGGCTGGCGGTGCGCGCCTGGATGCATCTCAGCCTGATGCCGTTCCGCGTGCGCGGCCTGCAGCAACTGCCGGATGGCCCCTGCATCGTCATCTGCAATCACGCCAGCTATCTCGACGGCATCCTGCTGACCGCCGCGCTGCCGCCGCACTTCACGTTCTTCGTCCAGCACGGCGCGGCCGACTGGCCGTACATCGGCCTGATCCTGCGCCGCATGGGCTGCCAGTTCGTCAACCGCAGCTCGCCGCGCGAAGCGGCCAAGGCCACCAAGACGCTGATCGACCGCGCCCGCGCCGGCGAATCGTTCGCGATCTTTCCGGAGGGCACCTTCCGCGCCGCACCGGTCCTGCTGCCGTTCCAGTCCGGCGCCTTCCTGATCGCCGCCCGCGCTGCGGTGCCGGTGGTGCCGGCGGTGATCCGCGGCTCGCGCGCGCTGCTGGGCGAAGGCCGCAGGCTGTTCAGCTGGTCAGCGGTGACCATCGAGCTGTTCGCGCCGCTGTCGGCGCATGGCGACAGCCGCGAAGCCGCCGACACGCTGTCGGTCACCGCGCGGGCAGTGATGCTCGCCCACTGCGGCGAGGCCGATGGCAGCCTGCCGGCGCCGCCGGTCCGGGTCGCCGGCTGACGCCATGGCCCTGTTCTCCTCCGATCGCAGCGACAAGGCGGCGCTGGCCGGCCTCGAACTGGCGCCGCCGCCCCGGCAGCGCTACGACGCCGAACTGAAACGCGAAGGCTTTGTCGCCGATGCCGCGCAGGCGGCGGCGGTCGACGCGCTGCAGGCGGTCTACGACCAGCTGATCGAGAATCCGCCGCGCCGCCGTTTCGGTTCCAGCCGCATGACCTGGAGCCGGGTCGACGGCCTGTATCTCTGGGGCGGTGTCGGTCGCGGCAAGACCTGGTTGATGGATGCCTTCTATGACGCGCTGCCGTTCAGCCGCAAGACCCGCACTCACTTCCACCGCTTCCTGCTGGATGTCCACGCCCGCCGCAACCGCTATCCGGATGCCGCCGACCCGCTGCAGAAGGTGGCCGACGAGATCGCCGAAACCACCCGCGTGCTGTGCTTCGACGAATTCTTCGTCGCCGACATCGCCGACGCGATGATCCTCGGCCGGCTGTTCGAGGCCCTGTTCAAGCGCAACATCACGCTGGTCGCCACCAGCAACGTGCCGCCCGACGGCCTCTACAAGGACGGTCTGCAGCGGCAGAATTTCCTGCCGGCGATCGAAACTCTGAAGCGCCACGTCACGGTGCTGAACGTCGACGGCGGCACCGACTACCGGCTGCGCCAGCTGAAGGACGCCCGCCTCTACCTGCATCCCGACGACGACGCCGCGCGCGCCGAGCTGGCCTGCCATTTCGATGCCTTGGCCCCGCATGGCGAGCATGCACCGGGCGACTACCTGCTGAACGACCGCCGGCTGCACGCCGAGCGGATCGCCGATGGCGCGATCTGGTTCGACTTCGAGGCGCTCTGCGAAGGTCCGCGCTCGGCCGCCGACTACATCGAGCTGGGCCGGCTGCACCACACCGTGGTGCTGACCGGCGTGCCGAAGCTCGACAGCAGCCGCGACGACGCCACCCGCCGTTTCATGACCCTGGTCGACGAGTTCTACGACCGCGGCGTCAAGCTGCTGATCGGCGCGGCGGCAGCGCCGTCGGACCTCTACAGCGGCAGCAAGCTGCGCTTCGAGTTCGCCCGCACCCAGTCCCGGCTGCAGGAAATGCAGTCCGAGGAATACCTGGCCAGCGCCCACCGAGGCTGAGGCCGGCGGGTGTCACCGGCCCGCCGCTCAGATGCGGGCGACGCCGTTCTCCCGCGCCGACCAGCGCACGAACAGCACCAGCGCCGCGAATTCCACGGCCGCCAGCCCGCTGAAGCCGAGCGCGATGCCATAGCGCGACGGCACCGACGCCGCTTCCGCCATCAGCCCGGCGATGTAGCCGGACAGCAGCAGGGTCAGCCAGCCGGCCGTGTAGCGGCGGCGGCGGATCAACCCGGGCAGGCCCAGCGCCAGCGGCAGCACCAGCAACAGGCCCGGCAGCAGGCCAGCCCAGATCCACAGGCCGTTGGCGAGCAGGAAATGGCAGCCCAGTGCGACCGCCCAGGCGTAGACACTCAGGGGTCGGTTCATGGCGCCGCGAGCTTCCGGGCGGTCTCTGCAAGGCGCTTGCCGAGCGCCAGGCACAGCGTGGTCTCATCGCGGCTCAACGGCCGGGGCTTGCCGCCGGTGCCGGCCACATGGCTGGCCCCGTAGGGCGTGCCGCCGGTATCGGTGGTCGACAGCGCCGGCTCGGTATACGGCAGACCGACCAGCACCATGCCGTGATGCAGCAGCGGCAGCATCATCGTCAGCAAGGTCGCCTCATTGCCGCCGTGCTGGCTGCCGGTGGAGGTGAACACCGCCGCCGGCTTGCCGGCCAGCGCGCCGCCGAGCCACAGATCCGCCGTGCCATCGAGGAAGTACTTCAGCGCCGCTGCCATGTTGCCGAAGCGCGTCGGACTGCCGAGTACCAGGCCCGCGCATTCGCGCAGATCGTTCGACGTGGCATACGGCGGACCGGCTTCCGGCACCGCCGGCGCAGTCGCGACAGTATCGGCCGACACCGGCGGCACCGTGCGCACACGGGCCTGCACGCCATCGACCGATTCGATTCCCCGGGCGATCTGCCGGGCCATCGCGGCGGTTGCGCCATGCCGCGAGTAATAGAGCACCAGAATCTCGATCATCACCACCTCATCACTGGACGGCGTGATTGTACGGGGCGCCGGCGGCAAGGCCCGCGATCATCGGTGGCAACGAGCCGTCGGCGTCGTTTGACCCTTCGATGACCGCTGGCTAGTCTGCCGCCATGCCCCCGATCCCCCTTCGCAGCCTCCGGCTGTTGCCCGCGATGCTGCTGGTCGTCGTCGCGGCCACCGCCTGCCAATCCTCGCCGTCGCGCTACCGGCCCACCCCGTCACAGACAACTGCCGATCCGGTCCCCGCCTCACCGGCGCCGGCCGTTGTCCGGAAACCAGCCGCGAAGCCGGCACCAAAACCCGCCATCGCACCAACGGGCAGCAGCATCGGCAACACGCCGCGCGCCGCGACCACTGGCGCCGCTGCCACGCCATCCACCAGCAACGCCAGCCGATCCACGACGAGCAAAGCCGCCGGCAGCGCCGCTACTCCGGTGGCCACGCCACCCCGCACCGCGACCACGGCCAGCGCCGGCGCTGCCACCGTGCCGGCAAGACCGCAGCCGGCCCCGGCGGCGCGCGCACCCGCGCCTGTTACAGCCGGCACCGCAACCGGCACGCCGACCAGCAGCAGCGCCCCGAAACCTGCAGTTGCCTCAGCGACGCCGCGCAAGTCGGCTGATCCGCTGGCCTCGGCCGCGCTGAACGAATCCGAGCGCCGGGCCCTGGCGGCGATGCCGCTGCCGAAGCTGCCGACCCTGAAATCCCGCGATGCTCTCGCTGTGCAGGCCGCGAGCGCCCAGGCCGCAAGCGGCGGCCCGCCGGTGACGGCCGCGCCGATCGGTGCCGGCAGCGCCGAGGCAGCGACCGCCCGTGATGCCCTGGTGCTGCTGAAGCGCGCCAGCGACCGCATCGGCCTCGGCGATCTGGAACTGGCGATGGTGCAGTCGGCCGAAAAGAAGATCGCCAATGGCGAGTACGCGGCGGCGGTCGAATCGCTGGCGCTGCTGAACGCCGATCTCGACCGCTCGGTGCGGTTGTACACGGCCGCCAAGAGCGAAAACCTGCGCGCGGTCGCCGGCCGGGAAGAGGGCTACAGCAATGCAGCACTGTGGCCGCTGATCTGGCGCGCGAACCTCGAAGCACTGCCGGAGCCGTGGCAATTGCAACGCGACCAGAAGCTGATCATTCCCCGCTTTCCACCGATTGCCGACGTGGTGGCCGCGCTGCGCTACGCGCAGGAGCATCCGCAGGACGTGGTGCGGCCGGAAGCACGCACCGCGCCGCGTGCCGCCAACGCTGCTGCCGCCGCGTCATCGGCCCCCGAGCCGGCATCGCAACCATCACCGGCGCCGAAAGCCGCTTCAAAGCCGCAAGCCGCCGCGCCCGCACCAGGTGCCAGCACGTCGGCCGCCGCCTCCGGCGGCTGAGCCCCGCGCTCAGCGCGACCAGCGCCGGGTCAGCCGGTCGAGTACCAGATAGGGATAGTCCGGCTTGCCGATCGAACCGTTGTAGCGCGCCAGTGCCCGCACATAGCTGCCCTTCTCCTTGTCCAGATAGAACTTCAGGATCGTGCAGCCCATACGCAGATTGGTCGGCGTGTGGAACAGGTTGTCGCCCGGCTTGCCGATCTCCTCGATCCAGAACGGCATGATCTGCATGTAACCCAGCGCGCCGACGCTGGACACCGCAAAACGCTCGAAGCGGCTTTCGACATCGATGGTCGCCAACACCAGTTCCGGCGACACCCCGGCGCGGGTCGCCTCGGCATGCAGCAGCTGCAGGAAACGCAGCCGCACCGCCGGGTCCGGCATCGCCTTCGGCGCATGACGGGCGATACGCCCGGCCATGTCGGTCAACCAGACCTCAGCCAGATACGGGTCCTCGAAGCTGGTCGCCGCCTCGATCGCCTGCTTCATCAGCACCCGCAATTCGGGTTCTGGTTCCCGGGTGGGCGCGGCCTGTGCGTCGAGCATCAACGACAAGGCCGCAGCGCATGCAAGGCGGGGCAGCGGCCAAGAGCAGCGAAACAGTAGTCGCCGCAGCACGCAGACGGAAATGGTCGGCCCCTTCCTGAGCACGCAACGGCCCGGCGCGATCAGCCGCCCAGCTTCTCCAGTACCGCTGCCGTCGTCGCCGCAATCATCTCAGCTGCTGCTGCATCACGACGCTTGTACTCGAACTGCTGGGTCGCGAGACCTTTCGCGCCGACGATGATCCGGTGCGGGATGCCGATCAGGTCGGCGTCCTTGAACATCTCGCCGGGGCGCAGGCCACGGTCGTCGAGGGCGGCGTCGACGCCGGCGGCAAGCAGCTCGGCGTACAGCGTTTCGGCGGCGGCTTTCACGCTGGCGGCGGTGTCGGCCTTGTCCAGCCCGATCGGGCAGACGATGACGCGGAACGGGGCGATCGCATCCGGCCACAGGATGCCGTTGGCGTCGTTGCGCTGTTCGATCACGGCGGCGGCCATGCGGGTCACGCCGATGCCGTAGCAGCCCATTTCCGGCGTTACCGGCTGCTGGTTCTCGTCGAGCACGGTCAGGCCCATCGCCTTCGTGTACTTCTTGCCGAGCTGGAACACGTGGCCGCCTTCGATGCCGCGATACAGCTTGATGGTGCCGACGCCATCGGGGCTCGGGTCGCCTTCGACGATCATGCGCAGGTCGGCCGTTTCCGGTTCGGCCGCGTCGCGGCCCCAGTTCGCGCCCTTCAGGTGATGGTTGTCCTCGTTGGCGCCGCAGACGAAGTTCGCGACCTCGCTGGCCGCGAAATCGGCGATCACCGGAATCGGGCAACCGACCGGACCGAGATAGCCGACCTCGCAACCGAATGCGGCCTTGATCTCGTCCGGGCTGGCCATCTGGAACGGATCAGCGATCTTCGGATGTTTGGCGGCCTTGATCTCGTTGAGCTGGTGATCGCCACGCAGGGCGATGCCGACCAGCCCGCCTTCGGCCGCCTTCACGACCAGCAGCTTGACCTTCTGGTCGAGCGCCACCTTCATGAATTTCGACACCTGCTCGCAGGTCTTCTGGCCCGGCGTGGCGACCTTTTCCAGCGCAGCGCTCGCCGTCGCGCGTGGCGTGCCGCTGGCGCGCGTTTCGGCCGCTTCGACATTGGCGGCGTAGTTGCCGCTGTCGGACACCGCCAGCAGGTCTTCGCCGGACTGAGCGAGGATGTGGAACTCCTCGGAACGCGAGCCACCGATGTTGCCGCTGTCGGCCTTGACGATGCGGAAATTGACGCCGATGCGGGTGAAGATGCGCGCGTAGGCGGCGCGCATGTTGTCGTACTCCGCTGCCAGCGAAGCTTCCGTCATGTGGAAGCTGTAGGCGTCCTTCATGACGAATTCGCGCGAGCGCATCACGCCGAAGCGCGGCCGGCGTTCGTCACGGAACTTGGTCTGGATCTGGTAGTAGTTGACCGGCAGCTGGCGGTAGCTGCGAATGTCCTGGCGAACGTGGAAAGTCACCACTTCCTCGGCGGTCGGGCCGTAGCAGAACTCGTTCTTGTGACGATCCTTGATTCGCAGCATCTCGTCGCCCATCTGCGCCCAGCGGCCGGACTCCTGCCACAGCTCGGCCGGCTGCACGGTCGGCGTGATGATCTCCATCGCACCGGCAGCGTTCATTTCCTCGCGCACGATCGCTTCGATCTTGCGCAGCACGCGCACGCCGATCGGCATCCACGAATACAGGCCCGAGCCGAGCTGGCGGATGAAGCCGCCACGCAGCATCAGCTGGTGGCTGACCACGGCGGCATCGGCCGGGGTTTCCTTGGACGTGGACAGCGGGAAGCGGGACAGGCGCATGGCAGGCTTGAGAGGAAGAGTGATACGGATTGTAACGTTCGGACCATCGGATCATCCGGCCGATCCGGGCCCTGTAGCAGCGGCTGAACGGGGGCGCAGTGCTAGCGGCCTGCCAGCAGCCGGTGCGCCTGCTTGAGATCCAGCCAGCTCTTGGCTTTGTCGGCCGGCGTGCGCAGCAGATAGGCCGGGTGGTAGCTGACCAGCACCGGCGTGCCGGCCGCACCGTAGACCTGCGGCACGCCGCGCAGCTTCGACAGTGGCGCGTTGCTGCTCAGCAGTCGCTGGGCGGCCACGCGCCCGAGCGCCACGATCAGCTTCGGCTGCAGCAGTTCGATCTGCCGATCCAGGTACGGCCGGCAGGCGGCCACCTCGTCAGCTTCCGGATCGCGATTGCCAGGCGGCCGGCATTTGACGACGTTGGCGATATAGACATTGCTGCTGCGCGCCCGGCCGACGCTTTGCAGCATGGCGTCCAGCAGCTTGCCGGCGGCACCGACGAACGGCTCGCCGCGCAGATCTTCCTCGGCCCCCGGCCCCTCGCCGACCACCATCAGCGGAGCGTCGAGCGGCCCGACGCCGAACACGGTGTTCGTGCGCGTCTTGCACAGCTTGCAGCGGGTGCAGCCGCGCACGGCATCGGCAAGCCCCTGCCAGTCGGCCGGTGCGACATAGGCCGGCGCAGGCGCTTCCAGATCGGGCAACAGGCCGGCTGGCGGCGTCGGCTCTGGACGGCGGCTCGCCGACGGCGCGCGACGCGGCGCCGGTATCTCGGCTGGCGCAGCAGCCGGGGCGACCGGCAACACGTCGGCATCGGTCACCGCCACCGGCGACGCCGAGCGCGGCGACCAGACGTCGATATCGAGTGCGCGGAGCAGGCGGGCACGGCGGTGAGCTTCCATGCCGGTACTTTACCGGTGCGCGGCAGCCAGATGAGGCTCGGCGGCGGCGAACGCGTGGTCGGGCGCCGCACGGACCCGCCGTCGAAACGGCTGCAGCGCGATCAGTTGCCCGAGGTCCCGTTGCCGCCGGTGGGGCCCGGCGACCGCGTCGCACCCCAGACCAGCGCCTGGATCACCGCCGTGATCATGACGTGCGTCTCGAACCGCGTGTCCCACAGGTAGGAGATCGACAGCGCCGTCAGCAGAATCGCCCAGGTTCGCAGCAGCGCCACCCAGACGGCCCTCGCGGCGATCGGGTTGCGATGTGCGGCAGACGTGGTCTCCGAGCGCTGCAGATGGGTCAGCAGCATCGGCAGGGTCACCCCGCTGCAGACGAGCATGAGCCGCGGCGCATCGAGTTCGACGACGAGATGTGGCTTGTGCACGAGCAGCGTCAGGTAGCCCGGAATGATGACCGCCACAGAGGAAAGCAGACCCACAGCGATCACCTGCGGCGAGAGGTTCCGTATCAACCCTGTTGCTTGCACTGAGCGCCTGCCTCCCACGTGATCGTCTCCCAGAACGCCATCGAGCTGTCTTGGCTATTCCACTGCAGGCAGCCTGCCCGGCCACCGCAGGCGGCGCAATGGTCGATCACAACTGGCCGCCACAGCGCTGGGGCCACCGAACCCATGCAGCCCGCTGACATCACGGATGGGAACACGGCTCGGAGGCAACCCGGACGCCCCCAAACAAAAAGCCCGCGATTGCGGGCTTCTCGTTGAGGCGGGGTGCGACCTGCGCGGGATGAAGATGGTGGGTCGTGATGGGATCGAACCATCGACCAACGGATTAAAAGTCCGATGCTCTACCGCTGAGCTAACGACCCTTCGTCCAACGCGGCGCGGATTATAGCGGCAAGCGCCGCTGAAACGGTGGGCGATTCAGACTGCGGCGTAGCGAGTGGGATCGGCGATGCCGGCAGCCGCGAAGCCTTCGCGGCGCAGGCGACAGGAATCGCAGCGGCCGCAGGCTTGACCATCGGCATCGGCCTGGTAGCAGGAGACGGTTTCGGCGAAATCGACGCCGAGTGCCGCGCCGCGATGAATGATTTCGGCCTTGCTGAGCGCGATCAGCGGCGTTTCGATCCGGAGGCGTCCGCCTTCGACGCCGACCCGGGTGGCGAGCTGCGCGACGTTCTCGAAGGCGGCGATGAAGGCAGGCCGGCAGTCGGGGTAGCCGCTGTAGTCGACGGCGTTGACGCCGATGTAGATCGCTTCCGCACCCTCCACTTCGGCGAGCCCGAGCGCCAGCGACAGGAACAGCGTGTTGCGGGCCGGCACGTAGGTCACCGGGATGCTGTTGCCGCCGATGGCCGCGTCTGGAGCCTGGCCTTCCGGCACGGCGATGCGGTGGTCGGTCAGCGCCGAGCCGCCGATCAGGTCGAGATTGACCTGGATCAGTCGGTGCGAGGCCGCGCCCAGCCGGCGCGCGACTTTCACCGAGGCGTCCAGCTCGGCGCTGTGCCGCTGGCCGTAGGCGACGCTGAGCGCGTGGCAGACGTAGCCATCGGCACGCGCCATCGCCAGCGCCGTCGCGGAATCGAGACCGCCGCTGAGCAGCACGACGGCGGAACGGGGATGGGACATGGTCACTCCGAACGGGTTGGGCGGGCCGGCCGGCGAGGCTGCCGGCGCGCGTGGCGGCGGCGCGGCGCCTAGCGCCCGGCCTCGCCGCCCCACAGCAGCTTGTGCAGCTGCATCTGGAAGCGCACGTGCAGACGGTCGGCGACGATCCAGTCGGCCAGTTCGCGGGCCGGCAGCTGGGTTGCGCTCGGCGAAAACAGCACCGTGTGACGGCGCGTCAGCTGGTGTTCGGCGACCACGGCGACCGCCCAGTCGTAGTCGGCGCGATTGCCGATCACGAACTTGATCTGGTCATGCGGCTGCAGCAGCGGCAGGTTGGCCCAGCGGTTGCGCCCGACTTCGTTCGAGGCCGGCGTCTTGATGTCGAGAATCTTGACCACGCGCGGATCGACCGCCGACACATCGAGTGCACCGCTGGTTTCCAGCGACACCGTGTAGCCGGCGTCGCACAGCGCCGCCAGCAGCGGGATGCAGGCCTTTTGCGCCAGCGGCTCGCCGCCCGTCACGCAGACGTGGCGGACGCCGTGGCCGGCGACCGTCGCCAGCACCTCGGCCTGCTCATGCCATTGACCGCCGTGAAAGGCGTATTCGGTATCGCAGTAGCTGCAGCGCAGCGGGCAGCCGGTCAGCCGCACGAACACGGTCGGGCAGCCGACGAACGTCGACTCGCCCTGCAGCGACAGGAAAATCTCGGTGAGCCTGAGTCGCGTCGACATCGCCACCGGGGTCCGAGGCGTGGCGCGCTCGGCTGCCGTGGCGAGCGGACTCATGCGGGTCAGCGAAGCTGGGTGACTCGCGTACGCGCCTGGATGGCCGCGCTGGAGTTCGGGAATTCCTTGATGACGCGGTTGTAGGCCGCCTTGGCCGCGTCGTTCTTCTTCTGTTCCTGCTGGATGATCCCGGTCTTCAGCAGCGCATCCGGGACTTTCGGGCTGCTGCCGAACTTCTCGAGCAACGAGCGGTAGCTCGCCAGCGCGTTCGGGAAATCCTTCTTGATGTAGTACGACTCGCCGGTCCAGTACCAGGCGTTGTCGGAGTAGTTGCCCTGCGGATACTTGGCGAGCATGCCCTTGAAGCCGGTGATAGCCTCGTCGTACTTGCCGCCCTTGAGCAGGTCGAAACTCTTCAGGTACAGCGCTTCCTCGTCGGCCGCCGAACTGAGCGGCGCAGCCGCCGGTGCCGCAGCCGGCGCGCTGCCAGTGGCTCCGTCGCCGACATGCGCTGCGGGTGCGGCGGCTGCCGATGACGGCGCCAGGGCCTCGGCTTCGAGACCCTTGATGCGGGCATCGAACGAGGTGATGGCTTCCTGCTGGCGACGCTCGGACTGGTCGAAGTCGTAGCGAAGCTGCTCGATCAGGCCACGCAGCCGCCCCAGTTCCTCGGCATTGCGCTGATCGCGCCCGGCCTCGTTGGACGACAGCTTGCGCGACAGCTCGGCGAGCTTCGACTCAACGGCCTGCAGGCGTCGCTCTTCCGGGCTGAGCGCCTGCTGGCCATTGATCGGACCGCCGTAGTTCTGCGCTGCACAGGCCGAAAGCCACAGCGGCACGCAGAACGTCGCGGCCGTGCGGAGGATCGTGGACGTGCGATGCGACATCACCATGGCGGCCCTCACCGTCTTACTGGCCGACGATTTCGACGCGACGGTTCTGCGACCACGAGGCTTCATCGTGGCCCAGCGCAACCGGCTTCTCTTCGCCGTTGGAGGTCAGTTCGAGCTGCGAGGCAGCGACGCCGGCCGACTGCAGAGCCGAGCTGACGGCAGCCGAACGGCGCTCGCCGAGGGCCAGGTTGTACTCGCGGGTGCCGCGCTCGTCGGTGTTGCCCTGCAGCTGGGCCTTGGCGGTCGGGTTGGCGGTCAGGTACTTCGCCCAGGCGGCCACGACATCCTTCGATTCCGGCTTCAGGTCGCTGGAGTCGAAGTCGAAGTAGACGATCGACTGGGTCGCGGCCGGGGTCGAGACCGAGGTCTTGCCCGACGGCGCGGCAGCGGCGCTGCCCTGCGACGTGGTGGTCGGCTTGACCGCTTCCGCCGGTGCATTGGCGTTCTTGTCGCCGGTGCTGGAGCAACCGGTGGCAACGGCAGCGATGGCGAGGGTGGCGCAGGCAAACCACTTGTTGTTCAGCATTTTTCTAAACTCCGTGACGACGTTTGGATTGGTGACGATGATGAACCCTTTCGGGTGACAGGCTAGAGACACTCAGGGCGAGGCATACGGCGCCCAGGCCGGTTCCCGGACATCGCCGGTGTGCCGCAATCGTTGACGGACCGCGCCGTCCGTGGAAACCGTGGCCAGTTCGGCACCCGCCGCGCCCTGTCGCGTGTAGATCACGACCGCGCTGTTCGGAGCAAAACTCGGACCTTCGTCAAGCGGACCGCTGCTCACCAGGCGCATGGCACCCGTTGCAACATCCACAAGCCCGATACGATAACCGGAAGCATCGTAATTCACCAGTGCAAGAGTCTTGCCATCTGGCGAATAACGCGGCTGCTCGTTGCGCCGGCCCTGGAACGTCAACCGCTTGGCCTCGCCGCCGTCGATGCTCATCGTATAGATCTGCGCTGAACCGCTGCGATCGGACAGGAAGGCGACGGTCCGCCCATCCGGCGACACGGCCGGCGAGGTGTCGATCGCGAAGCTGTCGGTCAGCCGGCGGCGCGAGCGCGTCGCCAGGTCGATGACGTAGAGATCGGAGTTCTTCTGGAACGACAGCGTCACCACCAGGCGGGTGCCGTCCGGCGTCCAGGCCGGCGCGCTGTTGATGCCCTTTTCGCCGAGGAAGGTCAGGTAGTCGCCGGTCGCCGGCGTCTGGATGATGATCTTCGAGCGGCCGCCTTCGAAGGTCACATAGGCGATGCGCTTGCCGTCGGGCGACCAGCTGGGCGACAGCAGCGGCTCGTAGCTGCGGGCGATCTCGCGCGGGTTCTCGCCGTCGGCATCGGCCCAGATCAGCTTGAACTGCCGCCGGCCGGACACCTGTGTCGACGTGATGTAGGCGATCCGCGTGTCGAAGATGCCGCGGGTGCCGGTGAGCTTTTCGTAGATCTGGTCGGCCACCTTGTGCGCCATCGAACGCCATTCGGTTGCCCGGGTGGCGGTGGCTTCGACAGTCAGGACCTTCTGGGTCCGGAACACGTCGTACAGCTCGGCCACCGTCTTGGCGCCGCCGCCGGGCAGCGCCTGCACGTTGCCGATCACCAGCGCTTCCTGGCCGAGCGCGCGCCAAGTGCGGTAGTCGACCTGCGCCTCGGTGGTCGGCAGCGGATCGAAGCCCTTCATGTCGCTGCGGGCCAGCGACAGGAACTGGCCGCTGCGGGCCAGGTCGGCGGCGACGATGGCAGCGACATCCACCGGCTCGGACGGCCCCTGGCGGAACGGCACGACGGCGATCGGCTGCGCACGGATGGTGCCGCCGGACACCGAGATTTCGAGTTCGGCCCGCGCACCACCGGTCACCAGCAGCAAGGCCAGGAAAAAGGATCGGAACTTAGTCAAGTGGCACCTCGACTTCTTGATAGGTGGCGTCGGCAACGGCGCGGCCAGCGATGCTCGAGTGATCGACGCTCGGCGGCCAGACGCCAGGCCCGCTGACGGGCGCCGACGGCGATGGATGCAGCACGGTCATGGCGAGAACGACACCACGATCGACGACACGAAGGCAGTGGGATCACGCGGCAGCGGCAGCGGCGACGCCTTGAACACCGCACGCAGCGAGGATTCGTCGTACTGCGGATTGCCGCTCGGGGTTCGTACGCTGGCGTTGATCACTTCGCCGGTCGCCGATAACTGGATGGCGATCCGGCAGACCAGCCCCGGGTCGACATTCGGCGGCAGCCGGCGCACCGCGCGGATCGCCGCGACGATCTGCGTGACCCAGAGATTCTGGTCGGCCGCGACCCGCTGCTCGCTTTCGGCACCCAAAGCCGCCGACAGTTCCGCTTCGCGCGCGCGCCGTTCCTCGGCCTCGCGGCGTGCCTGCTCGGCTTTCTTCTTTTTCTCCGCCTTCTCCGCGGCGAGACGCTTTTCCTCGTCGGCAATCGCCTGCTTGGACAGCTCTTCCTCGCGCTGGCGATCCTCCGCTTCCTTCTTCTTGCGGGCGTCCTCGGCCAGCCGCTTCTGTTCGGCGATCTCGTCGGCCTGCTTCTTCAGCAGCGCTTCCTGGGCCGCCTTCTGCTCGGCGGCCTTCTGCTGCTTCTTGGCGTCTTCGGCCTTGGCCTCGCGCTCCGCCTGCAGCTTGCGCTGCGCTTCCATCGGGTCCGGTTTCGGCGGCTCCGGAGCCGGCGGCGGCGGGACGGCTTCCGGCGTCGGGGGCTGCGGTTCCGGCGTCGGCTCGGCCTTCGGCGCCGACGGCGGCTTAGGCAGTTCGTTCGCCGAGATCAGCTGACCTTGGATGATGTTGACCGGCTCGGGCACGCGACCGCACTGGACGCCGCTGAACAGCAGCCCGAACACCGCCAGATGCAGCGCGATCGCCGCAACGATATGGCGCGTCTGCAGGATCATCCGCGCTCGCGCTTGGCGGCGGAACTGGCACGCGGCACCGACGGCGCATCGGTGACGAAACCGATCTTGGCGGCGCCGGCGGCCTGCAGCAGCGACATGCCGTTGGCGACCCGGTCGTACTTGACGTTCTTGTCGGCGCGGATCAGCACCATCGTCTCGGGCTTGTTGCGCAGGATCGCACCCACCCGGTCGATGACGATCTGGTCGGCCAGGGCCTTCTTCGGATCGCCGCCGGCGTCGAGAAAGTAGTCGCCGCGGGCGTCGACGAACAGGGTCAGCGGCTCGTCATCGGCGCTCAGCGTCTGCGAGCTGGCCTGCGGCAGTTCGACATCGATGCCCTGGGTCAGCAGGGGCGCGGTGACCATGAAGATCACCAGCAGCACCAGCATCACGTCGATGTACGGCACGACGTTCATTTCGGCGGTCAGCCGCCGCTTGCCCTTCTTGGGCGCCACGCCTGCCATCAGCCGGCCCTCGAACCACCGCGCAGGCCGCGATCGACAATGCCGGTGAGCTCTTCGGCAAAGGTCGAGAAGCGGTTCTCGAGGCGTTCGACGCGGGCGACGAAGAAGTTGTAGGCGATGACCGCCGGAATCGCCGCAAACAAGCCGATGGCGGTGGCGATCAGCGCTTCGGCGATGCCGGGCGCCACGCTGGCGAGCGTGGCCTGCTTGACGTTGCCGATTGCCACGAAGGCGTTGACGATGCCCCAGACGGTGCCGAACAGGCCGACGTAGGGGCTGGTCGAGCCGATCGTCGCCAGCAGGCTCAGGCCGCCTTCGAGCTTTTCGGTCTCGCGCGCCATCGCCACGCGCATCTGCCGCTGCACGGCGGCCAGCGCATCGTCCGGCGGGATCTTGGCACCCTGCTGGCGCGAGTATTCCTCGTAACCGGCCCGGAAGATTTGCGGCAAGCCTTCTTCCGGCTCGCGCGAACGGCGCAGCGCCTCGTACAGCTCGGCCAGCGAGCCGCCCGACCAGAAGCGCGTCTCGAACGCGACCGCCTGGTTCTGGATGCGCGACAGCAGGCCGCGCTTGGCGAGGATCACCGCCCACGACGCCAGCGAGGCGGCGAGCAGCGAGCCCATCACCAGCTGCACCGGGACGCTCGCCTGCAGGACCAGCTGGGTCAACGAGATCGTGCCACTCATTCGGTTAGTTCCCTTGTCTTGTTGGGGCAGGTTTCAACGGTGATCGTCCGCCACGAACCGGGCGCGATCGCGAAACAGCGGCGGCAGCACCGTCGGCCTGAAGCTTGCGGCATCGACGCTGGCCACGCGCACCTCGGCACTGGCCAGAAGCCGATCCGGCTGCTCGCGAAGGCGCAGCGTCTGGCTCAGCACCAGGCTTGCCCGCTTCAGCTCCGTGACCGCCACCGTCGCTTCAAGTTCATCATCCAGGCGCGCCGGCGAGCGGAAAGCCACGTTTATCTGGCTGACCGTGAACACCACCTGAACCTCGCCGCGCAGCCGTTCCTGTGAACAGCCGAGCGCGCGCAGCCACTCGGTGCGGGCGCGCTCGAAGAACTTCAGATAGTTGGCGTGATAGACCACGCCGCTCAGGTCAGTGTCCTCGTAATAGACCCGCAAAGGCCACGAGAACACCGGATTCAGGGTCGACATTTGTCTGACAGTTTAGCCGATGCGGCAGCGCAACAACACAAACTGATCAATCACCTGCGGCGCTTTCGAAGAGATCTGGCGGAAGCCGGCCAGGCAACGGGATCCCGTAGTGCTGATAGGCCAGCTTGCCCACCATCCGGCCGCGCGGCGTGCGCAGCAGATAGCCCTGCTGGATCAGGTAGGGCTCGATGACGTCCTCGATGGTGTCGCGCGCCTCGCCGATCGCCGCCGCCAGGTTGTCGAGCCCGGCCGGACCGCCGTCGAAGCGCTCGATCAGCGCCATCATCAGCTTGCGGTCCATCAGGTCGAAGCCTTGGGCGTCGACATCGAGCATCTGCAGCGCCGCCGCCGCGATCGCGGCGCTGATCACGCCGGTGCCGCGCACCTCGGCGTAATCGCGCACCCGCCGCAACATGCGGTTGGCGATGCGCGGCGTGCCGCGCGAGCGGCGGGCGATCTCGAAGGCGCCCTCCTCCTCGACCGGCACGCCGAGGATGGCAGCGGAGCGCTTGACGATGGTGGTCAGGTCGGCGACCGAATAGAACTCCAGCCGCTGGATGATCCCGAAGCGGTCGCGCAGCGGCCCGGTCAGGCTGCCGGCGCGGGTGGTGGCGCCGATCAGCGTGAACGGCGGCAAGTCGAGGCGGATCGAACGCGCCGCCGGCCCCTCGCCGATCATGATGTCGAGCTGGTAATCCTCCATCGCCGGGTACAGCACTTCCTCGACGACCGGGCTCAGGCGGTGAATCTCGTCGACGAACAGGATGTCGCGCGGCTCCAGGTTGGTCAGCAGCGCGGCGAGGTCGCCGGCCTTTTCCAGCACCGGACCGGAGGTCTGCCGCAGGTTGACGCCCAGTTCGGCGGCCAGGATGTGCGCCAGCGTCGTCTTGCCGAGCCCCGGCGGGCCGAAGATCAGCACGTGGTCGAGCGCCTCGGCACGCGCCCGGGTGGCGCTGATGGCGATGCTCATCTGTTCGCGGACGGCCGGCTGGCCGACGTAATCCTCGAGCCGCTGCGGGCGGATCGCGCGATCAACACGGTCCTCGTCGCTGCGGGCGCCGGCGGAAATCAGCCGTTCGGGCGGAAGGTCGTCAATCGGGGCGGAGGGCTTGCGCGGCATGGCCGACATTGTAGTCGGACTGCTCCCGGCAACGGCCGTCCGGTGCCGCGCGCTTCAGCCCGGCTGGTAGCGCACCGACAGCAGTTCCAGTTCCGCCTCGCCGCCCGGCAGACTCAGCTTCACCACTTCGCCTTCGCTGCGCTTCAGCAGCGCCTTGGCCAGCGGCGAATCGATGGAAATGTACCCGCGCGCCGGGTCGATCTCGTCCGGGCCGACGATCCGGTAACGCCGTTCCTCGCCATCGGTGTCGGCGACGTCGATCCAGGCGCCGAAATACACGCGGCGCGGATCGCTGGGCGCGCCGTCCACCACCTTCAGCTCCGGCAGCCGGACCTGCAGGTAGTGCACCCGGCGATCGATCTCGCGCAGTTCCTTCTTGCGGTAGATGTACTCGGCGTTCTCCGAGCGATCGCCCTCGGCCGCCGCCGCCGACAGCGCCCGCACCACTTCCGGCCGGCGCACCCGCCACAGCTGGTCGTACTCGGCGCGCAGCCGCTCGGCGCCCTCGGCGGTGATGTACGGCGCGCTCTTCGGCGGCGGCTCGCGATAGCGGCTCACCGGTAACACCTGCTGGACTCAGTCATCGTCCGGCGGGTTCTGCAGGCTTTCATAGACGATGGCGATGAACTGTGGCCCGCTGATCGCCCCCTGCCCCCAGACCGCGTCGTAGGCGGCGGTCGGCGGCGCGTCCCGCTGGATCTTTTCCAGCCCGTCGCCGCGCAGCATGGCCTGGCGTACCGCGTTGCGGATGGTCGCCAGCATGTCGCGGTATGCGATCAGCGCGTCGCGATCCAGCGCCGGGCCGCGCTGCGGCAGATAGCGGGTATCCGGCGTGCCGAGATTGACCAGCCGGCCGATCGCGGCGATCAGGCCGGCGATCGAGCCGCCCTGACCGACATCGATGTCCGGATACTGGCCCGGCGTCAGCAGGCCGCCGAGATGCACGGTTTGGGCGGCCGGCAGCAGCACCGCGCTGGCGCCGGAGACGAGGCCGCTCGGCACCCGGAAGATGCCGATCTCCTCGCCGTTGAACGCGAAGCTGTCGCCGCTGGCGAAGGCGATCATCGGCCGCGTGGCCGCCGCCTCGGTCTTGAACGGCTTGCGCGCCTCGCGCTTCAGCAGCGCGGCCACCGAGCTGCGCACCACCGCGCCCTCGCGGCGCAGCACGGCGGCCCCTTCGCCGGTGGCCGACAGCGCGGCGTCGTCCGGATCGGTGTCGATGACCAGACGCGGCACCGCTTCCCCGAGCGCGGCGACGGTGCCGGCATCGAGTCGACCGTCGAAGCTGCCGATCAGCAGCAGGCCGTCGGCGCCCTGCAGCGCGGTGACATTGCCCCCGTCGCCGACGATCACCGAGACGCCGTCGGGCAGCGCACGCAGCGCCAGCGGCAGCACCAGCAGCGCGCTGCCGGCCAGCGTCAGCAGCGCCAGAGCCAAGGCCGGCCGGCGATCGACCGACACGCGATCACGTCGCTTCATTTGAGCAGGGCGGTCATCCGGGCGATGCGCTCGGCCTGGATGCGGTTGAGGTTGCGGAAGACGGTCGCCGCGATCGCCGGATAGCGCTCGCGCAGGCGCTCCAGATCCTGGGAATTGAAACGCAGCAGCCGGACCGGCGTGGTGCTGTCGACGCTCGCCGTGCGCCGCTGGCCGAAATAGCCGGTCTCGCCGATCACCGCACCGCGGGTCATCGTCGACAGCACCAGCCGTTCCTCGTGGCGTTCGACGGTGGCCTCGACGCCGCCATCGATCACCACATAGATGTCGCGCGACAGGTCGCCCTCCTGAATGATCCGGGCGCCGGCCGGGTGGCGCTCCAGCCGCGACATCAGTGCAAACAGCCGGGCCTGGCGCATCGACAGCCCGGACAGCAGCGGAATGGTGTGCTGCGGGCTCTTGCCGAGATCCAGCCGCAGCAGATCCCACAGGGTGACGATGCGCAGCCGCGAGCCGAGCGCCGGCGTCAAGGTCATGTCGGCGATCCAGGCGACGAACAGCGTCCAGGCGCCCAGCAGCCCGAACTGCACCTGGTTGTTCAGCTCCGACGCGGTGAACACCAGGAAGCCGAGACACAGGCAGGCGGTGGCCAGCGTGATCGGCCGCAGCACCGAATTCAGCGCCGAGCGCACGGCGCCGGCTTCCTTGCCCTGCTCGCGGGCATCGCTGTTGAAGCGGGCCAGGAAGTGCACGGTGTCGTTGACGGCGATGCCGAGCACGATGCAGGCGATCAGGCTGGTGGTCGGATTCAGCGGCAGGCCGAGCACGCCCAGGGTGCCGAAGTAGACCGCGATCGGCACCAGGTTCGGCACCGTGGCGACCAGCCCGGCCTTCACCGAGGTGAACATCAGCGACAGCAGGCAGGCGATGGCGATCACCGCGATCGCAATCGACGCCAGATGGCCGGCCGCCAGCGCCTCGACGGCCCGCGTGGCCAGCACCGAACTGCCGGTGAAGCGCGCTTCCAGCGACGCCGGCAGCGCTGCCGCACGGGCTTCGGCGCGATCCAGGAAATCACCGATCGCCTGCGAGCCGTCGACATTGATGCGCACCGAGATCAGCGCGCTGCGGTACTGCGGATCGATCAGCCGGTTCAGCGTGTCGGAGGCCGCGAACAGCAGGATCTGCTTGACCGCGGCATCGTCGTTGGGAATGCCGAAATGCAGCGGCTCGTTGTTGTTCAGCGCCAGGTTGGTCAGCTTCAGCTGGTCGACATAGGACACCGCCGCGCCGACTTCCGGCTGCGCCCGCAGCCAGTCCTGGAAGCTGTCGATTGCCTCGATCAGGCGCGGATCGGTCAGCGCATCGGGAACCCGCGCATCGATCAGCACGGTCACGAAGTTGGCACCGTTGAAGGCCTGCGCCACCGCTTCGAAATCCTGCCGGACGCGCGCCGAGGCATCGAAGCTGGCGATGAAATCGGCGCCGCCGCGGATCCGCGTGGCGGCCGTGAAGCCGAGGACGATCAGCAGCGCTGCGGCCGCGATGATCGCCCGCCGGTAGCGCAGGTCGAACTCGGCGAGCGCTGCGGCGAAGCGGCCGAACAGGCGGGTGGCGATCGGCGGCGTTTCCCGCGTGCAGCGCAGCGCGTTGAGCAGCGCCGGCAGGAACAGATGGGTCAGCGCGCCGACGTACAGCGTGCCGAGGCTGGCCAGCAGCGCGAAGCCGCGCACCGCCGGCAGCGGATTCAGCAGCAGGCTCAGGAAGCCGATCACCGTGGTGGTGGCCGACAAGGTCAGGCCGGTGGAGATGCGCCGCATCACCCATTCGGCGCGCTGGCTGTTGCGGGCATTCGGCAGCACCGTGCGCGACAGGAAATGCGCCGCCAGCAGGTGCACCGTGTACGACAGGCCGATGGTGATCACCAGCGGCGGCACGATGGCGCTGACCAGGTTGAACTGGATGTCCAGCAGCACCGCGCTGGCCACGGTCCAGACCAGCGCGATGGCCACCGACAGCAGCGCCGAGCCGGCGGCGACGACACTGCGGAAGGTCGCCAGCAGCAGCACCGCGATCGCCGCGAACACCGCCGGCACGGTGCGCTTCAGGGTCCGGTCCAGCGCCTCGCGGGTGGCCGCGCGCACCGGCAGCGTGCCGGTCAGGTGGACCTCCGATGCGCCGCCGACGTCAGCGACGACGGCCCGCGCCCGGGCATCGAAGCCGAGCCGCAGGTAGTCCTTGGGCGTCAGCGTGTCGAGGGTCAGCGCGAACGCCGCCATGCTGCCGTCGGCCGATACCAATGTGCCGCGATACAGCGGATTGGCCTGGATGTCCGCCGCGAACTGGGCGACGACGGCCGGATCGCGGGCCGCCTGGTCGGCGAAGCTGGTGACATCGATCTCGTCAGCGCCGGCCTTGACGTTCGGCGCGTTGGCCAGCGAGTGCACGTCCGTGACGCCCGGCAGCTGACGGAAGCCGTCCGCGATGCGGGCGATGCGGGCGATGTGATCGGCGCTGTAGACGCTCGGCTCGAAGCGCACCGCGATCACCAGCGGATCGTCGATACCGAAGGTCTTGCGCACCCGGTCGAGCACGGCGCGCCCGGGATCATGAGCCGGCAGCAGCGCCTCAGCCGCCGGATCGACCTGGAACCGCACCTCGCGGGTCACCGGATTGACGCACAGCAGCAGCGCGATGACGGTGACCGCCGCCACGGCGGCCAGCACGGTACGCGGCCGTCGTGCGACGCCGCCGAGCCAGGCGACGGTATCCATCAGTTGCCGCGGTAGAACGAGGTCGGATCGAACAGCCGCGACGGCAGTTCGTCAGCGCTGCCGCTGACGCCGGTCACCTTCAGCCGCGTGCGGGTGTTTTCCTTCAGGTCGCGCATCAGCAGTTCGGACAGATACCAGTAGCCGTCGGCGCGCTTCAGGCTGTCGGCGGAGGCGCTCAGCTCCTTGCGCAGGGTCTTGCCCTCGAAGAACTCGGCTTTCAGCGCCGTGCACGACTGGCGGTCGACGTAGGCCAGCACCCGGCTGTACCGCGAGACCGACCCGGTGGGCGGCAGCAGGCTGAGCACCTCGACCGGCCGGTCGCCGAGCGTGGTCGGCTTTTCCAGCGCCGCCCGGGTATCGCCGAACGCCGCCTGCAGCTGCTTCATGTCGTTGTAGCTGAAGTCGGTGCCGAGCAGCGCGCCGTCGCTGGACGCACCGCTGATCTTGCGCACCCGCTGGATCGCCGGCAGGTACAGGAAGATCTCGTCGCTGCGGCCGGCGCCGCCCTCGCGCATCAGATAGGCGGCACCGTCGAGATCGCGCGGCCGCGACACGCGCAGCAGCACGCGGATCAGCCCCTCAGCGCGCGAGGCGTAGACCTTGCCCTTCAGCTGGCGCTCGGCGCCGCTGCGGTCGGTCGAATTCAGTTCCACTTCCTTGATCTGCAGCGACGGCGGGATGTTGGCCCGCATGCAGTCGAGCAGCTTCTGCGTTGCATCGTCGGCCTGCGCTGCGCCGGCCATGGCCAGCAGCAGCGCGCCAAGCCAGCTTGTTGCCTTCATGTGCCGTCCCCGGATCCCCGCGCCAAGCCTACCGCGCCCGTTGGCCGAACGGTCAGTCTTTCGGGCGGGCCTGCTCGAAGGCGGCCTGCTGCGCTGGCGTCGCCTCCTTCTGGTACAGCCGCTTCCACTCGCTGTACGGCATGCCGTAGACGCGCTCGCGGGCGGCGTCATCGCTGACCTCGGCGCCGAGGTCGCGGGCTGCGGCGGCGTACCACTTCGACAGGCAGTTGCGGCAGAAGCCGGCGAGATTCATCAGCTCGATGTTCTGCACGTCCTTGCGCGTGTCGAGGTGGTTCAGCAGGCGCTGCAGCACGGCGGCATCAAGACGGTCCCGAAGTTGCTGGTCCATGGTCGTGGCGGTGGTCATTCGAGTGGAAGCGCGATTGTGCGCGATGCCCGCTGGCCACCGCGACACCCCCTGCCCACCTGCCATCACTTGAGACAGTCAATGTCCTCGCTTCCCCGCATCGTCATCGTCGGCGCCGGCTTCGGCGGCCTGACCGCCGCCCGCGCACTCGATGGCCTGGCCGTCGACCTGACCGTCGTCGACCGCCGCAATTTCCATCTTTTTCAGCCACTTCTGTACCAGGTGGCGACCGCCGGCCTGAATCCTTCCGACGTCGCCTGGCCGGTGCGCGGCATCCTGAGCCGGCAGCAGAACGCCCGCGTGCTGCTCGGCGAGGTCACCGGCGTGGCCACCGGCAGCCGGGAAGTGCTGCTCGCCGACGGCCGGAAACTGCCGTACGACTGGCTGATTCTGGCGACCGGCGCCACCCACACCTATTTCGGCAACGATCACTGGGAACGTCACGCTCCGGGACTGAAGCGTGTCGACGACGCCACACTGATCCGCCGCCGGCTGCTGCTGGCGCTGGAACACGCCGAGAACAGCAGCGATCCGGTCGAGCGTCGGAAGCTGATGAGCGTCGCCATCGTCGGCGCCGGGCCGACCGGCGTCGAACTGGCCGGCGCGATCGCCGAGCTGTCGAGGAAAGTGCTGGTCCGCGACTTCCGCTCGATCGACCCGCGCGAAGTCCGCGTGGTGCTGGTCGAAGGCGCCGACCGGGTGCTGCTGTCGTTCCCGCCGGCGCTGTCGGCGTTCGCGCTGTCGGAGCTGCGCAAGAAGGGCGTCGAGGTGATGCTCGACACCCGCGTCACCGGCTGCGATGCCGACGGCCTGCGCTTCGGCGACGGCAGCCACCTGGACGCCGCCACAGTGCTGTGGGCAGCCGGCGTCGCCGCCTCGCCGGCCGCGCGCTGGCTCGGCGTGCCAGCGGACCGCGCCGGGCGCGTGCAGGTGCAGCCGGATCTCAGCGTCGCCGGCCAGCCGCAGGTGTTCGTGATTGGTGACACCGCCGCGATCGTCCAGGACGGCAAGCAGGTGCCCGGTGTGGCGCCGGCGGCCAAGCAGCAGGGCCAGCATGTGGCGCGCACCATTCGCGCCGCGCTCGCCGGCAAGAAGGCACCGGGGGCGTTCCGCTATCGCGATTTCGGCAACCTGGCGACCATCGGCCGCCATTCGGCGGTGATCGACTTCGGCTTCGTCCGCATCAAGGGCCTGATCGCCTGGTGGCTGTGGGGCGTCGCCCACGTCTACTTCCTGATCGGCGCGCGCAACCGCATGCTGGTCGCGACACAATGGTTCTTCAACTACCTCAGCTATTCGCGAGCCGCGCGCCTGATCGTCGGCTCCGACCCGGACGCCACCAAGCCTCGATGACCCTGCCCCCGCTGACGCCGCGCTTCGCTGCCCTTGGCGAGCCGTACTCGCTGCCGATCCCGGCCCGGCCGCTGCCGGACCCGCAGCTGCTGCACTTGAACGGGCCGCTGGCCGCAGAACTGGGCCTGGATGCGGCCGCCGCAGCCGATCCGGCCTTCACTGCCCTGATGGCCGGCAACGCGGCGTGGCCGGGCTTCGATGCCCGCGCTTCGGTCTATGCCGGGCACCAGTTCGGCCAGTTCGTGCCGCAGCTCGGCGACGGCCGGGCGCTGTCGATCGCCGAGATCACCGACGCCGCCGGCCGGCCGCAGGAGCTGCAGCTGAAGGGCGCCGGGCCGACACCCTACTCGCGCCATGCCGACGGCCGCGCCGTGCTGCGCTCGTCGATCCGCGAGTACCTGTGCTCGGAGGCGATGCACGCCCTCGGCATTCCGACCACGCGGGCGCTGGCGCTGGTCGGCTCGCCGCAACCGGTGCGCCGGGAAACGATGGAGACCGCCGCCGTGGTCTGCCGTGTGGCGCCCTGCTTTCTGCGCTTCGGCCATTTCGAGTTCTGGTACTACCGGCGCGAGCACGAACGCCTGCAGCCGCTGGCCGATCACCTGATCGCCGGCCACTTCCCGGAATTCGACGGCGATCCGGACCGCCACGCGAAATGGCTGACCGAAGTCGTCGAGCGCACGGCCCGGCTGATGGCGCAGTGGCAGGCGGTCGGCTTCTGCCACGGCGTGATGAATACCGACAACTTTTCCGCGCTCGGCCTGACTCTCGACTACGGCCCGTTCGGCTTCCTTGATGCCTTCGATCCGCAACACATCTGCAACCACACCGACCAGGGCGGCCGCTACGCCTGGGATCGCCAGCCGGTGATCGGCCACTGGAACTGCGCCAAGCTGCTGCAGGCCTGCCTGCCGCTGCTCGGTGACACCCCGGAAGCGGCGGTGGCGCGCGCTCAGCCGATTGCCGATCGCTACCCGGACGCCTATGCGGCAGCGATGACCGCGCGCTGGACCGCCAAGCTCGGCCTGCGCGAAAACCGCGATGGCGACGAGGCCCTGATCAACCGCTGGCTTGGCCTGCTGGCGTCGAGCAAGGCCGACTTCACGCGCAGCTGGCGCCATCTGGCGCGCGTGCGGATCGCCGACGATCGGCCGGATGCGGTCGCCGGTGCCGGCCTGCGCGAAGAAATCCTCGATCTCGCCGCGTTCGACGCCTGGCTGCCCGACTACCGCGCCCGGCTGCGTGCCGAACAGAGCGAGGACCGCGAACGCGCGGCCCGGATGAACGCCGTCAATCCGAAATTCGTGCTGCGCAATCATCTCGCGCAGACGGCGATCGCGCAGGCCGAAGCGGGCGATGCCAGCGAGGTCGCGCGGCTGTTCACCTTGCTCGCCCAACCGTTTGCCGAGCAGCCCGGCCACGAGGCTTACGCCGCCGAGCCACCGCCGGAAGCGCGTCATATCGAGGTCAGCTGCTCGTCCTGACACCCGACCGGGCCGGCACCTTCAGCCGGCCGCCGGACACGTTGGCGGCAACTGTGCGGTTCGTCACAGTTGCCGTTGTGAACGGCTCGTCAAGAATCCGTCGAAAGCCTGAAGATCGTGCCTTCGTGACGCAGCGCACCCTTGCGCCCCGACGCCCTTCGGCGCCGGGCGCGCAAGCGGTGCGATGACCAGAACAACACGCTCATCACAGGCGACGGGGATGCCGAAAAAGATCGAACCTGACTTCAGTCAGCGCGCCGGTCCTGCACTGCACAGCGCGCGCTGGCGCTTCGGCGCGTTCGAGCTGGACGAAACCCGGCGTGAACTGCGCCGCGATGGTGAACTGCTGGCCATCGAGCCGAAGCCGCTGAACCTGCTGATGCTGCTGGTCCGCCATCCCGGCGAGCTGATCACCAAAAGCGAACTGCTGGACGCGCTATGGACCGGCCGGATCGTCAACGAAGCCGTGGTCGGCAACTGCGTGTCCAGCGTCCGCGAGGTGCTGGGCGAACAGGGCGGCACCTGGCTGAAGACCGTGCACGGCTTCGGCTACCGCTTCGATGCACCGGTACAGCTGCAGGAAGACGACCACCGCAGCGCTACCGTTGCCGAAGCCAGGCTCGGCTTCCAGATCGGCGACCAGCCGCCGCTGCGGCCGAACTGGCGGCTGCTGCGCCGCCTCGGGCAGACCGGCGACACCTGGCTGGCCGAACACGCCAAGCTGCGCGAGCACCGCGTGTTCAAGTTCACCACCGACGCCAACGGCCTGTCGGCGCTCAAGCGCGAGGTGACCATCCACCGCCTGCTGCGGCAGAGCCTCGGCGACAAGGACCACTACGTCGATGTGCTCGACTGGAACTTCGACGAGCCACCGTACTTCATCGAAACCGAGTACTGCCAGGGCGGCAGTCTGCTGGAATGGTTCGACGGCCAGGGCGGCCCGGCGCGGGTGCCGCTGGAGGCGCGTATCGAGCTGGTGGCGCGGATCGCCGATGCGCTGGCCGACGTTCATCTGGTCGGCGTGCTGCACAAGGACCTGAAACCGGCCAACGTGTTCGTGGTGCCCGGTAGCGACGACATTCCCGGCATCCGCCTCGCCGATTTCGGCGCCAGCCGGATTCTCGATCCGAGCGTGCTCGCGCGGCTGGAAATCACCCGCGGCGGCTTCACCCAGGTGATCGATCCCAGCGCCGACCTGAACGCCGGCACCCTGCTCTACCTGGCACCCGAAGTCGCCGCCGGGCATCCGGCCACCGCCAAGGCCGACATCTACGCACTCGGCGTGATGCTCTACCAGTTCGTGGTCGGCAACCTGCGCCGGCAGCTCGGCGCTGGCTGGGAAATCGGCATCGACGACCCGATGCTGCGCGACGACATCGCGGCCGCTGCCGAGAACAATCCGGAGCGCCGGCTCGCCAGCGCCGCCGAACTGGCAACCCGGCTGCGCGCGCTGGCGGCCCGCCGTCAGGCCCATGTCGACGCCATCGAAGCCGCCCGCCGCGCCGAAGCGGCCCTGCGTGCCGCCGAGCGGATGAAGGCGCGGCGGGTGGGTGTGATTGCTGCCTTCGCCGCGCTGTTCGTAGGCTTTGCCGCCAGCACGACTCTGTATGTCGATGCACGGGCTGCACGCCAACTGGCCGAACGCGAATCGACGCGCGCCGGCGACGAGGCCCGGCGGGCCGAAGCTGAAGCACGTCGGGCGCAGGCGGTCAGCGAATTCCTGACGCATGACCTGTTCGCGCCGGTGACCGCGTGGAAGGTGCCGGTCAAGGACATGACGGTGGCAGCGCTGCTGAAAGCAGGTGCCAGCCGCGTCGGCGAACGGTTCGTCGACGATCCGGGGACTGCCGCTGACCTGAACGCCGCGCTCGGGCTGTCGTTCAACGCGCTGGAGATGAGCGCCGAGGCTGAGGAACAGCTGGAGCGTGCGCTGGCCGGTCATCTGGCCGCCGGAGGCCGCGACGAGCGCAGCGCCGTCCGCGATGCGGCCGAGCTGGCCACGCTGAAATTCGCGATGGGACGCGACCCGGCCCATCTCGCCGACTATCAGGTGCTGGCGCAAGCCGCCGCCGAACGCTACGGCGCGCTGGACAGTTCGGTACTGCGGCTGCGTTCCCAGGTCGCCTGGTCCTGGCTTCACCGGGGCCAGCTGGCAACCGCCCGGGATGCGTTCCGCAGCATTCTCGACGACCAGCTGAAGCACCACCCTGACGACGACGCGGCGATCGCCCTGACCTGCGATGGTCTTGCTGTCGCACTGTCCAAGTACGGCCACTACGACGAGGCCGCTCAGGTCGCGAACGACGGCATCGCGCGGGCTGTGCGTGCGCACGGCGCGAGCCACGAAAGCGTCGGGCTGATGCAGCTGACGCTCGGACAGATCGCCAATGAAACCGGACGCTACAACGATGCCGAGGCCGCTTTCCGAAGCGCACTCCGGATCGCCGATGCCTGGGGCGAAGCGCCGAGCGGACCGCGTATCACCGCAATGGCAGGGCTGGCCAGAACCCGCCTGCTGCAACGGCGTCACGACGAATCGATCGACCTCGCGCGCCGCGCCCTGTCGGCGCTTCAGAGCGAGAGCGGCTTCGATCAGTCGGTGCTCGTCAGGCTCGTGCTTGGCGAAGCCTTGCTCGACAAGGGCAACGTCGCCGCCGCCGGCAATGAACTGCAGGACGCCCTACGCCGCAGCAGCACCCACTACGGGACGAACCACATCCTGACCCGGCAGATCCGCCTGGCACTGGCCCGTCAGGCACTCGCGGCCGGCGACACGGCACAGGCCCGCCAGCAGCTGGCGATACCGGTCGCGCTGCGCTTCGACGATCTGGCGCCGACCCATGCTCTGACAAAGGCATGGACGCTGATCAGCCAGAGGCTAGGCCAGGATGCCCGGGAAATTGCCGAGTCGCGGCTGCCAGCTGCGGAGAGGCCGGCGCCGTGAGGCTTGGCATCGAGATCACGTCGCGTTGCAATGCCCGCTGCGCGCATTGCTCCGCCGCTTGCGGCCCGCAGCGCACGGCCACGCTCGGTACCGATGAGCTGTGTGCCGTGATGGACCAGGCCGCTGCGCTGAACACGGGGCAGCTGGAGTTCGCCCTGACTGGCGGCGAGCCGTTTCTCGATCTGGCGCAGCTTCGCGCACTCATTGCGCACGGTCAGGCGCTAGGCGCCATCGTCGGCTGTGTCAGCAACGGCTTCTGGGCAACCTCGGTATCGCGTGGGGTCGAGGTGCTGGCGCCGCTGGCCGAGGCCGGACTGCGCCTGCTGGGCATCAGCAGCAGCCGCTTCCATCGCGCCTTCGTTCCGGCAGAACGGGTGGCTCATGCACTGCAAGCAGCGCGGCAATGCGGTCTGCGCACGGTACTCAAGCAGGCGGTGATAGAAGCCGATCTGTCGAGCGCACCAGACGCCGATCTGTCTGCCGCTGCCGTCTGGGCTGACGAGGTCGAGTCGTTCGCCGTCATCGGCCCCGGACGAAGCCAGGGCGCCGTTGCCGATCACGAGCTGATACGCCCGCGTGGCATTCCGCTCGGCCGTTGCCCATCGGAAGACACGATGATCGCAGCCGATGGACGGGTGCTCGCCTGCTGCAGTTCCGGGCCGGTTTCCGAGCTGCACACGCTGGGCGATATCCACACGGCGACACTCGCCCGCGCACTCGATCGCCTGCGGCGCGATCCCGTTCACCAGCGTCTTCGTGCTGTCGGGCCCGCGTCGTTTCTGCCTGCCGTGGTACGCGCGGGTCATCAGGATCGGCTCCGCGAAGGCTACGTCGACACCTGCGATCTCTGCACACATCTGGCGTCCGATCCGCAGCTGGCATCGGTCGTCCGCGACAGTGCCCATGAAACTCACCCTGAACGATCACCACGAGGAGCTTGACCATGACTGAAGGATTGCGTGCGCCGACCGTCGGCGATCTGATCACTGCTTTCGAAGATGCAATCAAGGACAAGGCTGCCGCAGGCCTGTTGAGTACCAATCCCGCAGACTTCGCCAAAGCTCGGGGCTGGACATTCGCGGGCGATAAGGATCCGCGCATCAACAAGTTCAAGAGTGTTGAGCCGGAAGCCTTCGGTCCGGTGGAGGACTTGCTGAAGCTGACACCAGCCGGGAAGCAAGTAGAAGTAGTCGAACTGATCGCCAAGAGTCTGTGCGCCGCTACCCGCATCGTGCGCTGGTCTGGCGCAAGCAAGGACGACTTGGCACCTCTTTGCTGACGAGGCGCAGGCTGCTGGCCGCTCAGGCTCCGAACTTCATGCCTGCTGCGCGCAGCAGGCATTCGAGATCGAATTCGCCATCGCGCGTCAGCGAAGGGTCAGGCCTGAAGTTGCTGCCGCTACGCAGGATCGAATAAGGGTCCTTCTGCAGGACACCGATCAGCGTCTCGGCGACGATGCGCGCACCCAGTCCGGCCAGCCGACAGCCGTTGCCACGAGGCTGTTCAGCCTCGCGCAACACGTAGAACCATAACGGCACGTGGTCCAGTCGGTAGTGCTCGAAACCGGCCCAGATCTCGGCTTCTTCGAGCACCCGGATTTCGGATGAAGAGATCAGCGCGGCCGCAAACATGGCGGCAGCGCGCCCATCGGGCAGGCGCAGTCGGGCTCCGCGCAACAGGTTGCGGACCGAAAGCACGCCGTTGTCACCCCCGTCGCGCAGCACTTCGCCAGGCAAACCGCGCAGCGGGTCGGAGAGGGAGGGCCTGATGCGGTTCGAGAACTGAACGTCAATGCCGTTTCCGACCAGCAACGACCAGTCGACCACGTCCTGCTGGCGAACCGGTCCACCGCGCAGGCTGCTTCGAACATCGTTCTGCTCTGGAACCTCGTAGCGGTCGCTCATCGGAAGCGCCGGAAACGTGGGAATGAAACGTTTGGGCACATTGCGGTTGATCTGGTAGCGACCGCGAACTTGGCAATGACCAAAGCGGAAGGCAGCGCCCGAAAACTCGACCGGGATGAATGCTTCAGCGGCCGCATCCAGCGGGTCGTAGAGCCGTCGGCCATTCAGAAGGATGTCGTCGATAAGTGGCTGCCCAACGATTCTCCGTAGATAGTCTTTCAGCACCACCCACTGGTAATGCCAGCGGAGCTGCTGCCGGGCAGCTTCATGCCTCGTACGCCAGTCCTGGTGGCTCGCTGCGCCCACCCAGTGGTTGTGCAGACGCAGAAAAGCGACGGTCAGCTGGCTGATCAACAGATTCTCGTCGTTGCGGCGGTCAGCGAGCAGCGGCGTGCCGTCTTCTAGACGCGGGAGATCAAACTTCAGGTCATCGCCGCGGTCGGCCTGCAGCACCCTGCCGAGCCGGAAACAGCCCGGCTGCGCCTGATCGAACAGATGCGGCGCATCGTGCGGCCCCTGGCCGTACAGGGAATCGAGTTCCAGCGCAGCCGTCCTGAAATTGCGGGTCGCGGTCGAATCGATCTCGGCCTCAAAGGTCGAGACAAGATCAAGCGTCAGGTCGTGGTCGACGAACTGGCCGAAGTAGGTGTAGGCCGCCGGGATATCGGGGTTTCCAATCTCCTTCAGGTCGCCACGATCGATCATCGACAGGCCAAGATCGCGCAGCGCGCGCTCATCGAAATTGCTCGGACCGATCAGCGGTGGCGGCAGTAACCGGCCGTACTTGGCAGAGGCCGGCGAGAATGCCGGTGATTTGATCGGCCGAATGCCGCCCTGGCTCATTCCGATGATCCTCCGTCAAACCGTGAATGGCCGCACGAACGACTCCACGCTGCGCGCCAGCGCAAACAGGTCGTAGCCGCCTTCCAGCGTCGCCACCACGCGGCCGCTGGCGTGGCGATCGGCCCATTGGCGGATGCGGCTGCCGATCCACGAGAAGTCGTCGAATACCAGATCCAGGCCGGCCAGCGGGTCCTGGCCGTGGGCGTCGAAGCCGGCGGACACCAGGATCAGCTGCGGCTGGAAGGCGTCGATCGCCGGCGCCCAGCGGCTGTCGACGGCCGCCCGGAACGCTTCGCTGCCATCGCCGGCGCGAAGCGGTGCATCGACGATATGCAGCTGCAGCGGGTCGCTGACCCAGCCGGGGTAGTACGGGTCCTGGTAGGTGTTGCAGACCAGCACGCGAGGATCGTCGCGGAAGATGTCGGAGGTGCCGTTGCCGTAGTGCACGTCGAAATCCAGCACGGCGACACGCTCCAGGCCGCTGGCCAGCGCATGGGCGGCACCGACGGCGACGTTGTCGAACAGGCAGAAGCCCATCGCCCGGCGGCGCTCGGCGTGATGGCCGGGCGGGCGCACGGCGCAGAACGCGAAACGGGTCTTGCCGGCCAGCACCTCATCGACCCCGAGCACGACCGCACCGGCGGCGGCCTGGGCGGCTTCGGCGCTGTGGGCGTTCATCGCGGTATCGCCGTCGATGCGCTGGTAAGAGCCCGGCTGCGGCCGCGCAGCGAGCAGGAAATCGACCAGCCTCGGCTCGTGCACCCGCACCAGCGACTCGCGGCTGGCCAGCGGCGCGGTGGCCTGGCGGAACATCGGCAGCAGGCCGCTGGCGATCATCCGGTCGTGGATCGCGTGCAGGCGCTCGATCGACTCCGGATGGCCGGCACCCATCTCGTGGCGGGTACAGGCGGGATGGGTGATCCACAGCGGGATGGCGATGCTCATGGCGGCATTTCGGGTGGCGGCAACGGCGCTGTCAAGCACGGTGGCAGCCGATGAAGGAGGCCGCTCTGCCGGCGCCCCACGGGCACCGCTTTCGTGGTTTGCTATCGCCACAATTCGAACCACCTTGAGGAGATCCCGATGCGCCGCATCCCGTCTGCAGTCTTGATGGCCCTGCTTGCGGCAGGCCTGTGGTCCGGCGCAGCGCGCGCCGCCAGCGGTGCGGCGGGCGACTACTGTCGCGAACACCCGGAAGCCTGCGCCGCGGCCGGCGAGCGGCTGAAGCAGCGTTGTGCGGCTGATCCTGCTGCCTGCGAGCGGGTGCACGAGCGGGTCGACGACCTGAAGGCCCGCTGCGCGGCCAATCCGGATGCCTGCGAAGCCCGCAAGCAGGAACTGCGCGAACGCGCCGAAACGCTGCGCGACCGCTGCGAAGCCAACCCAGAAGCCTGCGAGCAGCAGAAGCAGAAGCTGCGCGAACGCATCAAGGAACGCCGGGACCAGCGGCCGCCGACGACCCCGCACTGAGCCGCCGTGCAGGCGTCGCAAGCCGCCCGGGCCGTCCGATGACTGAACCCGCCGCCCCGCCCGGCTTGATCGACAGCGCCCGTCGGGTTCCGCTGCTCGACTGGCTGCTGCTGGTGCTGGCGCTGGTGTCGATCGGCCTGCTGAGCTGGGAAAGCTGGGGCCGAGTATCACCGGCACTCAGCGCCCGGCTGATCGCCGCCGACTACGCGATCTGCGCGATCTTCGCCATCGAGTTCCTGTGGCGCTGGTGGCAGGACGGCTGGAGCCGCCGTTATCTGGTCCGCAACTGGTACGAGATCCTCGGCATGATCCCGGTCTCCGAGCCGGCGCTGCGCGGCTTCCGGCTGTTCCGGGTGGTGCGGATCGTGATCCTGCTGTCGCGCTTCGGCATGGCGGCCGATCGCGCGCTGGGCGACGAGTTCACCTATCGCCTGGTCAGCCGCTTCAAGGACGCCGTACTGCGCGCAATCGGCGGCGTGGTGACCTTGGCGGTGCTGGCGGAAGTATCCGAAGTGCTGAAGAAGGGCACCTACACCCGCAACATCGCCCGGGCGCTGGAGGAGAACGACCGCGAACTGCGCGCGATGATCGCCGACAAGCTGAAGGCCCATCCGCGTACCAAGGCGCTGAACCGGCTGCCGTTCTACGGCGACATCGTCAACTCGGTGATCGACACTTCCATCGGCATCGTCCACGACGTGCTCAACGACCCGCGCACCGATGAACTGGTGGCCGACGTGCTGCGCGAGAACATCGACCAGCTGCGCGCCGCCGTGCAGGCCCGCGAGGACGCCCGCCACCCGCCACCGTCGACGCCGCCGGCGCCGACCACTGTTCCGGCACGGCAGCCGTAGCCGATGCCTTTGCACTACCGTTCCGGCCTCGACAGCGTCTCGCTGCCGATGCGGAGGCTCCTGACAGCCGCCGCCCGCACCGGGAGCTGCTGCAGGTGATACCCCGTCGCAGACGCAAGCTGGCGATGATCGCCCTGGCCGCCGTGGTGGCCGGGCTGCTGCCGCCGGCGCTGACCCTGGCAGTGACCTGGCAGCGGGCCAACGGCGATGCCCGGCAGCGGCTGGACCGTTACGCCCTGCTGCTGGAGCACCGTGCCGACGAGGTATTCGGCGCCGCCGAAGCCTCGCTGGCCGAGCTGGTGACGACGGTCGACGCCGACTGTCCGGAGGCCAGCCTCGAGCGACTGCGCAAGGCCGTCTACACCTCGCTGTACTTCCGCGAAGCCGGCCTGCTGATCGACGGCCAGCTGGTCTGCTCCAACCTGCGCCGCTTTGCGCCGCCAGTACAGGTGCCGAATCTCGACCTACCGCCGTGGCCGACCGATGGCATCCACATCGAGGCCCCGGCGCTGACACTGGAAGATGAGGTGTCGATCCGCGTGCTGCGCAGCGGCGGGCCACAGCAGGCCGCCGGGCTGGCCATCAGCCTGCTGCTCAATCCGCGCGAACTGCTGGAGCCGGTCCGGGCGGCGATCGATGAAAGCTCGATCGCGCTGCGCATCGAACGCCGCGATGGCCGGGTGCTGGCGCGCGCCGGCAGCGCGGCGGTGATCGAGGACGCCGACAGCCTGGTCCGCCGCCGCGAATCCCGACGCTATCCGCTGCGCATCGTCGTCAGCGGCTCGCGTGACGAGTTGATCGGCGCCTGGTGGGAGAACACCGCCGGCTTCGTCGCGCTCGGGCTGGCGATATCACTGCCGCTGTTCCTGCTGCTGGTTCGACTGGACCGCCGCGAACGCTCGATGGACGCCGCCCTGGTCGACGCGCTGGAGAACGACGAGCTGCGCGTGCACTACCAGCCGATCCACGCCAGCGATGGCCTGCGGGTGGTCGGCGCCGAAGCGCTGCTGCGCTGGCAGCACCCGCAGAAGGGTCTGATCATGCCCGGCGTGTTCGTGCCGCTGGCCGAGCTGTCCGGGCAGATCATCCCGATGACGGCCTGGCTGATGCGCCAGGTGCGGCGCGATCTGGAAACCCTGCTCGAGGCCTATCCCGGCTTCTACGTGGCGCTGAACCTGAGCCCCCGGCATTTCAGCGATCCGGAACTGCCGACGCTGGTGAACGACGTGTTCGGCGATCGCTTCGCCGATGGCCGGCTGGTGTTCGAGATCACCGAGCGGGAGCTGCTGTCGTCGTCCGACAACGTCGCCAGCCAGGTGATCGACACGCTGCGGGCGCAAGGCGCGCGGATCGCGCTCGACGACTTCGGCACCGGCTACTCGTCGCTGCGCTATCTCGCCCAGTTCCATTTCGACCTGCTGAAGATCGACAAGGCCTTCGTCGACGCCATCGGTACCGAATCGGTCACGGCCGGGCTGGTCGAGGACATGGTGACGATGGCGCGCCGGCTGGGCCTGGCCACGGTCGCCGAAGGCGTGGAGACCGATTTCCAGATCGAGCGCCTGCGGGCGGCGGGCGTCGACTACCTGCAGGGCTGGCGGCTGGCGGCGGCGCTGCCGCTGGCCGAGCTGCGCCGCTATCTGGAGCGCGGCAGCAAGGCCGGCTGAAGCCGCGCCGGGGGCAGACCCGGGCCCCGTGCGGACGGCGGCGCGCTTCGGCAACAATGCGCCGCTGATCCGCCACCGAGCCCGAGCACCCGATGACCGACATCGCCGCCCCGCTGGACACCGCCGGCACCGTCCGCGACGAGAACGCCTTCGATCCCGCGCGGATCCTGCCGTTCCTGAAATCGCAGATCCCCGATCTTGCCAACGGTCCGCTGGAGCTGCGGCAATTCCCCGGCGGCGCCTCGAACCTCACCTACCAGCTGACGGTCGGCAGCCGCCAGATGATCCTGCGCCGGCCGCCGTCCGGCACCAAGGCCAAGGGCGCCCACGACATGGGCCGCGAGTTCCGCGTGCTGGCCCGGCTGAATCCGCACTTCGCCTGCCCGAAGCCGCTGGCCTACTGCGAGGACAGCAGCCTGATCGGCTCGGATTTCTACGTGATGGACAAGCTGACCGGCGTGATCCTGCGCCGCGATCTGCCGGCCGGCGTGCAGTACAGCCCGGCGCGCGCGCGCCAGCTGTGCCTGAACCTGATCGATACCCAGATCGCGCTGCACGAGCTGGACTACCAGGCCGCCGGCCTGGCCGACATGGGCAAGCCGGCCGGTTATGTCGCGCGCCAGGTCAGCGGCTGGAGCGAGCGGCTGGCGCGCGTCGTCACCGACGACATCCCGAGCTACGACGCGATCATCCGCTGGCTCCACGATCACATGCCGGCCGACTCGGCGCGGCCGGCGATCATCCACAACGACTACCGTTACGACAACGTGGTGCTGAGCCCCGACGACGGGCTGACTGTGATCGGCGTGCTCGACTGGGAAATGGCCACGCTCGGCGATCCGCTGCTCGATCTCGGCTCCTCGCTGGCCTACTGGGTCGAAGCCGGCGATCCGCCGGAGATGCAGGCGATCCGCATGCAGCCGTCGAACATCCCCGGCATGCTGAGCCGCGCGGAAATCATCCGGCACTACGAGGAAAAGACCGGCCGCGCGATCCCGAACGCCGACTGGTACTACGTGTTCGGCCTGTTCCGGCTCGGCGTCATCGCCCAGCAGATCTACTACCGCTACAAGCTCGGCCAGACCACCAATCCCAAGTTCAAGGCCTTCGGCCTGTTCGTCACCGTGCTGGCGCAGGTCTGCGAGCGGGTGATGGCCCGCTCGCCGCTCTGAGCCCGCACGGCATGGAGCTGCATGACCCGATCAGCGCCGACGACGACGCCCGTCACGAGCGCATCCTCGAACGGCTGCTGTCCGCCGCCACCAGCATGACCGGCATCTGCGTCGGCCTGCTCGGCGCGGTCAATGCCTTTGCCCGCTCGCGCAACACCGAAACGCTGGCCGACGACGTGCTGGCGCTGAACGCGCTGATGTTCCTGATCTGCTGCTATCTGGTGGTCTGGGGGCTGCGCACCGGCAGCCGGCGCACCACCGCCAGGCTGCTGCGGGCGGTGGAGACGCTGTTCCTGGCCTCGATGACGCTGCTGGTGGCGATTGGGTTCTTCGTCGTCTATTCGGTGCTGTAGCCAGCATCGAAAAACCCGGTCCGGGCTCAGGCCCGATAGATCAGGCTGCCGACGGCCATCCGGGTCGCCCGCCTGAACAAGGCCTTCAGCTCCGAACGATGGACGGCCACGGTCAGCGTATCGGCAAGGTCCAGCGTCCGGCGGATCTCGGTTTCGGCGAGCGCCGGTTTGATCCGCTTGTACCAGCGCGGCTTGACCAGCAGCAGCCAGGCCGGCTGCTCCGGAAATACCGCAACCCTCTTGCGCACCAGCCACAGCTGACCCAGCCAGGGCAGCGTCGCCGCCTGTATGCGCAGCCGATCGACCTCGCCAGCATCGAGGCCGTGATCCAGGTAGTCGTCCTTCGGCCGGAACTCGGCGCGTTCGGCGGCGGCCTGCTGCTCCAGATCGTCGCGCGCCTGCCAGGCATCAAGATACGGCCGCGCTTCCGCTTCCCGCCCCCGATCGGTCAAGTACTGGTGAACGAGCACCGCCCCGGGCTTGATCGCATTCGGGTCCTGCCGCATCACTGCATCGATCAGCGCGATGCCGGCGTCGTCGCCCTGGCCGAGCAGGATCTGGCCGATCGCGTAACGCGCCTCGGCGCTGTCCGGATAGGCTTCGGCGAAAGCCTGGAAACGCGGCAGCGCCGTCGCCGGATCGTGGACGATCTCGGTCAGCAGCGCCTGCCGCCAGAGAGCCGCGCGGTCGAGCGCGCCGGCGCCGGCCGCCTGCTCGTCGAGCATTGCCAGTTCCTGCCGCTCCTGCTGGCGCTGCTCGTGGCGCTCGCGCCACGGCTGGCTGATGCCGGCACGCCAGCGTTCGTCGAATTCCCGGGCCAGCACCTCGGCGGTCGGCCCGAGAAAGGCGGCGGCCGCCGATTGCTCAGCGGCTGGCGGCACCGCCGCGGCCGCACCCAGCGAGGCGAGCCGATCGCCAAGCGCCGGATGCGTATCGGACCAGCCGGTCCGGCGTTGCAGGGCTCGCTGCAAGCGCGCCGGGGCGTCGCTCCAGTCGGCATAGCGATGACCGCCCGCGAGCAACTGCGCGTAGGGCCGCGCCAGCGGCTCGGGATCGTGCGGCAGCCGCTGCCAGACCGGCTGCCAGACCTGGCTTTCCTGATAGTCGTGTCCGATCTGGGCGATCACCAGCGCTTCGGCCGCCGGCACGGTGCCGACCAGCCGGGCACTGGCGGCATCGGCTGCGTACTCCTGCGCCCGCGCCAGCACGAACGAATAGGCGTTGAACTTCGGCCCGAACCAGGCGAAGAAGCGCCGGAAGAAAAAGCCGCCGCGCTGATCGAACTGCTGCTGCAGCCGCGCCCACAGCACCCGCATGCGGTAGATGCGGCCGGTGAGCCGCGAATCGCCGGCGCCGAAGTGGCCGAACTCGTGGGCCAGCACGGCGCGGAACTGATCCGGCGACATCGCCGACATCATCGGCAGCCCCAGGATCAGATAGTTGCGCCACCCGCCGAGCGCGCCGAGCCGCGCATGCTGGGCGACGGCGGCGTTGTAGTCGTCGGTGACCAGCACCTGATGCGGCTTCGGACCGGGAATCGCGGCACGAATGCGCGCGATCTCGGCAAACAGTGCCGGCGCCTCGGCCGGCTTCAGCGGCCGGCCCTGCGGCGGATCGAAGCGCACCCAGATCGACTTCAGCACCGACCACGAGAACCAGATCGGCAGCCAGATGATCTTCAGCAGCTTGACCAGCAGGATCGGCTGCAGAAAGCAGATCACCACCAGCACCAGGCTGCTCAGCAGTGCCAGCACCACCAGCAGCAGCACATAGAGGTAGCCGGCTGCCGCCAGCGCGAACACTTCCAGCCGGAACCGCGCTGGGTGCCGCTGGGCGCGTCCGGTGAGACGCTGGACCAGCGCCTGGAAGCCCTGCTCGGTCATGCCTGCCCCCGGTTGTCGAGTGGTGATCGCCAGCGCTTCGCCGGAGGATCGCTGCGGCTAAACTCGCGGCTCGCAATCACGATTATCGACCCGGAGCGGCCATGGCGACTCAACTTTTCGATCTGACCGGCAAGGTCGCGCTGATCACCGGCGCCTCGCGCGGCATCGGCGAAGCCACTGCCCGGCTGCTGGCCGAACAGGGCGCGCACGTGGTGATTTCCAGCCGCAAGCAGGAAGACCTCGACGTGGTTGCTGCCAGCATCGTCGCCAGCGGCGGCAAAGCCACTGCGATCGCGGCGCACCAGGGCGAATCGGCCGCACTGAAGGCACTGATGGCCGAGATCGAATCCGGCCTCGGCAGGCTCGACATCCTGGTCAACAACGCCGCCACCAATCCTTACTTCGGCCATATCAGCGACACCGAGATGTCGAAGGTCGACAAGACCCTGCAGGTCAACATCAAGGGCTATTTCGAGCTGGCGGCGCTGGCCTCCAAGCTGATGAAGAAGAGCGGCGGTGGCGCGATCGTCAACATCGCCTCGATCAACGGTGTGAAGCCGGGCATGTACCAGGGCATCTACTCGATCACCAAGGCGGCGGTGATCAACATGACCCAGGCTTTCGCCAAGGAATGCGCGTCCTGGAACGTGCGCTGCAACGCCGTGCTGCCGGGGCTCACCGAAACCAAGTTCGCTTCGGCGCTGACCAAGAACGAGCAGCTGATGAAGCAGGTACTGCCGCAGATTCCGCTGGGCCGCGCGGCCCAGCCGGCGGAAATCGCGCCGGCGATCCTCTATCTGGTGTCGCCGGCATCGAGTTACGTGACCGGCACCACGCTGACGGTCGACGGCGGCCTGATCGGCTGCGGCGGGCTCTGAACCGGACAGCTGCGGCGATGGCGATGGAAATCCCGATCTTCCCGCTCGGCACCGTGCTGTTCCCCGGCGGCCGGCTGCCGCTGCGCATCTTCGAGCCGCGCTACGTGGAGATGACCAAGGCCTGCATCCGCGACAACAGCCTGTTCGGCGTGGCGCTGATCGTCGGTGGCTTCGAGGTCGGCACGCCGGCGGTGCCGGCCAAGGTCGGCTGCACAGCGCGCATCACCGACTGGGAAGTGCCGAACCCCGGCCTGTTCACCCTGAACACGCGTGGCGAAAGCATCTTCCGGCTGATCGACAGACGCACCCAGCCGGATGGCCTGATCATCGGCACCGTCGAACTGATCGACCCTCCCGACCCGACCGGCGTGCCCGAACGCTACGCGCCGCTGCAGCAGCTGCTGGGCGATCTGATCAAGGAGTTGGGCGAAGAGAATTTCGCGCAGCCGACCCGCTTCGACGACGCGGCCTGGGTCGCCAGCCGGCTGGCCGAACTGCTGCCGATTGCGCCCGAGCGCAAGCAGAAGCTGCTGGAGGCGACGCGCCCGCTGGCGATGCTGGCCGATGTCGAAACCCTGCTGCGGCAGCTGCGGGACGATCGCCCATGAACCAGACGCCGCCGCCGGCGCTGCATCCGGTCGAAGCCCAGGTCCGCGCCTGGCTGGAAAGCATCGTCGTCGGCCTGAACCTGTGTCCGTTCGCGGCGCGGCCGTTCCGCGACAACCGGGTGCGGGTACTGGTCAGCGAAGCCCGCAGCGGCGTGGAACTGCTGACCGATCTGCAACTGGAGCTGGCGCGGCTGGCCGATACGCCGCCGGCGACCCTGGAAACGACGCTGATCGCGATCCCGAATTTCCTCGCCGACTTTCTCGACTACAACGATTTCCTTGACGACGTCGATGCCCTGCTCGACCAGTACGAGTGGTCCGGCGAATTCCAGGTAGCCAGCTTCCATCCGCACTACCAGTTCGCCGGCACCTTGCCGACCGAAGCCGGCAACTACACCAACCGCTCGCCGGTGCCGATCCTGCACCTGCTGCGCGAGGACAGCGTGGCAAGCGCGATCGACAGCCACCCGGACCCGGAAGGGATTCCCGAGGCCAACGTCGCCAAGCTGGAGGCGATGAGCCTTGCCGAACGCCGGCGCCTGTTCAGCTTCCTGAAGCCGGGCTGAGGCACTGCCCTGCGTCCTCGCACGGCAACCCTGCGGCTATAGTTCGCAGCGCTGCGCGGCAGCCCTGCCGCCGCTTGTCGAAATCATGTGAATCGCGTGCCGTCACAGGCGCCCGCCGCGCCGGCTGGCACGCGAACCAACGCTGTTCTGCACTTTCTCACCGAACGCATCAGGAGACCCCACGATGACCTCGCTGCCGCCGATCGATCGCACGCCGTCCGCCTACAACTACCAGCTGCTGATCAAGCACCTGCTGACCAGCCCGATCAATCGCGCGTCGAAGAACGAGATCGTCTATCGCGACAAGGCGCGCTTCACCTATCCGCAGTTCGTCGAGCGCGTGCACCGGGCCGCGAACCTCCTGACCGCGCTGGGCGCCAAGCCGGGCATGACGGTGGCGGTGATGGAATGGGACAGCCAGCGCTACCTCGACCTGTACTTCGCGATCCCGATGCTCGGCTGCGTGATGCAGACCGTGAACATCCGCCTGAGCCCGGAGCAGATGCTCTACACGCTGAACCATGCGGCGGCCGACATCGTGCTGGTCAACACCGATTTCGTGCCGGTGCTGGAATCGCTGCTGGACAAGCTGGAAACGGTCAAGCAGTACGTGCTGATCGCCGAGGACGGCCAGCTGCCGGCGTCGAAGATCCCGTTTGCCGGCGAGTACGAAACGCTGCTCGCGCAGGCAACGCCGTGCTTCGATTTCCCGGAGTTCGACGAGAACGCACGGATGTCGACCTTCTACACCTCCGGCACCACCGGGTTGCCGAAGGGCGTCTACTACAGCCATCGCCAGATGATGCTGCACACGCTGGGCGTCGCCTCTACCTTCGGCACCGCGCCGGTGCAGGGGCGCGTGCATCAGGACGACGTCTACATGGCGATCACGCCGATGTTCCACGTCCACGCCTGGGGCATGCCGTACGTGGCGACGATGCTCGGCCTCAAGCAGGTCTACGCCGGCCGCTACACGCCGGACATGCTGCTGCAGCTGATCGCCAAGGAAGGCGTCACGTACTCGCACTGCGTGCCGACCATCCTGCACATGATCCTGAGCCACCCGATGGCCAAGGAAGTGGACCTGTCGCGCTGGAAGGTGCTGATCGGCGGCTCGGCGCTGCCGAAGGGCCTGGCCAAGGCCGCACTCGATCGCGGCATCGACGTCTTCACCGGCTACGGCATGAGCGAGACCGGCCCGCTGCAGATCATCAACCACATCCCCACCGACCAGCTCGGCGGCGACAACGACCATCAGGCATCCCTGCGCGTGCGCACCGGACGCCCAGCGCTGCTGTGCGACGTGCGCGCCGTCGATGCCAACGTCCAGCCGCTGCCGAACGACGGCAAGTCGACCGGCGAGATCGTGTTCCGCTCAATCTGGACCACCCAGGGCTACTACAAGAACCCGGCAGCGTCCGAGGAACTCTGGCAGGGCGGCTGGATGCACTCGGGCGACATCGGCAGCTTCGGCGACGACGGCGTGCTGGTGATCTCCGATCGCGTCAAGGACGTGATCAAGACCGGCGGCGAATGGGTGTCGTCGCTGGATCTGGAAAACCTGATCTCCGCGCATCCCTGTGTCAGCGAAGTCGCCGTCATCGGCATCAAGGACCCGAAGTGGGGCGAGCGCCCGGTGGCGCTGATCGTGCTCAAGGCCGGCGAAACCGGCGACGAAGCCGAGATCAAGCGCTACATGATGACCTTCGCCGACAAGGGCGTGATCTCCAAGTACGGCGTGCCGGAACGCGTGCTGTTCGTCGAAGCGCTGGACAAGACCAGCGTTGGCAAGCTCGACAAGAAAGTGCTGCGCGTGAAGTACGCGGAGGCTGGCGCGGCCTGAACACGGCCCCTGGCTGACGACATTCGCCCTGCAGCGGTCATGCCGCTGCAGGGCGAATGTGTTTCAGGCGCTGGGCATGGCGATCGTCATTGCGGGCTGCCGCACAGCGTATAGGCGCCCGGCGCCGCGGTGGCGCGGATGCCCCAGCGGTAGGTAGCGCCGGCGGCGCCGGTGAAGCTGATGCGTTCGGCCGAGGTGCCGGCGGCATCCGAGCGGGCGACGATGCTCCAGGCGCTGCCGCTCTTGCGCTGCAGGTACAGGTCGAGGTTGCTGGCATCGGCACCGCTCAGGCTGCCTTCGATCGGCCCTGCGGCGCCAAGCGTGAAGCCAAGCTCGCTGGGCTGAGCGGTCAGTGCGCCCTTCGTGGCCAGTTCACCCTGGTAGGCGAGGAAGCCCGCCGGGCACAGCGGCGGCGGTGGCGGGTCGATGATGATGCCGGCCTGCACGTAGGCGACGGCCGCCGCCGCGTCGACGATGCCGCTGCCGCAGCCGGAACAGGCCGCCGGGAAGGCGCGGGCCGTGGTGGTCAGCGCGGTCTTCACCTCGTCCGGCGTGATCGACGGCTTGACGCTGTAGAGCAGTGCCACCACGCCGGCCACATGTGGCGTGGCCATGCTGGTGCCCTGGTAGAACGCGTAGGCGTCCGCACCGGGGCCCTTGGTGCCGGCGTTCAGGGTCGACAGCACGCCGTTGCCGGCCGCCCGGCTATCACCGCCGGGCGCTGCCAGCGTCACCACGGTGCCAAAGTTCGAGTAGCTGGCACGGCCACCGTTGCGGCCGACTGCCGCCACCGTGATCACGCCGGGGCAGTTCGACGGCGTGTGGTTGTTGGCGTTGCCGTTGTCGTTGCCGGCCGCCACCACCACGGTGGTGCCGCGGCTGATCGCGCCCTGGATCGCCAGCCGCGTGGTGTTGTCGCAGGCACCGGAGCCGCCCAGGCTCATGTTGATGACCTGCGCCTTGTTCGGGTTGGCGGGCACGCCGGGCACCGTACCGCCAGAAGCCCAGATGATGCCGTCGGCGATGTCGGAGGTGTAACCGCCGCACTTGCCGAGCCCGCGCACCGGCAGCACCTTGGCGCCATAGGCGACACCGGCCACGCCCAGCGCGTTGTTGCTGACGGCGGCGATGGTGCCGGCGACATGGGTGCCGTGCCAGGAACTGCTGGCCGACAGGTTCAGCCCGCATTCGAAGTTGCGCACCCAGTCACCCGGATCGCGGGCATCGGCGTCGCGCAGGTTGCCGTCGTTGGCGGTGGCGAGGTCGCTGATCATGTCGTAGCCGCCGACGATGTTGGCGGCCAGATCGGCATGCGGGCGATAGCCGGTGTCAATCACCGCCACGGTCACGCCGGTGCCGGTGGTGACGTCCCAGGCCGCCGGCGCGCGGATGCCGCCGACCGCTTCGTAATAGCCCCACTGCTCGCTGTAGCGCGGATCGTTCGGCGTCGACGTCGGCTGCAGCAGGCGGTCTTCCTCGATGTAGTCGATCGCCGCATCGGCCTTGAATTCGGCGATCAGCGCGGCCAGCTCCGCTGCATCCACACGCCGGCCGATGCGCAGCACGTCGGCCTGGGTGCCGGTGCTGCGCAGCCATTGCAGCGCCACGCCCCGGCGGCTGCCGATCAGGCTGGCCAGCGCCTGTGCCTGCTTCTGGTGCGCCGCCGTCGACAGCGCCGGACGCTTGAACTTGACGATCAAGCGCTGGGTCGGCCCGCTGTCCGCCGCCTGCGTGGCTGCCGTGACCAGCAGGAAGGCACCGGCGACCAGCGCCGAGGCCATCGGCCCGATGCCGAGCCGGCGCGGCCGCCAGCCCTTCGTGTTGCTGACTGATTCCATGTTCTGCTCCCTGTGTTCTTGTGTGGTGAGGACCCAACGGGGTCCGACGCGCGGGTTGGCAACCGAATTTCGTGCCAACCGGCGTCAGTCCACCACGAAAGCCGCACCGGGAACCAGCACGCATCAGCCCTCGGCATGCCGAAATCCGCGGCCATTGGAGACCTTGATCAAGCCGGGAACGAAGAACGGGCGTCCGCCGCTCATCGACCGGCAACACGATCCGGGCATCGGGCGGACCTGGTTACGCCCTCGCCCGAGGTGCAAGCCGAGCCGTGCGACTTCAGTCGAGCGGCAGCTGCATGTCGCAGCGATCGATGCCGGGCGCGAAGCCGCCCGGCACCAGCCTGACGGTGACGAAGCCGAAGCGCTGGTAGAAGCCGGCCGCGTGCTGGCTGGTGCTCAGGCGCACGTCGCGGACACCGCCTTCAGCCCGGATCGCGGCGAGCCGCGCTTCCAGCAGCACCCGGCCGTAGCCGCTGCGGTGCTGTTCGCGCCGGACCATGGCCCAACAGAAATCGGCGCTGTCGCCGCGCTCGTTCAGGGCATAACCGGCACTGCCCTGCACGGCGCCGGTGGAATCGACCGCCACGAAATAGCGGCCGTGCGAGCGCTCCGGCAGGCTGTCGAGGTAGTCCTCGAAATCGGTGCGCTCGGCGACATCGAAGAACTTCGGCACATTGCTGTCGAAGGCTCGCAGGCAGGCGGCACGATCGTCCGGCCGGTACAGCCGGGCGGTCACCACAGCCGTGCCGGCGTTCATGCGCCGAGCTGCCAGACCACGGCCCGCCGCTGCCGCGACCAGCCTTCGAAGTGCTTGCTGTGAGCCTCTTCGACGATGTTGCGCTTGATCTTCAGCGTGGGCGTGATGAAGCCGTTTTCCACCGTCCATGAGCCCGGCACCACGGCGATGAAGCTCAGGTGCTCGTGCGGATCGGCCGCCTCATTGGCGCTGGCCATGATCGCGCCGAGCGACGCGGTCAGCGCATCGCGCAGCGCCAGGTCGGCCCCGAAGGCACTCTGCGCATCCGGGCTCAGGATGGCGATCGCGAACGGCTGCGGAAAGCCGGCGCCGGTCACGCAGACCGCTTCGATCTTCGGATGCGCCGACAGGCGATTCTCGATCGGCGCCGGCGCCACGTACTTGCCCTTGCCGGTCTTGAACAGTTCCTTGACCCGGCCGGTGATGCGCAGGCGGTTGTCGCTGTCGATCTCGCCGCGATCGCCGGTGTGCAGCCAGCCGTCCTCGGTCAGCGCCTCGCGGGTTTTCTCCGGCTCCTTGAAGTAGCCCATCATGTTGCACGGCGAGCGGACCAGGATTTCGCCGTTCTCGGCAATCCGATGCTCCACGTCGTCGTACGGCACGCCGACATAGCCCGGTCGCCCCTGCCCCGGCTTGCTGCCGTGGGACACGCCGAAGTTCTCAGACATGCCGTAGCCCTCCAGCAGTTCCAGCCCGAGCGTGCCGTACCAGCGAATCAGGCTGGCCGGCATCGGTGCGGCGCCACCGCCGGCGAAGCGCACGGTGTCGAAACCAAGCTGCTTCAGGATCTTTTTCTTGACGATGCGGCCGAGGAACGGAATCCGGAACAGCCGGTCGAGCTTTTCCTTCGGCGCCTTCGCGAACACGCCCTGCTGGAACTTCACCCACAGGCGCGGCACCGAGATGAACAAGGTCGGCCGGGCACGCTGCAGGTCCTTCAGGAAGGTGTCCTGCGTTTCCGCGAAGTAGAGCTGGGTGCCGCAGCGGATCGACACCGATTCCACCGCCCAACGCTCGGCGATGTGCGACAGCGGCAGGTAGGACAGCATGCGGTCGGCCGGCGTCGGCGCGATGCGCTGCTCCATCGCGATCGGCGCGCGGCCGATGGTGCCGAAGCTGTGCATCACGCCCTTGGGCATGCCGGTGGTGCCCGAGGTGTAGACGATGGTCGCCAGCTCGTCGGCCGCCCGCCGGGTCTCGCCGGGCATCGGCGGATTCGAGGCGACGATGTCGTCCCACTGGCGATGATCGTCAGTCGGCGACAGCGCACAGCCGAAGCGCAGCAAGTCATCGGGAATGCCGGGCCGCATCATCGCGTAGTCGTCGAGCTTGCCGACGAAGATCGCCTTCGATTCGCTGTGCTCCAGGATCTGCCGCACCGAGGTCGCGGTCAGCGTTGGATACAGCGGCACGCTGACATAGCCGGCCATCCAGATGGCGAGGTCGGTCATGATCCAGTGGGCGCAGTTCTTCGACAGGATCGCCACCTTGGCGTCCTTGTCCCAGCCGTGGATACGGCCGTAGGACTGCAGCCATTCGGCCACCCGCCGCGCCTCGTCGATGGCCTCGGCCCAGGTCCAGGTGCGAACCGCGCCGCCGCCCATCGGCTGGGTCAGCCAGGGCCGGTCGGCCAGCTCCTTTTCCCAGCGATAGATACGGGCCAGCGGGAGAGCATCGGGTGGGAGCTGCGCCATGTCGGGTGTCCTTTGAAGGCTTCGGGTAATAATGATTGTCGTAACAAATATTCTTCTAGCGTGATGGTACGCCGAGCACTACAGTCTGCGAAACCGCTACGACAGACAGGATGATTACCGTGACTCGTGCCCAGAGTGCCTCGCTCGCTTCGCCGTTCTACACCGCCGAACACGAGGCCTTCCGGACCCAGGTCCGCCGCTTCGTCGAGCGTGAATGTGCACCGAACATCGAAGCCTGGGAAGCTGCGGAGGAACTGCCGCGCGAACTGCACGCCAAGGCGGCGGAAGTCGGCCTGCTCGGTGTCGGCTTCCCGGAAGCCTATGGCGGCATCGAGGTGCCGGACCTGTTCTATCTGGTCATCGCCGTCGAGGAACTGGCCCGTACCGGCAGCGGCGGCCTGATCGCCAGCCTGCTGAGCCACGGCATCGCCAGCCCGCCGCTGGTGCACATGGGCAGCCACGAGCAGAAGGAGAAATTCCTGGCGCCGGTGCTGCGCGGCGAAAAGATCGCCGCCCTCGGCATCACCGAACCGGGCGGCGGCTCGGATGTCGCCAACCTGCGCACGAAGGCGGTGCGCGACGGCGACCACTACATCGTCAACGGCTCGAAGACCTTCATCACTTCCGGCATGCGCGCCGACTACCTCACCGTGGCCGTCCGCACCGGCGGCGACGGCATGAACGGCGTGTCGTTGCTGGTGATCGAGGCCGGCACGCCAGGCTTCAGCCGCACGCCGCTGCAGAAGATGGGCTGGTGGTGTTCGGACACCGCCACGCTGTATTTCCAGGATTGCCGGGTGCCGGTGGCCAACCGCATCGGTCCTGAAAACGCCGGCTTCATGGCGATCATGATGAACTTCAACAACGAGCGGATCATGCTCGCAGCGCAGGCCTGGGCCTCGGCGCAGGTCTGCTATGAGGACGCCGTGACCTGGGCGCGCGAACGGCAGACGTTCGGCAAGCCGCTGATCACCCGGCAGGTGATCCGCCACAAGCTGGTCGACATGAAGATGCGCATCGACAGCGTCAAGGCGCAGCTCGACATCCTGTGCTGGCGCATCGCCCAGAAGCAGATGCCGATCGCCGATGTCTGCCTGCTGAAGAACCTCGCGACCTCCACACTCGAATACGTGGCCGGCGAAGCGGTGCAGATTCTCGGCGGCGCCGGCTACCTGCGCGGCGCCCGGGTCGAGCGGATCTTCCGCGAAACCAAGGTGCTGTCGATCGGCGGCGGCGCCTCGGAAATCATGAAGGACCTCGCCTCGAAGCAGCTCGGCTTCTGAAGCGCCGGAATCGGGCGACAATCGGGCCATGAACACGACCGACGACAACCTCGCCCCCGCCGTCTGCATCGACGCCGACCATCCGGCGATCACCGCGTTCGCGGCCGACGTGGTCGGCAGCCGTCAGGCGCCGCGCGACAAGGCAGTCGCGCTGTACTACGCGGTGCGCGACCGAATCCGCTACGACCCGTATGCGATCGACCTCTCCGACCACGGCCTGAAAGCCAGCACCACCTTGCTGGCCGGCCGAGGCTGGTGCGTGCCGAAGGCCGCGCTGCTGGCCGCCGTCTGCCGTGCCGCCGGCGTGCCGGCGCGAGTCGGTTTTGCCGACGTGAAGAACCATCTGTCGACCGAGCGGCTGCGCCAGACCATGCAGACCGACGTCTTCTACTGGCACGGCTACACGGCGATCCTGCTCGACGGCGTCTGGCTCAAAGCCACGCCGGCATTCAACATCGAGCTGTGCGAGAAATTCGCGCTGCAGCCGCTGGAATTCGACGGCCGCGAGGACTCGATTTACCACCCGTTCGACCTCAACGGGAACCGTCACATGGAATACCTGCAGCTGCGCGGCGAAATGGCCGACGTGCCGGCCGCGACCCTGCGCGGCGAGTTCGCGCGGGTCTACCCGTACCTGATGAAGCTCGATGCCAATGCCAGCTTCGATGCCGATGTCGAAGCGGAGCACCGCGCCGCGCGCTGATCCCTTTCCGCTCGCCGCTCAGGCCGGCAGCGGCAACCGCAGCAGCACCTGGGTACCGCCGAGCGTGCCGGTCTGCCAGTCGATATCGGCGCCCAGGCGCTCGGCGTTGGCGCGCATACTGCGCAGGCCGAGGCCGCCCGCCGCCGCAAGCGCTGCCCGGTCGATGCGGCCGAAATCGGTGATTTCCACAGTCAGTTCCGGCGCCACGTGGCCGATGCGCACGCGCAGCGCCCGGCCCTCGCTGTGGCGCAGCGCATTGCTGACCGCCTCGCGAATGATCCGCGACAACTGCAGCACCTGCCCCTGATCGAGCACCGGTTCCGGCAGCGTGTCCGCCTGCTGCCAGTCCAGCTGCCAGCCGAGCAGCAGCAGCCGCTGCCTGACTTCGTCCTGCAACGCCGCCAGCAAGGCCGAAAGCGGCCCCGGTGGCCGGCGCGCCTGCGACACCACATCGCGCAGGATCTGAAGTGCCTCGCGGGCACGGTCGGCCTGCTCAGGCGTATCGGCGCCGTAGACCAGATCGAGCAGCTTGGCACCGAGGTCGTCGTGCAGGGCTTCGTAGATGCGCTGGCGCTCGGCGAGCAGCCGGGCATTCAGATCGTCATCTGCCGCCGCGGACGCTAACGTGCCGGCCGGCGGCGGGACAGACCAGCGCGACCGCAGATGCCACCAGACGCGCCTCACGTGGCGCCGCCCAGCGCGGCCTCGGCCTCCGTCAGCCGCGCCCGCGCCTTGACCACGCGGCTGCTGTCGGCACCGTAGTGCTTCTCCAGCAGCGGCAGCACCCGGCGCAGCAGCAGCGCGGTGTCCTTCATCCTGCCGGCGGCGTGCAGCGCGCGCGCCCAGTTGCCATCCCAGGCGACCGTGTTGGCGTTGTCCTCGCCGAAAGCCTCGACCGCACGCGGATGCATCTCCGCGTACAGCGACACCGCTTCGGCCGCGCGCTTCTGCTCGATCAGGAACACGCCGTAGTCGTTGCGGGCGCGGAAGGCTTCGGGATGGCGCGGGCCGACCTGGCGCGGAATGCCGTCGATTGCAGCGCGGTACAGCGCTTCGGCCTCCGCCGGACGGCCGGCCTGTTCGAGCACCCGGGCGCGGTTGCGGCCGGCCATGTGGCTTTCGTAGTGCTCGGCGCCGAAGCGGCCGATCACCAGCCGGTGATTGGCCTCGGCCAGCTGCGCGGCATCGTCCCAGCGCTGCTGCTGGATCAGCGCGCCGATCAGGTTGCCGCGCGCGGCCAGCGTGCTGTGGCCGGCCTCGCCGAAAAGGCGCACGTCGGTGGCCAGCACGGTACGAAACGCGGCTTCGGCGTCGGCGAACTTCTCGGTCGCCAGCCAGCACAGGCCCTGCTCGTTCTGCATCAGCAGGGTCAGGCTGTTGTCCGGTCCGAACACCCGCAGCAGGCGCGGCACCAGCGCTTCCAGATCGGCCAGCGCCTCGGCCGGCTGCCCGGCGAGCCGGCGCGCATAGGCCAGACGGCCAGCGTTGAACAGGGTCTGAACATCGTCCGGACCGAGGGTGGCGACACTCTCCGCGACCACCGCGCCGAGCAGCGCGATCACCTCGTCATACGCGGCACGACCGAGCAGCGCATCGGCGTAGCGGCCGTGCACGGCCATGCGCAGCTGCTGCGCCTCGCCGCGCTGGCCGGGCGGCAGTTGGTCGAGCACGGCGCGCAGTTCGGCGGTCGCCGGCTCGACATCACCGAGCGCCATCCGTGCGAGCGCATCCAGCGCGCGGATTTCCAGCGCCAGCAGCACCGTCGCATCGTCGCGTTCTGGCAGGCGATCGAACTGCCCACGTGCGATGGCCAGCGCGGTCCGGGCGCGTTCGTACTGCTCCAGCCCATGCCAGGTGCTGCCGATGGTCTTCAGCACCTGTGCGGCCACCTGCGGTGGCACCGAGCGATCCTGCGCCAGCACCGATTCACCATGGGTCAGCACTTCAAGCAGGGTCCGCGCGCTGGCCGGTGTCTGGCTTTCCGGGCTGGCGCCGGCCAGCGTGTCCTCCAGCAGCCGGTTCACGGCGCGCAGTTCCTCGCTGCGCGACTCCGCCTCGTTGCGCGCCGCCTGTTCGGCCCAGGCGTAGCGCAGGCTGACAACCGACGACACGGCGAGGCTGGCCACCACGACACCAGCGGCGATCGAGTAGCCGCGATGGCGACGGACGAAGCGGGCCAGCGCATAGGCCGGCGTCAGCGGCCGGGCTTCGATCGGCCGGTGGTCGAGCCAGCGCTGAAGCTCGCCGGCCAGATCGGCGGCACTGTCGTAGCGATCATCGAGTGCATGGGCAATCGCCTTGTGCAGGATCGTTTCCAGATCGCCGCGCGCTTCGGGCTGGCGCTGGCCGAGCCGCAGTGGCGGCAGGCGCCGCTGTTCGAGCACAGCGGCAAGGCCGGGCTTCGGCGGCTCGCCCCAGGGCCGCTGGCCGCTGACCAGTTCGTAGCCGATGACGCCGAGCGCGAACACGTCGCAGCGCGGATCGCGGGCGCCGACTGCGCCGCCGATTTGCTCCCAGCTCATGTACGGCAGTGTGCCGAGCACCTCGCCCTGACGGGTCACGCTGCCGTCGCGGCCCTCGTCATCGGCCATCAGGTGGGCGATGCCGAAGTCGAGCACTTTCGGCGTGCCGAAGGCGTCGACGAGGATGTTCGCCGGCTTGAGATCGCGATGGATCACGCCGCGTGAATGGGCGTGGTGCACGGCGCGGCAGACGGCGGCCAGCAGGCCGATGCGCGCGCGCAGCGGCAGTGCGCGGGCATGCTGCAGCAGGTTCGGCCCGGACAGGTATTCCATCGCCAGATACGGCTGCGGCCCATGCGGCCCGTCGGCGACTTCGGCGGCATACAGGCGGGCGATGCCGGGGTGTTCGAGCATCGCCAGCAGTTGCGCCTCGCGGGCAAAGCGGGCACGCATGGCGCTGCTGCCGTCATGCAGCAGTTTGATCGCCACCTCGCGGCGCGGCTCGGCCTGTTCGGCCAGCCAGACGGTGCCGCTGGCGCCTTCGCCAAGTCGTCGCAGCAGGGTGTAGGCCCCCAGTTTCAGCGGTTGTTCCGACATCGAAGCGTGTCCTTTGAAAAGCGTCGCAGGCTACCCTAGCGGGCATGACCGAAGGCAAGTGGCGACCGGATACGGTACTGGTGCTCGACGACCATCCCGGCGCCCGCCGATGGCTCACTGCCGCTGTGTCCAGCGCCTTCCCGGATGCCCGCTGCCTGCAGGCGGGCAGCCTTGCCGAGGCCCGCGACTGCCTGCTGCAGCAGCCCGATCTGGCGCTGCTCGATCTCAAGCTGCCCGATGGGTTGGCGCTGGATCTGCTGCCGCCGCTGCTGGCGCAGACACCGCCGGCGCTGTGCGTGATCGCCACGCTCTACGACGACGACGAATATCTGTACGCGGCGATGCAGCGCGGTGCCGGCGGCTACGTGCTCAAGGAGCAGTCGCGCGAGCAGCTGGCCGTGCTGCTGCAGGCGATGGCCGACGGCCAGCCGCCGCTGTCCCCGGCGATCGCCCGCCGACTGATGCGCCAGTTCGCGCCGCCGGCGCCTGCCGCGCCGGTCACCGCACCGGCTCTGCCGCCCGACCTGCCGCCGCTGACCCCGCGAGAGCGCGAAACGCTGGGCCTGATCGGCCGCGGCTATTCGGTGACCGAGACCGCCGGCGCGCTCGGGCTGAGCGGCCACACGGTCCACGATTACGTCCGCAACATCTACCGCAAGCTGTCGATCGCCAGCCGAGCCGAAGCGGCGCTGATGGCACGGGAAATGGGACTCTGATCCTGGCCTTGGCGCCACCCCATGATCCGGGGATACCCCGCGCCTGCCGGCTGCCGTCCAATCGTCGCCACCGCCGAATCCGGAGCCTGACGATGACGAAAGCCACCCTTGCGCTGCTGCTGGCGCTGAGCCTGACCACGCTGGCCAATGCCCGCGCCGACCAAGCCGCAACGGCGGCCGAGGCCTCTCCCCCTGCAGCAGCGGTGCCGCCGGAAACGGCGCCGGACGTACCGGAACAGTTACCGAGCCGCGATGAAGCGGCCAAGTTCATGAAGGCTGAAAAGACCAAGCCATCGGCGAACGTCCGTCGCGTCGCGATCACCAGCTGCAATGTGCTGTTCGGCATGGTGACCGGCGCCGATGCCCAGACCCAGCGCGGCTTCGGCGACAGCTCGCAGCGCATGGAATCGCGCGTGAAGGTCAGCTACGAACTGCGCGGTGTGGAACCGGCCGCGCTGCAGGCGCTGACCGAGCAGGTCTGCACCGATGCAGCCAGCACGCTGACCGCCGCCGGGTATGACGTGGTAGCGGCGGCCGATGTCGCTGCCCAGCCGGAGTTCATCAAGCTGCACGCCGGGGGCAAGCCGGCACCGTATGCCTACGAGCGCGGCGGCACGGCGTACCAGACCTACGCCCCGGCCGGCCAACAGATCGTCGATATGACCTATCTCGGCCGTGCCGACACGGTGTTCGCCGGCTTCAAGGCGATGAGCACGGACGGCCCGATGTTCATCGAGGCGCGTCTGGCGAAAGCGGTCGACGCAAGCCCGGTGCATATCAGCGTGCTGATCGACTTCGCGTCGGCGCAGGGCAATACCGCGAAGGGCTTCTTCGGCCGCATGGCCGGCAGCGACACCGCCAAGGTGGACGCCAAGCTGGTCATGAGTGCCGCCGGTTTCATGACGATGGTTCCGGCCGACCGGATCGACTGCAGCACAGGCTTCTGCCAGGGCGCCAACGATGCCAGCCTCGTGGCCCGCGTCACCAACAAGGAAGCGCTGATCGGCAACGCCTCGGCGGTCAAGGACATCTTTGACGCGCAGACCAAGTTGCAGAAAGCAGACGAACTGGGCGGCAAACTGATCTCCGGCTTGGCCGCGCTCGCCGGGACGAGCACGACGATGACCGATATCCAGCGCAACGGCGTCAATGTCGACCCCACGGCCTACGCCAGCGAAGCGCGGCGGCTGGCCCGCGAGTTCACCGGTATGGCGGCGGTGATGATCAAGCCCTGATCGCTGCCCAAAAGAAAAGCCCGGCCGATGCGGATATCGGCCGGGCTTTTCTTTAAATCCAAGTGATCAGAAGCAGTCGCCCGGCACGTGCACCCAGCCGCTCATCAGCACGCGGGCGCTGCGCGACATGATGGCCTTCTTGACCACCCACTGGCCGTTCTCCTGCGCAGCCGCCGCGCCGACCCGCAGGCTGCCGCTCGGATGGCCGAAGCGCACCGCTTCGCGAGCGCCGCCGCCGGCCGCGAGGTTGACCAGGGTGCCGGGGATTGCAGCGGCCGTGCCGATCGCCACCGCAGCGGTGCCCATCATCGCGTGGTGCAGCTTGCCCATCGACAGCGCGCGAACGTTGAGGTCGATCTCGCTGGCCTTGATCGCCTTGCCGCTCGACGAGGTGTAGTCGGCCGGCGGCGCGACGAAGGCGACCTTCGGCGTGTGCTGGCGGGTCGCGGCTTCCGACACGTCCTTGATCAAGCCCATCCGCAATGCACCGGCGGCGCGGATGGTCTCGAACTTCTTCAGCCACTCCGGGCTGCTGTTGATCGCCTCGCGAAGCTCGGTGCCGGTGCAGCCGATCTCGGCGGCGTTAATGAACACGGTCGGGATGCCGGCGTTGATCATCGTCGCCTTGAGGGTGCCAATGCCGGGCACGTCGAGGTCATCGACCAGGTTGCCGGTCGGGAACATCGAGCCGCCCTCGTCGCCTTCCTCGGCCGGATCAAGGAATTCGATCACCACTTCGGCCGCCGGGAAGGTCACGCCGTCCAGCTCGAAATCGCCGGTTTCCTGCACCGCGCCGTTGCTGATCGGCACGTGGGCGATGATCGTCTTGTTGATCTGGGTCTGCCAGATGCGCACCACGCAGACGCCGTTCTGCGGCACCCGCGCCGGGTCGACCAGGCCATTGCTGATCGCGAACGAGCCGACGGCGGCGGTCAGGTTGCCGCAGTTGCCGGACCAGTCGACGAAGGCCTTGTCGATCGACACCTGGCCGAAGCGGTAGTCGACGTCGTGATCGGCCCGGGTGCTCTTCGACAGGATCACGGTCTTGGAGGTCGACGAGGTCGCGCCGCCCATGCCGTCGATCTGCGCCGCGTACGGGTCCGGCGAGCCGATCACGCGCAGCAGCAGCTTGTCGCGTGCCGGGCCCGGCACCTGGGCGGCAGCGGGCAGGTCGTCGAGCTTGAAGAACACGCCTTTCGACGTGCCGCCACGCATGTAGGTGGCGGGAATCCGGATCTGCGGGGACGCGGGCATGGGCAGCGGGGCCTCGGGCTGTGGAGAGGGAGCGGGCCAGACCGACCGTCCGGGCAGCAGCCGGCCGGCGTGACGCGCGGCCGGAATTATCGCATGCAGCCATGCCGCGCCCGCCGCAACGCGTGCAATCCGCGCGGCGTTCATGCCCCGATGCGCCCGCCTCCGGCACAATCGCGCACGGCATCCCACCCATTCACTCAAGCGGAGCAACGCCCATGGCCATGGACGTGATCGACTACAAGCTGTACGGCGAAGACATGCAGTTCGTGGAAATCGAACTCGACCCCAACGAGGCGGCGATCGGCGAAGCCGGCGCGATGATGTTCATGGAAGACGGCATCACCATGGACACCATCTTTGGCGACGGCTCGCAGGCCAGCAAAGGCTTCTGGGGCGCGCTGGCCGGAGCCGGCAAGCGGCTGGTGACCGGCGAAAGCCTGTTCACCACGGTGTTCTCGAACCAGGGCATGGGCAAGCGCAAGGTGGCCTTCGCCGCGCCGTATCCGGGCACCATCCTGCCGGTGCACCTGCCGGATGTCGGCGGCACGCTGATCTGCCAGAAGGATTCCTTCCTGTGCGCGGCCAAGGGCGTGTCGATCGGCATCGCCTTCCAGAAGCGGCTCGGCGTCGGCCTGTTCGGCGGCGAGGGCTTCATCATGCAGAAACTCGACGGCGACGGTCTGGCCTTCGTCCACGCCGGCGGCACCATGCACGAGCGCACCCTGGCGCCGGGCGAGATCCTGCGGGTCGACACCGGCTGCATCGTGGCGCTGCAGCCGTCGGTGGATTTCGACATCCAGTACGTCGGCAAGCTGAAGTCGGCGCTGTTCTCCGGCGAAGGCCTGTTCTATGCCGTGCTCCGAGGCCCGGGCAAGATCTGGCTGCAGTCGCTGCCGCTGTCGCGGATGGCCAACCGCATCGTCATGGCGGCACCGGCGATCGGCGGCCGCTCGCGCGACGAAGGCTCGCTGCTCGGCGGCGTCGCCGGTGGTGGCCTGCTCGGAGGCCTGCTCGGCAGCGACGAGTGAGCCGCCGCGAACTTGCCGCCGTTCCACCCGTCTGACCTTCGGCGCTTCCGCCGCCCGACCTGGAGTTCATCGTGAACCTGCATCTGCCCTCGCCGCCCTCGCCCCGCCCCGCCGTGCGCCGGCTGCTGGCCGGCGGCACCCTGCTGCTGGCCCTGCTCGGCTGTTCCGCACCGCCGGCGGTGATGGCCGAAGCGCCCGCTGCCGATGGCACGTCCGCCGCCCAGGCAACCGCCAACGGCAGCCGCAGCTGCCAGGCGATCGGCGACTTCTATTGGGAAATCGGCGACGGCAAGGGCGCGATCGCGTCGGGCTCGGTTGGTGACGAGTATTCGGCCAGCAAGCCGATCTCGATCGCGTCGGCCTCGAAGTTCGTCTGGGGCGCCTACGTGCTGGAAAAGATCGGCAAGAACCGGCAGCCGGACGACGGCACCGTGCAGGCGCTGACCATGCGCGCCGGCTTCACCGGCTTCAATCCGATTGCCTGCCTGCTCAGCCGCACGGTGGAAGCCTGCGCGACCTCCCGCTCCAACGCGCTGCTGGCGCAGAGCGATGTCGGCCACTTCTCCTACGGCGGCGGCCATGACCAGCGGCTGGCGGTCGATCTCGGGCTCGGCCGGCTCAGCGCCGGCGAACTGACCCGCGAAGTGCGCAGCTATCTCGGCAACGACCTCGGCCTCGCCTACAAGAAGCCGCAGCCGGCCGGCGGCATGGAAGGCTCGCCCGCGGACTACGCAGGCTTCCTGCGCAAGATCATCAACGGCCAGCTGCGGATGCACGATTTCCTCGGCAGCTACGCGGTCTGCACCTTGCCCGGCCGCTGCCCGGGCGCGCTGCTGAGCCCGGTCAAGGAAGCCTGGCACTACAGCCTCAACCACTGGGTGGAAGACGACCCGCGCACCGGTGACGGCAGCTTCTCCTCGCCCGGCCTGCAGGGTTTCTATCCGTGGATTTCCGCTGACAAGAAGACCTACGGCATCGTCGCCCGCGAAGTGCTGCGCGCCAATGCCTACTGGGCCAGCGTCGAATGCGGGCGCGACATCCGCAAGGCGTACTTCAGCGGCAAGCCGGTGCCTTGAAGGTCGAAGAAGGCCGCTCCGCACCCACCCTGCGACGAGCGTCGAAACGCCTGCACGCCGCGCCCCGCGCACCTGAACCGGCCCGGATCGCATGAACCACGGCAATCCGATGTCGCGCCTGGCGCTGCGCTTCTGCGCCTGGTCGGAAAAGTGGTTTCCGGATGCCTGGGTGTTCTCGGTGTCGGCAGTGCTGATCGTCTGCGTGGCGGCGCTGGCGATCGGCGCCACACCTGCCGCGACGGCGCGGGCCTTCGGTGACGGCGCCTGGTCGCTGATCCCGTTCACGATGCAGGTCTGCTACGTGCTGATCGGCGGCCATGTGGTGGCGCTGTCGCCGCCGGTGGCGCGGCTGATCGAGCGGCTGGCGGCGCGGCCGCAGACCGGGCCCGGCGCGGTCGGGCTGGTGGCGATGACCTGCATGGCGCTGTCGCTGCTGCACTGGGCGCTGGGCTTCGTCGCCGCCGGCCTGCTGGTGCGGGCGCTGGCGCGGCGCCCCGATCTGCCGATGGACTACCGCGCCGCATCAGCGGCCGGCTATCTCGGCCTCGGCGCGGTCTGGGCGCTGGGGCTGTCGTCGACCGCCGCGCAGTTCCAGGCCAACGCCGCCAGCATGTCGAAGGAGCTGCTGGCGATCACCGGCGTGATTCCGTTCACCCAGACCATCTTCCTGTGGCAATCGCTGGCGATGACCGTGGTGATCGTGGCGATGTCATGGTTCGTCGCCGTGCGTTCCGCGCCGCAGGCGGCGCAGGCGCAGACTGCAGCGCAGCTCGGCATCGACGTGTCGCTGCCCGCCCCGGCCGAGTCTCGCGCGTTGCGCCCCGGCGAGCGGGCCGAGCACAGCATCGTGCTGAACCTGCTGCTGGCAGCGCTCGGTGCCGCCTGGCTGTGGGATGAGTTCGCGGCGCGCGGCTTCGTCGCCGCGATCGCCAACCTGAATACCTACAACTTCCTGTTCCTGGTCGTCGGCCTGCTGCTGCAGGGCACGCCGAGGCGCTTCCTGGACGCGGTGACCCATTCGGTGCCGGCGACGGCCGGCATCATGATCCAGTTCCCGCTGTACGCCGGCATCGCGATGGTGCTGACCGCCGCCAAGGCGCCGGACGGCGCGACGATCGCCGGCCACCTGTCGGACTTCTTCGCCGGCATCGCCACGCGTGAAAGCTTTCCGGTGGTCATCGGCCTGTACTCGGCCACGCTCGGCTTCTTCGTGCCGAGCGGTGGCGGCAAGTGGCTGATCGAGGCGCCCTACGTGATGCAGGCAGCCAACGACCTGCGGGTGCATCTGGGCTGGGGCGTGATGATCTACAACGCCGCCGAAGCGCTGCCGAACTTGATCAACCCGCTGTTCATGCTGCCGCTGCTGGGCATCGTCAAGCTGAAGGTCCGCGACATCGTCGGCTACACGTTCATGCAGTTCATCGTCCACCTGCCGGTGGTCCTGCTGCTGCTCTGGGCGCTGGGGCTGACGCTCGACTACATCCCACCGCAGATGCCGCCGGGGCTGACGCCGTGACGGCTGCGCCGATGACGCCGCGCGCCCGCTTCCGGGCGATCTTCAGCGGTTCGATCGGCAACCTGGTCGAGTACTACGACTGGTACGCCTACTCGGCGTTCGCGCTGTACTTCTCCAAGGCCTTCTTCCCCGGCAGCAGCCCCACGGCGCAGCTGCTGAACACGGCCGGCGTGTTCGCGCTCGGCTTTTTCATGCGGCCGATCGGCGGCTGGCTGATGGGCAGCCTCGCCGACCGGAAAGGCCGCCGCGCGGCCATGCTGCTGTCGGTGCTGATGATGTGCGCCGGCTCGCTGACCATCGCGATCACGCCCGGCTATGCCGAGATCGGTGTGGCCGCACCGATCATCCTGATCGCCTGCCGGCTGATGCAGGGCTTGAGCCTGGGCGGCGAGTACGGGATTTCGGCGACCTATCTCTGCGAGGTCGCCAGCCGCCGGCATCGCGGCTTCTGGTCCAGCTTCCAGTACGTGACCCTGATTCTCGGCCAGCTCAGCGCCCTGGCCCTGCTGATCGTGCTGCAGCGCTGGCTGCTGACCCCGCTGCAGCTCGACGACTGGGGCTGGCGGATTCCGTTCGCGATCGGCGGTCTGCTGGCGCTGGCCGCGCTGTGGCTGCGCCGCGGCTTGCACGAGACCGAGAGCTTCGCGCGGCAGGCGGCACCGGAACGCGCGCCGATGCGCACCTTGCTGCGCGAGCACCCGAGGCAGGTGGCGATGGTGGTCGGCCTGACCCTCGGCGGCACGCTGGCGTTCTACACCTGCACCACCTACATGCAGAAGTTCATGGTCAACACGGCCGGCTTCTCGAAGGACGACGCGACCCTGATCTCGGCCGCCGCGCTGTTCGTCTACATGCTGCTGCAGCCGCTGTTCGGCGCGCTTTCCGACCGCATCGGCCGCAAGCCGCTGCTGGTGTTCTTCGGCCTGGCCGGCGCGCTCGGCACGGTGCCGATGCTGACCGTGCTGGCCACCGTGCGCGAGCCGCTGGCTGCGTTCGCGCTGATGCTGGCCGGGCTGGTGGTGATCAGCGGCTACACGGCGGTCAACGCCGTGGTCAAGGCCGAGCTGTTCCCGGTCGCGGTCCGCGCGCTGGGTGTCGGCCTGCCGTACGCGGCCACGGTGTCGCTGTTCGGCGGCACGGCGGAGTACGTGGCGCTGTGGTTCAAGCAGGCCGGCGTCGAGGCCGGCTTCTACTGGTACGTCGCGGCGATGATCGGCGTGTCGCTGCTGGTCTATCTGCGGCTGCCGGAAACCCGCGACCAGTCACGCATCGACCGCGACTGACGGGCCTCATCCGGCCGCTGGCCGACGACGCGCCGGCAGTTCAGTCTCAATTCAGGAAGCCTGCGTAGTCTCGGCCTCGCAACGTGCAAACCCCACCCCCGCACGTCCATCCGAGGAACGCCGTCATGAACGCCCAGATCACTTCCCTGTTGACCGCTGTCGCCGTGCTCGGCACGTCTGCCACCGCACAGGCGGGCCGCCGCAATGACAACACCGACTACGCCGACGTGATCAGCAGCCGCCCGATCTACACCGACGTGCGCGTGTCCGTTCCCCGCGAGGAGTGCTACCAGGAAAAGGTCGTCTATGACGACGGCTACCGGGGCCGCGACAACAGCGGCGTCGGCGCGGTGCTGGGTGCGGTGGTCGGCGGCGTGGTCGGCAACCGCTTCGGTCAGGGTTCGGGCCGTGCGGTGGCGACGGCCGCCGGTGCCGTGGTCGGTGCCAGCGCCGGCGCCAGCATCGGCCGCAACAACAGCCGCGGTTACCGCGAGCCGTCGTACGGCTACGAGGAACGTTGCCGGACGATCGAGGACAGCCGCTACGAACAGCGTGTCGATGGCTATGACGTGCGTTATCGTTACCACGGTCGCATCTACGACACCCGCCTGCCGTATGACCCGGGCGACCGCCTGGCGGTGAACGTCAGCGTCAGCCCGGCCGACTACTAACAACCTGCCGTCCTCGAACTCCGCCTGCCTCGCCGAGACACTCCGATGCGCGCCGCTCTCGCCATGATCGTCCTTGCCGCAAGCCTGCTGGCTGCCAGCCAGCCGGCGATGGCGGACCGGCGCGGCGGCCTGCTCGGGCTCGATACCCAGTTTCTCAATCCGGGCCGCGAGGCTCGTGACCGGGATGATCTGCCGCGTGGCGGCCTGAGCCCGAACGAGGCCGCCAAGCGTGCCCAGCGCGAGAACGGTGGTGGCCGCGTGTTGTCGGTGGAGCCGAGCGGCAACGGCTACCGGGTCAAGCTGCTGCGCGACGGCGAAGTCCGCGTCGTGCACGTGCAGTAGTTCGCCGCCAGAATCAGCCGGTCCCACCGTTCCACTGCCGCCCCCGGAGCCGTCGATGCGCGCGCTTGTCGTCGAAGATGATCCTGCCCTGCGCGAGCAGGTTCGCCGCCACCTCGCCGACGAGGGCTACATCGTCGATGTCGCCGCCGATGGCGAGCAGGGCCAGTACATGGCCGTGGAATACCCGGTGGATCTGGCGATCATCGATCTCGGCCTGCCGAAGACGCCGGGCATCGCCATCATCCAGGCGGTGCGCAAGGCTGGCCGCAGCTATCCGATCCTGATCCTCACCGCGCGTGACGGCTGGCAGAGCAAGGTCGAGGGCCTGGAGGCCGGCGCCGACGACTATCTGGTCAAGCCGTTCCACAAGGAAGAACTGCTGGCGCGCGCCCGGGCGCTGGTCCGGCGCAGCGTCGGCTGGACCACCTCGCAGCTGGAATCCGGGCCGATCATCCTCAACACCGCCGCCAAGACCGTGAGCCTGCACGGCACCGCCGTCGAATTGACGGCCTATGAATACCGGCTGCTGGAATATCTGGTGATGCACGCCGGCGAGGTGGTGTCGAAATCGACGCTGACCGAGCATCTGTACAGCGAGGACGAGGAGCGCGATTCCAACGTCATCGAAGTGTTCATCCGCCGCCTGCGCACCAAGCTCGATCCGGACGGCTCGCTGAACCCGATCGCCACCCAGCGCGGCAGCGGCTACCGCTGGACCCTGCCCAGGGCGTGAACGCGGCAGACGCGGGGCGTCGTCCGTGAAATCGCTGCGCGCCCGGCTGCTGCTGACGGCCACGCTGGTGCTGGTGGTGTTCATGCTGCTGTGCGGCGCCGGCCTCGACCAGGCCTTCCGCAGCACGTCGATCCAGGTGCAGCGCGACAAGCAGCTCGGCCTGATCTTCGCGCTGCTCGGCGCAGCCGAATTCGACGACAGCGGCGGCGTGCGGATCAACAGCGGCACCCTGCCCGATCCCCGGCTCGGCCGCGTGCAGTCCGGCCTGGAGGCGCTGGTCTTCAACGAGCGCGGCAAGGTCATCTGGCGCAGCCCGAGCTTCGCCGGCGACGTGCCGGAACTGCTGGCGCCGGAGGTCGGCAACAGCCTGTTCAGCGACCTCGATGACCGCTTCGCGATGACCTACGGCGTCCGCTGGGTCACCGAAACCGGCGGCCTGCGACTGTTCGGCGGTGGCCGCAAGAAGCAGAGCCGCTACACCGTCGCGATCATGGAGGACAAGGCCGACTACCGCGCCCAGCTGCAGGCCTTCCGCCGCGTGCTGTGGACCTGGCTCGGCGGCGCGGCGGTGGCGCTGATCCTGGTGCAGGTGGCGGTGCTCAGCTGGGGCCTGGCACCGCTGCGCAAGCTGGTCCGCGAACTGCGCGGCGTGGAATCCGGGCAGCAGTCGCGCATCGAAGCCGGCTACCCGGACGAACTCACGCCGCTGGCCGAGGGCCTCAACACCATGATTTCCGCCGAGCGTAACCAGCAGCAGCGCTACCGCAACGCGCTCGACGACCTCGCCCACTCGCTGAAGACCCCGCTGGCCGTGCTGCGCGGTGTGGTGGAAGACCAGACGCTGCCCGCCGAGGCCCGCGACCGCATGGTCGATCCGGTCGACCGCATGCAGCAGATCACCCACCACCAGCTGCGCAAGGCAGCCGCCGCCGGCCGCCGCACGCTCGCCGAGCCGGTGCGACTGAAGCCGCTGACCGACAAGATCGTCGGCGCGCTGGTCAAGGTCTACGCCACCAAGCAGCTCCGCTTCACGATCGACATCGCCGACAGCCTGAAGGCCCGCGCCGACGAGGGCGATCTCTACGAACTGCTCGGCAACCTGCTCGACAACGCCGCCAAGTGGGCCAGGACCGAGGTACGCATGCAGGCCGACATCCGTAACCGCATGCTGGTGCTGGTGATCGACGACGACGGCCCCGGCTTCCCCGAAGACGCCGACAAGCTGCTCAGCCGCGGCGTCCGCGCCGACAGCATCACGCCCGGCCAGGGCATCGGCCTGGGCGCGGTTGCGGAACTGGTGAAGGTCTACGACGGCAGCGTCGAGCTGTCGCGTGCGGATGCGGGGCTGGGCGGCGCGCGAGTGACGGTCAGCCTGTCGGTCTGAGCGGATTGCCGGGCCTCCTCCGCGACCTCGGTACCGACCGGACCACTGCAGCGCCTTGGCCGTGGCGTTTAACGTTGACGATGTTACGTTAATGCTGTGTACTGAATCCGGGTGCAGCCTCGCAGGCCGCTGATCGCGGCCCGCCTGGCCACGCACTCTGCCGCACCGCCCCGCGTCGTCAGACATCGCGCGGCTGCGGCAATCTCGCACTGACATACCAACAAGAACGAAGGGGAAGACCGATGGATCAGGAGTCCTGGGTAGTTGCGGGCAAGGGGTTTTCAGACCGGATCAGCGGCAAGCTGCTCACGCACTGCTTCATCATGATGTTCTTGGGCTTCATGGGCGGATTCGTCTGGCTCATCGCGCTGGCCGGTAATGTCTTCCACATCGTGCCGCTGCCGCGCTTCGAGATCATCGTGCCGGACCAGAAGGAGCTGCTGCGGAACGTCCACGTCGGAACGATCCTGAACTCGATCTACGTGATGGCGATGGTGGGCTTGAGCGGGCGGCTGAACTTCAGCGTCCGACAGGCCAAGTGGGTGTACTACTGGGCCATCGTGCTGCTGTGGGGAAACATGATCGGCTACTCCACCGCCGTCTACGCCCCGGAACGCGGCCTGCAGCCGATCGGCGACTGGCCGAACCTGGTGTCCTACGGCACGTTCTATATCGCCGTCGTTGCGGCCACCATCACGACCGGCATCTGCCTGTACAACGCCATCCGCGCCGGCCGCAGCCCGGCCTGAGGACCTGCCGGCAGCCGGTGTCGTGCTGACGGACGCGCCCGGCGCCGCCGTCAGGCGCTGCGGGGCGACCGGTCAATCGATCGGCCGCACCCGGAAGTTCTTGCCCTTGATCTTGCCGGCCTTCAGCCCTTCGATCGCGCTCTTGGCGAAGCGCCGGTCGATGGCGACATAGGTGCGGGTGTCGAAGCTCGAAATCTTGCCGACCGCTTCCTTGGCAAGCCCGGCGGCACCGGTCAGCGCACCGAGCAGATCACCGGGGCGCAGCTTGTCGCGGCGGCCGGCGTCGACGCAGATGGTCACGAACACCGGCGGCACCGGGCGATCCGGTGACAGCGCCGACATCGGCAGCTGGGCCGTCGTCGCCGTGAAGCCGAGCTTGGCTTCGATGGCCGTCAGGCGGCTGCGCTCGCGGGCGGTGAACAGGTGCAGGGCGGTGCCGCGCTTGCCGGCCCGGCCGGTGCGGCCGACGCGGTGGACGTGCTGGTCCGGCTCCAGCGGCAGTTCATAGCTGATCACCAGCGCCAGATCCTGGATGTCCAGCCCGCGCGCCGCGACATCGGTGGCGATCAGCACGCGGGCGGAGCCGTTGACGAAGCGGACCAGCACTTCGTCGCGGTCGCGCTGGTCGATGTCGCCGTGCAGGCTGAGCACCGAGTAGCCGCGCTTCCTCAGCTTCGCTTCCAGATCCTGGGCATCGTTCTTGGTGTGCGCGAAGACCAGCGCGGACTCCGGCCGCTGGGTGCTCAGCAGGTGCGCCAGCGCGTCGAGGCGGCGGGTCGGCTCCACTTCGTAGAACGTCTGCTCGATCTGGGCGGTGACGACCTCGTGGTCGACGGTGATCGTCACCGGCTCGCGCTGCAACCGCTTCGACAGCACCCGGACGGCGTCCGGAAACGTCGCCGAGAAGAACAGCGTCTGCCGGCTGGCCGGCGTGCGTTCGACGATCGCGCGGCTGGCAGCTTCGAAATCGCCGTCGAGCATGCGGTCGGCTTCGTCGAGCACCAGCATTCTCAGGCCGCCGAGCTTCAGGTGGCCGTCGTCGATCAATTCCTGCACCCGGCCGGCCATGCCGACGACGATGTGCGGGTCGTGTTCCAGCGAGGCCACCTGCGGCCGCTTGGAAATGCCGCCGCCGATCACGGTCAGCTTCACGTTCGGCAGGCAGCGCGCCAGGTTGCGGATTTCGCGGGCGATCTGGTCGGCCAGTTCGCGGGTCGGACACAGGATCAGCGCCTGCGTGTTCGGCACCGCCGGGTCGATCTTCGACAGCACGCCGAGGCCGTAGGCAGCCGTCTTGCCGCTGCCGGTGCGGGCCTGGCCGATCACGTCGCGGCCGTCGAGGATCACCGGCAGGCTCTGCGCCTGGATCGGCGTCATCGTGTGGAACGCCAGCGAATCCAGCGCCTGCAGCAGCAGCGGATTCAGCGGGAGCGTTGCGAAGGCTTGCGGGTTTTCCACGGGCGAACACCATTGATCAGCCGCGCCGGCCGGCGCGGGCCGCGAATTGTGAGGCCAGGCCCGGCCGCGTGCAGGCGCGCCGCCGTTCGGGGTGCGGAAGGCACCGCCGGTCCGCCGCAAAACCGTCGCGACTCCAGTTCCAGCGCCGGCGGCCGATCTGCGGACAGACGCCACCGGAGCCTTCGATGCCCTGCCGAACCCCTGCCTCCCGACGTTTCGCCGCCGCGCTTGCCGCCGGCAGCCTGATCGCGGTGCCCGCCGCCGATGCCGCTACCGCCAGCGGCAGCCTCACCGTCACCGCCTCGGTGGCGTCGGTGTGCCTGATCTCCAACGGCACGCTGGCCTTCGGCAGCTACGACCCGACGGCCGCCTCGGCGCTGAACGGCAGCACCACCGTCACCCTCACCTGCACGCTCGGCACGCCGTACCAGATCGGCCTCGATGCCGGCACCGGAGCCGGCGCCACGGTGGCGCTGCGGCGCCTGAGCAGCGGCGGCAACACGCTGGGCTACCGCCTGTTCCGCGACGCCAGCCGCACGCTGAACTGGGGCAACACGCCGGGCACCGACACGCTGGATGCCACGTCATCGGCCAGCGCGCTGACCAACACCATCACCATCTACGGCCAGATTCCGGCCAGCGCCGCCGTGCCCACCGGCAGCTACAGCGACAGCGTCGCGATCACCGTCAACTACTGAGCCCGGAAGGCCATACGCCATGCGCCGCTCCCTTGCCGCCGCCTCGCTTGCCGTGCTGCCGCTGGCGGCCCACGCCGGCGCGCTGACCGTCAATCCGATCCGCCTCGAACTGGCGGCCGGCCAAGCCGCCACCTCGATGACCATCGGCAACGCCGCCGATGCGCCGGCCACCGTGCAGGTCAGCGTCCAGCGCTGGCAGCATCGCGACGGCGTCGACGAACTCGAGCCCGCCACCGGCGGCGACGCGCCGATCGTCACGCCGCCGATGTTCCAGCTGGCGCCCGGCGCCAGCCAGATCGTCCGCATCGGTTTCGCAGGCCGTCACGCCATGGCCGAGGAAGGCCGCTGGCGGCTGGTCGTCGAGGAACTGCCGCTGGCCCAGGCCCAGGCTCAGACTCAGGCGCTGCCAGTGGCGCTGGCGCCGGTGCAGATCGCCACCCGGCTGCGGATCAGCCTGCCGCTGTTCCGGCTGCCGGTTGTGGTCCGCTCGCAACTCGACTGGCAGCTCGAACGCGCGTCGTCCGGCAGCAGTCCGGCGCTGGCCGTGATCAATCGCGGCACCACCACCGAACGGATCGACCGCGCCCAGCTGCACGGCGGCGACGCCGCGCTAGCCGGCATCGCCGGGCCGGTCTACCTGTTTCCCGGCGAGCAGCGTCGCTTTCCGCTGCCAGCCTCGGCGATCGCCGCGACGGCGCCGCAGCTGAGCGTCGCCGGCAGCGTACCGCTCGATGACCATGCGCTGGCCTGGCCGGCGGAATGAGCGGCGCGCGCTGCTGATCGTCGCTGCGGCCGGCCACGCGGCTGCCGCGCAGGCCGGCGCGATCGCTACCGAGGCGGTCTGGTTCGGGGCCGATCCCTGCCCGGCCCACGGCGTCGCCATGACGCCGCTGAGCGGACGCCGCGCCGTGCTCAGCGTTCACGCCCATCCCGGCCAGCCGGCCGAAGACACCGTGCTGCTGATGGGGGCGGATGCCCGCTGGCGCGCCCCGTACGACAGCTGGCAGCGCTGGACGCCGCTGCCGCCGCCGGCCGTGGAAACCGATGCCGACGGCCAGCGCTGGGCGGTGCTCGATGCCGATCAAGGCCTGCCGCTGCGCCACGACGCCTGTACGGCGGAGCTGTGGATCGACGCCAATCCGCACCGCGTGCAGGCGCTGCGCTTCGACGACGACAGCCGTCCCGAGCTCAGCCCGGCGGCGCTCGGCGGCTATCTGAACCTCGATGCCCGCTACGGCGGCCTGGCCGGCCGCGACGCCGCCAGCAGCCTGATCGATCTCGGCGCCTTCGGCCGGCTCGGCAGCGGCCGGTCCAGCGTCTACCTGGATCGCCGCCTCCTGCGCCGGCTCGACAGCTACTGGCTGGTCGACGATGCCGATCAGGTGCGCCGCATCCGCCTCGGCGATGCCGTGACACGCAGCGCCGACTGGGAAACCCCGGTCCGCTTCGCCGGCCTGCAATGGGGCACCGAATTCGCGCTGCAGCCGGATCGCATCACCTTTCCGCTGCCCTCGATCGCCGGCTCGGCGGCGCTGGCCTCGACCGCGCAGCTGTACGTCAACGGCGTCCGCCAGACCCGGCCGCAGCCGCTGGAAGCCGGCGATTTCCGCTTCGACAGCGTGCCGACCTTGACCGGCAGCGGCGAGCTGCAGGTGAAGCTGCGCGATGCACTGGGCCGCGAGCAGACCATCACCCAGCCGTTCTACGCCTCGCCGAGGCTGCTGGCCTCGGGGCTGCGCGAGCAGGTGCTCGAAGCCGGCCTGCTGCGCGAGGACTACGCCGGCGCCGATGATCGCTACACCCGCCCGCTGCTGGCCGCCGGCCTGCGACAGGGGCTCGACGACCGGCTGACCGCGCAGTTGCGCGCCAGCGCCACCGACCGCCGCCAGGTCGCCGGCGCCGGGCTGGACCGCATCGTGCCAGCGCTCGGGCTGTTCAGCGTCGGCGGCGCGCTGTCGAACGGCGAGAACGGGGCCGGCGCGCAGCTGAACCTGGCCTTCGAACGTATCGATGAACACTTCAGCCTGTCGCTGCGCCACCGCATGGCCAGCCGCGACTACAGCGATCCCGGACGCGCGCCGGGCAGCCTCCGGCTGTCCGATGCCGCCCGACTGTCCTGGCGGCTGCCGGGCAGCGGCACCGCCAGCCTCGTCTATCTCGACGAACAGGGCTGGACCGCCGACACCGCCGGCAGCCGCCTGGCCGGGTTCGGCTGGAGCCAGTCGTTCGGCCGCGATCTGCAGGCCTACGCCAGCTGGCTGCACGCGCTGCACGGCGCCGGCGGCGACAGTCTGGTGATCGGCCTGACTTCGACGTTCGGCCACGGCAGCAGCGCCGGCCTGCAGGCCGGCCGCGATGGCGACGCCAACCGCCTGCTGGCGACCGCCCAGCACGCGCCCGAAGGACCGCTGGGTCTGGCGTGGCGCGCCAGCGCCGATGCCGACGACCGTGGCCTGCGCGAAGCGGAAGCTGCCTGGGCCACGACGCGCGGCCGTTACGCCGTCGGCTACGCCGGCATCGATGGTCGCAGCGCACCGAGCGCCGCGCTGCAGACCGCGTTGGCAGTCGTCGATGGCCACAGCTACTGGTCGGCGCCGATCCGCGACAGCTTCGCGGTGGTCGACACCGGCGGCGTCGCCGACGTGCGGGTACTGCGCGAAAACCAGCTGGTCGGCCGCAGCGACGCCAGCGGCCACCTGCTGCTGGCCGACCTGCAGCCGTTCCAGCGCAACCGCCTGGCGATCGACGATCGCGATCTGCCGGTGGCGCTCGGCATCGTCGCCGGCAGCCAGTCGGTGGTGCCGCCGGCCGGCGCCGGCATCGCCGTGCATTTCGAGGTCGATCATCACAGCCGGCAGCGGCTGCGGCTGGTCGACGAGCACGACCAGCCGATTCCGGCCGGCGCGGCGCTGTGGCGCGATGCCGAGCCGCTGCCGTTGCCGGTCGGCTACGACGGCCTGGTCTACGCCGAACTCGGCAGCGCCCGGGGACACCTGAGCGCCCAGTGGCCGGGCGGCGCCTGCACGGCCGCGCTGCCGGCCAGCGGCGACACTCTGCGCTGCCGCGTCACCCATCTGCAGGCGCGCCGATGACGCGGCTGCCAATTGTGCTGGTCATGGTCGGCCTGCTGCTGGCGCCGCGCACCGAAGCGCTGCTGGCCAGCTGCACGGCCTCGTCCACCGGCGTCGCCTTCGGCAGCTACAACCCGATCGCGGCGACGCCGACCTACGCCGGCGGCAATGTCGCCGTGACCTGCAGCGGCCTCGGCCTGCTGGTCAGCTACACGGTCCTGCTGTCCGGCGGCGGCAGCGGCAACGTCGCCAGCCGGCGGATGAACGCCGGGGCCCGGCTGCTGCCGTACAACGTCTACACCAGCGCGGCCTACACCACGGTCTGGGACAACGTCACCGGCGTTTCTGGCAGCTTCCTGATCGGGCTCGGCAGCACCACCTTCAATCACCCGGTCTATGGCCGCATCCTCGCCCAGCAGCCGGCGCCGGCCGGCAGCTACAGCGACAGCCTGGTGATCACGGTGAACTACTGAGGGCGGCGAGGATTCAGGTAGCGTGCGCGCATCGCCACCTTCGGAAGCCCCATGAACAGCGTCATCGACGAACTCCGCGCCCAGGCCCAGGCCAGCGGCAGCAAGCTGAGCCGCAGCGAGCAACGAGTGATCGACCGGGTGGCCCGGCGGCTGCACGTCAGCCGCGACACCCAGCGCGCCTACGAAGACGCGATGACGTTCGGCGAACGTCTGGCCGACCGCATCGCGGCATTCGGCGGCTCCTGGACCTTCATCCTGATCTTCCTCGGCCTGCTGGCTGCCTGGGTGCTGGTCAACACGGTGATCCTGTCGCGGGTCGGCACGCCGTTCGATCCCTATCCGTACGTGTTCCTGAACCTGATCCTGTCGATGCTGGCGGCGATCCAGGCGCCGGTGATCATGATGTCGCAGAACCGGCAGGCGACGAAGGACCGCGCCGCCGCCGAGCACGACTACGAAGTCAACCTGAAGGCGGAGCTGGAAATCCTGGCGCTGCACCAGAAGGTCGACACGCTGCGCGAGCGGCAGTGGATCGAACTGGTCGAGATGCAGCGGCGGCAGATCGAGCTGCTGGAGCGCCTGCTGATCGATCACGGCAGCGACTGAACGCCTCGCCGCTTGCGCCACTTTTATCGGCAAACGATAATCACTCTCAATTAGGCAGCGCGCGACACCAGCCACCGAACCCCGCCGCAACCGCGGCTTTTCAGGCTGGAGAGGTTTCGATGCGAGTGGTTCTGGCAAGTGCCGCAGCACTTCTGAGCGCGGCGATGAGCGGGTCCCTGCAGGCGCAGGACGTGGATACCAAGGTCGATGACGGCGCCGCTCCGGCCACGACGGACACGGCCGGGACCGAGCCCCAAGCCGCTTCCGGCGACGAAAAGCCGGTCGAACTGGGTACCGTGCTGATCGTCGGCAAGCGTGCCGAGCGCACCAGCAAGGGCGCCACCGGCCTGAAGATGAGCGTGCTGGAAACGCCGCAGTCGATCAGCACCGTCGACCGCCAGCAGATCGACAACTTCGCCGCCTTCAGCCTCAACGATGCCCTGAAGCTCGCCACCGGCATCAATGTCGAGGAATGGGAAACCAACCGCACGAACTACCTGGCGCGCGGTTTCGAGATCAAGAGCACGCAGATCGACGGCATCGGCATGCCCAACGACTGGGGCATCGTCACCGGCGCGATGGACGCCTTCGGCTACGAAAAGCTTGAAGTCATTCGCGGTGCCAACGGCCTGCTGACCGGCGTCGGCAACTCCGCCGGCACGCTGAATTACGTGCGCAAGCGGCCGACCAACCGGCGCGAAGGCAGCATCGGCGTGTCGGTCGGTTCCTTCGATTTCAGACGCATCGAGGCGGATTACTCCACGCCGCTGACCGACGACGGCCGCTGGGCCGGGCGCGTCGTGCTGGCCGGCGAGGACAAGGATTCCTGGCTGCGCGGCCGGCAGGACGACCGGACCTACGGCTATGCGGTGATCGACGGCCAGATCGGCGAGCACTCGACGCTGACCTTCGGCTACTCGCACCAGCAGGCCAATACCGAAGGCAATCTCTGGGGCGCGCTGGTGCTGTCCAACAGCGACGGCACCCAGGCCGAGTTCCCGCGCAGCGCATCGACCTCGCTGGACTGGACGTTCTGGGACACCAAGACGCAGACCGCTTTCGCCGAGTACACCTACGCGATCGCCCCGGACTGGAACGCCAAGCTCAGCTACAACTACCGCGCGACCGACGACGACGGCTACCTGTTCTACGTCTACACGCTGACCGGCCTGGACCCGGACACCCATACCGGGCTGGTCGGCAATCCCGGCAGCTTCCCGAGCGAATCCGAAGCGCATCTGTTCGATCTGAACCTCGATGGCCGCTTCGAGCTGTTCGGCCACCAGCACCAGCTGCTGCTGGGCCTGGCGCGCGCCACCAGCAACGCCGACATGCAATGGCGGCCGGTGCCGGCGGACGACCCCAGCTTCGGCGCCCTGCCGGCGTTCCCGTACCCCGGCGACGCCTTCCCGATGCCGGCCTTCGGCGACGCCACCTTCTACAGCACCGACGAACAGACGCTGACCCGCGGCTACGGTGCCACCCAGCTGAGCCTGACCGAGGCCGCCAAGCTCGTGCTCGGCTTCAACTGGGCGCGCTACAGCCGCAAAGGCAGGAGCATCTACAGCGAACCCTACGACCAGACCGAAAGCGAGCTCTCGCCGTACGCCGGGCTGACCTACCAGCTGACACCCCATCTGCTCGGCTACGCCAGCTACTCGGACATCTACCAGCCACAGGACCAGACCGATATCGACGGCCGCTTCCTCGATCCGTCCAAGGGCGTCAACTACGAAGTGGGCGTCAAGAGCGGCTGGCTGCAGCGCCGGCTGATCGCCACGCTGGCCTGGTTCACCGCCGAACAGAAGAACCTCGCCACCTTCGCCGGCCTCAACAGCGCCGGCCAGTACTACTACCAGGGCCTGGCGGTGGAATCGAAGGGCTTCGAATTCGAAATCAGCGGCAAGCCGCATGCGCTGGTCGATGTGGTGCTCGGCTTCACGGCGCTGCAGCTGCATGGCGATGACGGCGGCAATGTCTACGACTGGGTTCCGCGCCGCACCGTCAACCTGCAGGCCTCCGGCCGTATTCCCGGGCTGACCGACCTGACGCTCGGCGTCGGCGGTCGCTGGCAGAGCAGCATCAGCAAGCTCGACGAAAACACCAACGTCACGATCCGCCAGGGCGATTACGCCCTGATCAACGCCTTCGCGCGCTACGCGCTGGGGCACGGCGTCAGCCTGCAGATCAACGGCAACAACCTGAGCAACGAGAAGTACATCACCAGCCTCTATCAGGTCGGCTTCTACGGCGCACCGCGCAACGTGGTGGCCGGGCTGGAATGGAAGTTCTGAAGCCGCCACGCCGGCGGTCCAGCGTACCGGCAGGGTCGACCACCACGCCGTGAGCGGCGTGCGCCTGCTACGGTGGCGATGCCAGCACGTCCTGCTGCCATCGCCACCCGATTTCGTTCCGATGTCCGAATCCGCCGTTGCCGCAAATCCCTCGCCCGCGCCGCTGCCGCCCTCGGCCAGCCGCCGATTCGATCGCCTGCTGGCGCTGCTGAACCGCCATCCGCTGCTGCTGCCGCTGGGCAGCTTCGCGTTCGGCATCGGCAGCTTCCTGCTGGTGCAGCGGGGCGAGCACCTGGCGCGCGTAATGGCGGTGATCGCCCTGCTCGGCTGGCCCTGGCTGCTGGCCGAAGGCGCGCTCGGCCGCTGGATCGCCCGCCATTCGCGCGGCCGGCTGCCGGTTGCCACCGCCCGCTTCCTGACCCAGCAGGCGCAGCAGGAACTGCTGTTCTTCTCGCTGCCGTTCCTGTTCACCGCGATGCAGCCGGTCCCTGGCCAGATCCTGTTCGTGGCGCTGGCCGCGTTGCTCGCCGTGGCTTCGGCGCTCGACCCGGTCTACTGGCACCGGATCGCGCCGAACGCGGCGCTGTCGATGGGCTTTCACGCCGGCTGCACCTTCGTCGCCGCACTGGTGATCCTGCCGATCGCCGTGCACCTGCCGGCCGAAACCGCGCTGCCGATCGCCTTCGGCATCACCGCGCTGACCCTGGCGATCAGCCTGCCGAGGCTGATCCGCGACGCCGACGACCCGCGCAGCCGCCAGCGCCGGCTGATCTACGGCACGCTGGTGGCGTTGCTGCTGGCGGCCGGATGGCTGCTGCGGGCCGCCATTCCGCCGGCCGGCCTGTGGGTGCGCGATGCCCGGATCACCACCGCCATCGAAGGCAATGCCCCCGGCGCCGCCATCACCCGGGTCGATGCCGCCATGCTCGCCGACGGCCTGATCGCCTTCGTCGCGGTGCGCGCGCCGCAGGGGTTGTCGCAGGCGGTGATCTTCGAGTGGTGGCACGGCGCGGCCGTCGTCGATCGCATCCCGGCGCAGATCTCCGGTGGCCGCGAAGCCGGCTTCCGCACCTACAGCCGCAAGCTCAACTTCGGCGACCAGCCGCTCGGCCCCTGGCGCGTTGATCTGCGGACGCCGCAGGGCCAGCTGATCGCGCGGCTGGGCTTCGAGGTGCGCTGACGGGCGTGCCGGCTAGGGCCTGTCATCAATTGATTTGCTCGCTGCGTTGCAGGTCAAAAAGCCGCCGGGCGAGGCGTGAACCGCAGGGCATGGCCATCCTATGGCCAAGGTTCGCAACGAAGTCCGGCGGCTTTTTGGCCGCAACCCTCCGGGGCGGGGCCGTTTTTGCCCATTGCTGCCTCTCTCGTCGCGCCAATGGTTCGACCATTGGCCGCTCCGATCGAGTTGCACTGGGCAAAAACGACCTCCGCCGCAGCAAGCAAAGTCATTGATGACAGGCCCTAGCGCCGCGTGCGGCGCGGCTTGACGGCTGCGGTTGCCGCTTCCAGCGCGGCGGGCGGCACCGGCTTTTCGCGCTCGACGATGTCGATGATGGCGCTGACCCGGGTCAGGAAATGCACGCCCTGCGCGGATTCCTCGTCGCGCAAGTGGTTGACCATGCGCTGCAGGAAGCGATGGCCCTGCGCCACCATCCAGGCGATCTGCTGCTCGCCGGCCGGTGTCAGCACCACATAGCGTTCGCGCGCCGACAGCGGGTTCTCGACGATCGCCAGCAGTTCGTACGGCGGCTTGGCCAGCACCCACAACGCCTTGGAAATCGCCGAGTTGCCGATCTCGAACCAGCGAGTAATCGAGCGCTCGATGTCCTTGCGCGCCATCCGCGTGCCGCCCTCGCCTTCGCTGCGGATCAGCCACAGGATCGCGACCTGATGCCGCGTCAGCCGGCCGCCGCGCAGCGCGTCCTCGATACCGATGCCGATCTTGTAGTGGACCGGATAGAACAGGTCGAGAAAGTCGCGCGCCGCCCGCGAAATGCCGGTGCCAGGCCCTGCGACGGCCACAGCAGCGTCCACGGTTTCTCCCGCCTGCGGGTGTGCCCCGTTTGACCGCGCCTCGATATCGGACTTATTGTGTCTTCGCGACATAGTTTCCCGTAGCCATAAAAATGCAAAGCCGTTCGCGGCGGCGCACGAACCATTATCGAACAGCGAGGAGAGCACCATGCAGCGACCGTACCGGGCCAGCGATCTGGCCACACCCGAGGTCATCGCCAACCCGTATCCGGCCTACGCGGCGCTGCGCGCGCAGTCGCCGCTGCCGGGCTATGCCGACTGGCCGCCTGGCACCGTGCCCGGCCGCGATGCGCCGCTGAAGGCCTGGGCGCTGCTGAGCCATGCGCATGTGCAGGCAGCCGCGCGCGATCCGGTGACGTTCTCCTCCGCGAACTTCCAGCAGGACACCGGCGCACCGACGCTGATGCTGGTCAATCACGACGATCCGGAGCACGCCAAGCTGCGGCGCATCGTGGTCAAGGCGTTCACGCCGAAGCGCGTGCGCGAGTTGCGGCCGGCGATCGAGGCGGTGGTCCGCGACCTGCTCGGCCAGTTGCCGGCCGGTGAGTTCGATGGCGTGTCGGCGCTGTGCGCCGGCCTGCCGGCGCGGCTGATGGTGCATCTGCTCGGCCTGCCGGCCGACCTGACCGATCGCTTCCAGCGCTGGTCCAACGCCTTCATGCTGAGCGCCGACCTGTCGGCCGAGGAACGCGACGCCAGCAATCGCGAGATGGTCGGCTACTTCGTGCAGACGGTCGCCGAACGGGCGGCCCGGCTGGCCCGGGGCGAAACGCCGAACGACGATCTGATCGACGCGCTGCTGATCGCCGAATCGGAAGGCCAGAAACTCAGCCAGGACGAGGTCTGGCGCTTCTGCTTCACGCTGGTCGTTGCCGGCAGCGAAACCACCATGTACTTCGCCACCAACTGCCTGCAGATGCTGGCCCAGCAGCCCGAGGTCTGGGCTGCGCTGCAGGCGGATCGCGGCAAGATCGGCCGCTTCCTCAGCGAGACGCTGCGGATGACCGGCCCGCCGCAGCGGCTGTTCCGGCAGGTCATGCGCGACGTCGAGATCGGCGGCCAGCGGATCGCCGCCGGCGAATGGGTGGCGCTGTTCTTCGCCTCGGCGAACCACGATCCCGAGGTGTTCCCCGAGCCCGAGCGCTTCCGGCTTGACCGCGAAAACGCCGGCCAGCACCTGAGCTTCGGCCACGGCATCCACTACTGCCTCGGCGCGCCGCTGGCGAGCCTGGAAGTCGAATGCCTGATCAGCGGCCTGCTCGATGGCTATCGCAGCCTGCGGCCTGGCCTGGCGCCCGCCGTTCCGCAGACCGCCACCCTGCTGCAGCACAGCTGCACCACCCTGCCCCTGATCCTGGAGCCGAATGTCATGCGCCTCGAAGAACGCAATGTCGCGATGGTCAAGGAAGTCTTCTCCCGCTTCGGCGCCGCCGATGTGCCGGGCATCCTCGAACTGCTCGACGAGCAGGTGGTGATCGATTTCTATGGCCCGCCGGTGATCCCCTACGCCGGCCACTACGAAACGCGCAGCGAAGCCCGGCGCTTCTTCGACACGGTGCTGGCCTCGGTCGACATCCACCAGTTCGATGCCGAGGAATTCATCGCCAGCGACGACAAGGTGGTGGTGACCGGCCACCTGCGCCTCACCGCGCGCCGCACCGGCGGCAGCATCGATTCCGACTTCGTGCATGTGATCACCGTGCGGGACGGCAAGTGGCTGCACTTCCGGGATTTCATGAACACCGCCGTCGCCCAGCAGGCGTTCGGCGGCTGATCGGTAACCGGCCGGGGCGGTCACGGCTTCAGGTCCGTCCGACGCAGGACCTGAAGCTGCGGCGTCGTCTGCAAACACCTGTCGGCACTGCAGGCAACGCCACTGCGACGCCGCGTCGGCCCCGCCGGAGACCGCGTCATCGCCTCCATCAAGCGAGCACACAGCCATGCTGTCATTTGATCAACGCAACAGGATCTGGACCCGCGAGTGCTCGCGCTGCCTCGCGGAGCAGGAACCGACGCCGCCGTTCGGCCCGGATTTCCTGTGCTGGGTGCTGGACCTGCCGGCGGCGTCGCCGTCGGCAGCCTATTTCCTCCTCGAACGCGAACCCGCCGCGCGTATCCAGCCCGGCGATCGCTAGCCTCTGGGAACTCGACTGCACCACGGTCCAGAAACGACAACGGCCACCTCGAAGGTGGCCGTTGCCGTTTCAATCCTGGATGACTGGTCGGAGAGACAGGAATCGAACCTGCGACCCCCTGCTCCCAAAGCAGGTGCTCTACCAAGCTGAGCTACTCTCCGAAGGCGCGCATCTTACTCGTTTGCCGATCGCGCGGTGCCGGTGCGGCGCATCTGACCCGGTGATCGTCGGCATGCCGGACGCGCGACCGGCATCGATCCGGTCATCAACCGGTCCCGGCCGCTGCCCGGCGCGCCAGCAGCGCCTTGATCGGGGCAATCCGGTTGACCGTCTCCAGTCCCAGCCCGAGCACGTCGCGCAGGCCGGGCAGTGCGCTGCCGAAGCCGCGATAGAGACCGTCGGTCAGGGCCAGCATCTCCAGATTGGCGGCCTTGCGGGCGCGGCTGTAGGCCGACAGCGCACGCGCCGATGCCCAGTCGCGGCCGGCATCGCGGGCGGCAGCCAGCACGGTGACCAGTTCGGCCACGTCGGCGAAACCGAGATTGGCGCCCTGCCCGGCCAGCGGATGGATGGCGTGCGCGGCATCGCCGACCAGCACCAGGCCGGCACGGTGGTAGTCGCGGGCGTGCAGCAGGCGCAGCGGAAAGGCGCTGCGCGCACCCAGCGCCGTGACCTCGCCGAGCGCGTGCTGGCTGGCCTCGGCCAGCGCGGCGGCGAAGGCTTGGTCGTCCAGCGCCAGCAGTTCGGCGGCGCGCGCGGTATCCGCGGACCAGACGATCGAATGGCGGCCATCGGCGAGCGGCAGGAAGGCCAGCGGCCCGGTCTCGAGAAAGCGCTGGAAGGCGCGACCGGCCGGCGCTTCGGCGAGCGTCAGCTGGGCAACGATCGCGCGCTGCGCGTAGCGCCAGGTCACGGTCTCAATGCCGGCCTGCTCGCGCAGCGGCGAATCGGCGCCATCGGCAGCCACCACCAGCCGGGCGCGCAGCTGCTCGCCGTTGCCGAGCCGCAGTACGCCGTGGGTGTCGTCGTCACCGGGCTCCGGCAGCTGCACGGCCAGCACCTGCGCGCCCGTGCGGACCGGCAAGTCGCCGAGCCGCTGCCAGGCGGCGGCGCGGATCAAATCCTGTTCGACGATCCAGCCGAGCGCGGCCTGGCCGCTGTCGGCGGCGTCGAACAGCAGCCCGAGTTCAGCGGCGCGCGCCCAGACCTGCATCTGCCGGTAAGGGCTGATGCGGGCAGCCGCGATCGCGGGCCAGACGCCGAGCCGCTCCAGCAGTCGGGCGGATGAGGCGGCGACGGCATAGACGCGGCCGTCGTACTGCGCCGGATCGAACGGCGGCGGCGGACCGCCCTGTTCGACCAGCTGCACCGAAAAGCCGGCCTGGTGCAGCGCCAGCGCCGCGACCACGCCGACCGGGCCGCCGCCGACAACGGCGATGTCACAGCGATCAGCCCGGCTCATGCGACAACACCATGGCTGGCCGGCAGGCCGAGATGGCCCAGGTGCTGGCGCAGCAGCGCTTCGCGGACCGGCGGCGCCAGGCTGGCGGCCACCAGCCCCCAGTGTCGCGCCTGCGACAGGCCGGGCGCGCGGTTGGAGAACGCCCGGACCAGCAGATCGGTGAAGCCGGTGACCCGCTCGCGATCATTACGGCGGCTGCTGGCGTAGTCAGCCAGCAACGCCGGCGCGCCGGGATCGGCGGCGGCGGCAATCCGCTCGGCCAGATGGGCGACATCACGCAGCCCCAGGTTGAAGCCCTGTGCGGCCACCGGATGCAGGCTTTGCGCGGCATTGCCGATCAGCACGCAGCGCGGCGCCACCACGGCTTCGCTGACCACCCGCGACAGCGGCCAGGCGCGACGCGTGCCCAGCGCGGTGAAGCGTCCCAGGCGACCGCCGAAGACCGCCTGCGCGGCGGCGAGATAGGCGTCGTCGGTCCAATCCATCATTGCAGCGGCCTGCTCGCTGGGCACCGTCCAGACCAGCGACGCGGCGTCATCCGGCTTCGGAATCAGCGCCATCGGGCCGTCCGGCGTGAACCGTTCGTAGGCCACGCCCTGGTGCGGGCGCGACAGGCGAACCGCTGACACGATGGCGTGCTGGCGGTAGTCGCGCTGTTCGGCGGCGATGCCGAGCAGCGCGCGGACGCTGGACTGCGCGCCGTCGGCAGCCGCCACCAGCCGGGCGCTGATCGTGCTGCCGTCATCGAGGCCGAGCAGCACCGCATCGCCCCGATCGTCCAGCGAGACCACGCGGGCCGGCTGCCGCAGCTCGAGATTGCCGGCCTGCTTCATGGCCGCCGTCAGCGCCGCGCCGATCGCCCGCAGCGGCAGGTTGTAGCCCAGCGCCGCCAGGCCGGCCTCGTCGGCATCGAAGCGGGTGCTGCCGAAGCGGCCTTTTTCGGAGATGTGGGTTGCCAGGATCGCGGCAGCGTCCGGCTGCAAGGCCGGCCAGACGCCGAAGTCGTCGAGGATGCGTTGACTGGCGTCGTTGAGCGCGATGCAGCGCTCGTCCCAGCTCGGAGGGCTCTGCGGCGGCGCGGCGGCTTCGATCAGCACCACCCGGTGCCGGCTGCGGGCCAGGCGCACGGCCAGGCTGGCGCCGACCAGGCCACCGCCGACGATTGCGATGTCGTGGGTCACTGCGGAATTCATCAGGGGATCAGAGCAAGGCCAGAGGAAGCAGGATAGCCAGCGCCATGACCAGCGCCATGGCGATCACGTAGACCAGGCACAGCAGCAGCACGAACAGCGCGGTCGACAGCCAGCCACCGCCATGCACGCGGCGCAGCGCCAGCCACAGGTAGGCCGGCACCGCCAGCGCCAGCACGCCATCGAAGCGGCCGATCACCGGCAGCAGGCCGGCCAGCAACACCAGGAAGATGAACGAGTGGAAGTTCACCGCGAACAGCAGGTGCACCGCGTAGTTCGCACCGCGCCGCAGATAGCCGAGCTTCAGGAAGGCTGCGAACAGCGGCATCAGCAGGAACATCGCCGCCGGTGCCCAGCTGGTGAAGGTGTCGAAGATGCGCTCGGTCAGCTCTTCTTTGGGCAGCGACAGCAGCAGGTCGAGCCGGTGATTGGCGCGGGCATCGAAATCCGGGAAGCCGGTGTCGATGTGCATCTCGCCACGGCGGCGCGCCGTGGCGCCGGCTTCTTCGCCGCCGGTCGTCGTGCTGCTGCCGGCGCCGTCGGCCGCAGCTGCCGGGCGATCGGCCGTGGCCGAGGAACTGCCGACCTGCGCTTCCGGCCCGCTGCCGATCTGCATGAAGCCGGTGTTGCCGGACAGCCCGAGCACGGCGAAGAACAGGATGCTGAGCGCCAGGTAGAGCCGCAGCGGCCGCACATAGCGCTGGCGACGGCCAGCGACGTATTCGAGCGTCAGTTCGCCCGGCTTCAGCAGCAGCGACTGCAGCGTGCGCCACAGCTGGCCCTGCAGCGCAAAGGTCTGCTCGGCGAACTCGGCGATGAAATGCCCGACCGTCGGCATCTCGATCCGGGTTTCCTGCCCGCAGACCGGGCAGTAGCTGACTTCGGCGCGGGCACCGCAGTTGCGGCAGAACGGGCCGTCGACCGGTGCCGGCTGCAGCGGGGGGCGCGTGGCGTGCACTCAGCCCCGCATCAGCGCTTCGATGTCGGCCACGGCTTTCGGCACACCGGCCGTCAGCACTTCCGGCGCGCCAGCGGTGACCAGCACGTCGTCCTCGATGCGGATGCCGATGCCGTGGAAACGCGGGTCGACGCCTTCACTGCCGGGCGCGATATAGAGGCCCGGCTCGACTGTCATCACCATGCCGGGCTGGAACGGCCGCGCCACGCCATCGATCTTGTAGCGGCCGACATCGTGGACATCGAGCCCCAGCCAGTGGCCGGTGCCGTGCATGTAGAACTGCCGGTGCCGGCCTTCGGCGATCAGGCTGTCGACATCACCGCTGAGCAGGCCAAGCGCAACCATGCCTTCGGTCAGCACCTTGGTTGCCACCTCATGCGGACGCGACGAGGCGTTGCCGGCCGTCAGCTCGGCGATCGCGGCAAGCTGGGCGGCCAGCACCACTTCGTAGACCGCCTTCTGCGGCCCGGAATAGCGCCCGTTGACCGGGAAGGTGCGGGTGATGTCGGCGGTGTAGCCCTGGTACTCGCCGCCGGCGTCGATCAGCAGCAGGTCGCCGTCGTTGAGCTGCGACTCGTTTTCCTTGTAATGCAGGATGCAGGCGTTCTCGCCGCCGCCGACGATCGAGCCATAGCCGCACTCCATGCCGTGGCGCTCGAACTCGTGATGGATCTCGGCCGCCACCGCCCATTCCCAGTTGCCGGGACGGGTGCTGCGCATCGCCCGCACATGCGCGCCGGCCGTCACCTGGCAGGCGTGGCGGAGCAGCGCCAGCTCGGCCTCGGTCTTGATCAGGCGCTGCTCGTGGAGCGTTGTTTCCAGCGCCACGATGTCGGTCGGCGCGGCCGCGCCGCGACGCGACACCTCGCGGATCTCGCGCACCACGGCGGCGATCCGGCCATCCCATTCCGGGTGCTCGCCCAGCGTGTAGAACAGCCGGTTGCGGCCGGCCAGCAGGCTCTGCAGCTGCTGCTCGAAGTCGCCGATCACGAAGGCCTGGTCGGCGCCGTAGCGGCTCACCGCGCCTTCCGGCCCGGCCCGCCGGCCGTCCCAGATTTCCCGCGCCGGGTCACGCGGCCGGACGAACAGCAGGAACGCGCCCTCGCTGCGCCCTGGCGCCAGCACCAGCATGGCGTCCGGCTCGTTGAAGCCGGTCAGGTAGAGGAAGTCGGAATCCTGCCGGAAGCGGTAATGGGCGTCGCGGTTGCGGATCACCTCGCGCGCCGATGGCACGATCGCCACGCTGTCCGGGCCGATGGCAGCCAGCAGGCGGGCGCGGCGGGCGGCGTACTCGGCAAGTTCGGCGGCAGTCGGGGCAGGCATGGGCGGTAATCAGTGGATGGTCGGCGACGCACCGGGTGCGCCATGGCGCGGGTGCAGTTCCATGAACACCAGCTGGGCGCCGACGCGGATGTACTCGACCAGCTCGGCGTAGGCGTTTTCCTCGCCCTCGTCGTCGTCGCCGGAATCCAGCGACGAGCGGGTGAACTCGGTGAGATCCTTGACGATCTCGCGCACCTCTTCGCTGCACTCGCGCAGGTTCAGCTTGATGCGGCCGGCCAGCCCGTACAGGAAGCCTTCGCACCAGGCGCCGAGCGCGGCGGCGCGATCGGCCAGACTGGCGTCGTCGTCCGGCAGCATTGGAGCGAACGCCGACTGCAGGTCGGTCAGCGAGCCCAGGGCTTCGTCGCGCAGCGCCAGCAGCGCGGCACGATCGCCGGCCTCGGGATGGCTTTCGACTTCATCGAGCAGGGCGACCGGGTCAACCTCCTCGGGCTTCTGGCGACACAGCGCACCGCAGAGGCTGCCGTGATAGGCGGCGGCCTCGTCGTCGTAGCCGACACGGGCCATCAGCGCCACCAGCGCCGGGTAATCGATGAATTTGGTCATGGTCGGATTATATGCCGCCACTGCCTGCGTCCCGACGCCGCGCCGCTCAGCGCACCGCCCGCTTCAAGGCTTCACGGATGATCTGGTCGGTGCTCATGTCGTCCTTGTGCACGGCATCGGTCAGCTTCTGCGCTTCCACCGGCTTGTAGCCGAGCGATTCCAGTGCGGCGCGCGCTTCGGCAAGCGGACTGGCGGCGATCGTGACGCCGGCCGAGGTCAGCGTGCCGATCTCGCCAGGCCCGCCGGCACCGGCCTTGTCGCGCAGTTCGATGACGATGCGCTCGGCGGTCTTCTTGCCGATGCCGGGCAGCTTCACCAGCCGGCCGGTTTCCGCCGCCCGGACCGCGGCCCAGAAATCCTCGACGCCGATGCCGGACAGGATCGCCAGCGCCAGCTTCGGGCCGATGCCAGTGATCTTGATGATCTCGCGGAACAGCGCTTTCTCGGCGGCGGTGGCGAAGCCGAACAGCAGATGGGCGTCCTCGCGGATCACCAGATGGGTCTGCAGCACGATCGCCGTGCCGATCGCGGGCAGCTTGAAGAAGGTCGACATCGGCGCCTCGACCTCGTAGCCGACGCCGCCGACATCGAGCAGCAGCATCGGCGGCTGCTTGGCGATCAGGGTGCCGCTGAGTCGTCCGATCATGGGTCAGGCCTTCAACGCGGGGAGGAGATTCTCGGCTTGGCGACGCTGGCATTGCCCCAGGCGCCGCGCAGCGCTTCGCCGGTGCGCAGCACCGTGCCACGCACGTGGGCGTGGCAGAGCGCCACCGCCAGCGCGTCGGAAGCATCGGTCGGTGCGGTTTCGGGCAACGCCAGCAGGATGCGGATCATGTGCTGCACCTGCTGCTTCTCGGCCCGGCCGCTGCCGACAACAGCCGACTTGATCTGCGCCGGCGCGTATTCGGCCACGCTCAGCCCCGCCGCAGCCAATGCACAGATCGCCGCCCCTCGGGCCTGGCCGAGCACCAGCGCGCTCGACACGTTGCGATTGACGAACACTTCCTCGATCGCCGATTCCTGCGGTGCGTACTGGCGCACCACCTCGCCGATCTCGGTGAAGATCCGCAAGAGCCGCGCCGGCAGTTCGCCCTTGTCCAGATGGATGCGGCCGTGATCGATGCAGCGCGAGCGGTTGCCGGCGTGTTCGATCACACCCCAGCCGGTGATCCGCGAGCCGGGGTCGATGCCGAGAATGCGGACCGGGGCGCTGGCCGCCACCTTCAGGCCGGAAGTTCGGCGTTGTGGTGCACGTCCTGCACGTCGTCGAGTTCCTCGAGACGGGCGATCAGCTTGGCCATCTGCGCGGCCGCTTCACCGTCCAGCGCAGTGCGCGTCGCCGGCCGCATGACGACATCAGAATCGATCGGCGTCAGCCCGGCCGCTTCCAGCGCGCCCTTGACCGCGAGATAGGCGTCCGGCGTGGTCAGCACGTCGACGAAGCCGTCTTCCGACAGCACGTCGTCGGCGCCGGAATCCAGCGCCACTTCCATGATCCGGTCTTCGAGTGCGGCGTTGTCGCGGATGTCGAAAATGATCTCGCCGGTGCGCGTGAACTGGAACGCCACCGAGCCCGACGTGCCGAGGTTGCCGCCGTTGCGGCTGAACGCCGCACGCACGTCGGCGACGGTGCGGGTGGCGTTGTCGGTCATGCAGTCGACCATCACCGCGACGCCGCCGGGGCCGTAGCCCTCGTAGCGGATTTCGACGACCTGCTCGGTGGCGCCCTCGCCGGTGCCGCGCTTGATCGCCCGCTCGACCGTGTCCTTGGTCATGTTCGCGGTCAGCGCCTTGTCGATCGCCAGCCGCAGGCGCGGGTTGGCGTTGGCATCACCACCGCCGCTGCGGGCGGCGATGGTGATCTCGCGAATGAACTTGGTGAACTTCTTCGCCTTGACCGCGTCGGCCGCGTTCTTGCGACTTTCGATGGAAGGACCACGACCCATGAATGACTCCGCTGCGTCTGATGGAAGCGCTGCTCAGCGCTTCTTGTTGGCCGAGTGGATCGCGTGGCCATCCACCGCGAGCGCGGCCTCGTGGAAGGTTTCCGACAAGGTCGGATGGCCGTGCATGGTCAGCTGGATGTCCTGCGTGGTGGCGGCGAATTCCAGCGCCAGCACCGCTTCGGCGCACAGCTCCGAGACGTACGGGCCGATCATGTGGACACCGAGCACGCGATCGGTCTTGGCATCGGACACGAACTTGACCTGGCCAGCCACCGATTCGATGGCGCGCGCGCGGCCGTTGGCGGCGAACGGGCTGGAGCCGACCTTCACTTCGTGACCGGCCGCCTTGGCCTGCTCTTCCGACAGCCCGACCCAGGCGATTTCCGGGTTGGTGTAGATCACCGACGGGATGGCGTTGTAGTTCACTTCCGACTTCTCGCCGTGCAGCTGCTCGATCAGCACCACGCCTTCCTCGATCGCCTTGTGCGCCAGCATCGCGCCGCCGATCACGTCGCCGACCGCGTAGATGCCCGGTGCCGAGGTCTTGTAGCCCTTGTCGACCTTGACGAAGCCGCGCTCGTCGAGCGCCACGCCCGCCGCGTCGGCGCCGAGGTTGTCGGTGTACGGACGGCGGCCGACGGCGACGATCAGCTTGTCGAACACTTCCGTCTTCGACTGGCCGTCCTGCTCGTAGGTCACCGTCACGTCCTTGTCGGACTTGGCAACTGCGGTGACCTTGGCGCCGAGGCGGATGTCGAGGCCCTGCTTGGCAAACTGGCGCAGCGCTTCCTTGGAAATGGCCGCATCGACCATCGGCAGGAAGCCCGGCAGCGCTTCGAGGATCGTGGTCTTGGCGCCGAGGCGCGACCAGACCGAGCCAAGTTCCACGCCGATCACGCCGGCGCCGATGATGCCGAGCCGGCCCGGCACGGCGGCGAAGTCCAGCGCGCCCCAGGAGTCGACGATCTTGTCGCCGTCGAACGGCGCGATCTTCTTCAGCTCGACCGGCGCGGAGCCGGTGGCGATGATGATGTGCTTGCCCGAGTAAACCTCGGTCTTGCCGTCATGCGCGGTGTACTGCACCTGACCGTTGCCGAGCAGCTTGCCGAAGCCGAACAGGCCGGTGACCTTGTTGGCCTGGAACAGCATCTTGACGCCGCCGGAGTTGGCCTTGGACACCGCCATCTTGCGTTCCTGCATCTTGGCGATGTCGATGGTCGGCGACGACACGCCGATGCCGTGCACCGCGAACTCGTGGCCGGCCTTGTGGAACAGCTCGGACGACTCCAGCAGCGCCTTCGACGGAATGCAGCCGGCGTTCAGGCAGGTGCCGCCGAAGCTCGGGCTGTTGTCGCGGTTGAGCCAGCCGTCGATGCACAGCGTCTTCAGGCCCAGCTGTCCGGCGCGGATCGCGGCGGGATAGCCGCCGGGGCCGCCACCGATGACGATGACGTCGAAGGACTTGTCTGATGCCGGGCTTGAGGTGTCGCTCATGATCGCGTGCAGCTCCGTGGAAGGCGGGTCGGAAAGCAGCGCAGGCTCTGTCGCGCAGTCCGCAGTGAGCCTGTCGTGGGGCCGCTACTTTACCGCAAGGCCTGCGACCTCCGGCACGCACCTGCCGAAAGTCGAACATTCACGAAACGCGCTGAGGGCCTACCCTTGGCGGCGGCTGTCGAGTTCCCGGGCGCCGGCCATCAGGCAGGCAAACAAGCTTTTCAGATGTGCGTGGACCTGCTCGATTGGGCCGCGCGGATCGCTGATCAGCCACTCGGTCATCAGCTCGCGGATGGCGCCGATCATGCCGATGCAGGTGCGCAGGTAATCGCGGTCCGGCAGTTCGCCGTTGGCCACCAGCGCCCGCGTGAAGCTGTTCAGCACGCCGGCGAATTCGTGGATCGCGGCGCGCCGGCGATCGAACATCTCGCTGCTGACGCCGATCACCTCGACGCACAGGATGCGAGTGCGCCGGGGGTCCTGCGTGCAGCCGTCGACGAAGGCACGCAGTGCAGCTTCCATCCGCTCCTGCGGCGTCTGCGATTCGCGCAGCAGCGCCTCGGCCACCACCCGGCGGGTGTCCAGCATGATCCGGTCGTACAGGGCCACCAGCACGGCCTCGCGCGACTCGAAATGCTCGTAGAAATGCCGGGTCGTGACCCGCGCCGTCGAGCACAGCAACTCGATCGGCGTGCGCGAGAAGCCGCGTTCGGCAAACAGGTCGAGTGCGGCTTCAAGAAGGCGCTGGCGACGCTCGGCGGCCAGCTGTTCGGACGTTCGTCCGGCGTAGCCACGCCGCTTCGGCGGCGTGCGGAAACCGGAGCCGCCCGGCAGCAAGGCGGCGGCCGATCCTGACGGATCAATCATGGACATGCGGTACACCCCGTGGATTCGCGCGGGGTCATGGCCCCGGCGATATTGGAATTTCCGGCGCTGTTTTAGCAGGTACGCGGGAACTCTGCACGGATTGACAACAAGCGAATCACGCGGCAACAAAAAACTCATTCGGTTCAACGGCGAGGGCAGTATCTGCACTCGCCGTATTTTCGGAATATCGAATTTTCCGATTTTGCCGGGCGGCAAGCTTTCCGAGCGTTCATGCAAGCGGCGCGACAAGCCCGGGTTCGACCCGCCAGCCGGCGGCGCGGCGGCGGGTCGACAGCGGGTTGGCGGCAAGCCGCCTCAGCGGCCGGTGAAGCGGGCCGGACGGCGCTCGACGAACGAGGCCACGCCTTCCTTCACGTCATCGCTGCCCATGATCGGCGAGAGGTCGCGGACCAGCCGCTCGATCGCCACCTGATCACCCTGTTCGATGGCGATCCGCGACGACTTGAGGCTGGCATAGACACCGAGCGGTGCCTGGGCGGCGACCCGTTCGGCGATCGCCAGGCCGCGCTCGAACTGCTGGCCGGCCGGCACCACTTCCTGGACGAGACCAATGCGCAGCGCTTCGGCAGCATTGAATTCGTCGCCGGTCAGCAGGTACTTCTGGGCATTGCCCCAGCCGAACTCCTGGACCATCCGCACCGTTGCACCGCCGACGGCGTAGATGCCGCGCTTCACTTCGATCTGGCCGAAGCGGCAGTCGTCGGCGGCGACCCGGATATCGGCAGCCAGCGCCAGTTCGATCGCCACCGTGAAGCAGATGCCGTGCATCGCGAAGATCACCGGCTTCGACACCCGCTTCTCCGGGATCAGGCCGAACGGGTCGCGCTCGTGCTCGGCCAGATCCGGCCACTGGCCGGAGGCGAAGGCCGGCGTCCACTGGGTCAGCTCCAGCCCGGCGGTAAACGCCTTGCCGTTGGCCGACACCAGCGCGCAACGCAGTTCCGGATCGGTATCCAGCAGGCCGTAGGCGGCGGCCAGCTGGTGATGCATCTCCAGGTCGAAAGCGTTGTACTTCTCCGGCCGGTTGAAGGTGATCAGCAGCACGTGGCCGCGGCGTTCGGTGAGGATCTTCGGGGCGGCGGCAGGGGTCTGGGTCATGGCGAGCGGTGGCGGACGGCGGTGGAAGGGACGGCGTTTAGCGCAGGCACGGTGACAGTGGTGCGCCGGCCCCGGATGTTAGCCTCCCGGCATGCGCGCCACGATCCCCGAAGCCCTGACCCAGCGAGAGCAGCGGGTGCTCGCCCGTCTGGAGCAGGGCCTGTCCAACCGGCAGATCAGCGAAGCGCTGTTCATCAGCGAGCAGACGGTCAAGTTCCACCTGAAGAACATCTACGCCAAGCTCGGCGTCCACGGCCGGGTACAGGCGGTGATGCAGGCCCGCCGGGCCGCCGGCGAGGCGTTGGCCGCACCGCGCGGGGCCGATGCCGATGCCGAGCTCGCCGCCCAGGCGCAGCGCCGGCAGATGGAGCCGGTGCTGAGCCCGCTGGAATTCCTGCGCCATCGCCGCCGGCAGCATCGCGACCGCGAGGCCGTGGTCGACGGCAGCGTGCGCTGGACCTGGGGCGAATTCGCCGATTACTGCGACCGCGTCGCCAGTGCGCTGGCGGCACTCGGGGTGCAGCGCGGCCAGCGCGTGGCGGTGATCGCCGCCGGCGGTCACGAGACGCTGGCGCTGTTTCACGCGGTGCCGGCACTCGGCGCGGTGATCGTGCCGATCGACACCCGGCTGCCGGCGGTCGACCAGCTGGCGCTGGTCCGGCACTGCGAAGCGCAGCTGCTGTGCGCCGACGGGGAGGCCATCGACGCCCTCGCCGCCGGCGACGGCCTTGCCGAACTGCAGGGTCTGCCGCGCGCCGCGCTCGGCGGCGGCCGGCCCGGCTGGATCGCGCTGGACCTGCGGATCGCGGAAGCCAGCGGTCCGCCGCCAGCGGCCGAGATCGCCGATGACGACCTGATCGCGATCGCCTACACCAGCGGCACCACCGGCGCGCCGCGCGGCGTGATGATCAGCCACCGCAACGCTTGGATGAACAGCATGCGCTGCCTGCTGCACTGGCCGCTGGGCGTCGACGATCGCTACCTGTGGCTGCTGTCGTTCGCGCACGCCAACGGCTGGGGCTATGTCTGGACCGTGGTCGCCGCCGGCGCCACCCAGGTCTGCACGCGGGACCGCAGCCTGCTCGGCAATCTGGCGCTGCTCGGCGCCGAGCGGATCACCGCGTTCTGCGCTGGCCGCTCGACCTTGCAGGCCGCCACCCAGGCCGCCGCCGCCGACCTGCCCGAAGTGCCGCGCGGCATCCGCGCGCTGGTTGCCGGCTCGGCGCCGTCACCGACACTGCTGGCCCGGCTCGACCGCGCCTATGGCTTCCGCATCACCCACGGCTACGGCCTGACCGAGACCGCCGTGTTCGTCGCCTTCAACGAAGTGCCGGCCAGCCTCGCCGCCGGCAGCGACGAATCGGCGCGCGCCCACCACCTGGCCCGGCAGGGCATCCCGGCGCTGGGCGCCTGCGAGGTGCGGATCGTCGACGAGGAAGGCGTCGACGTGCCAGCCGACGGCCGCAGCCTTGGCGAGGTGATCGTCCGCAGCAGCAGCCTGATGCGCGGCTACTGGCGCGATCCCGAAGCGAGCCTGCGGGCGATCGAGGACGGCTGGTTCCATACCGGCGACGCGGCGGTGATGCACGCCGGCGGAAGCTTCGAGATCCGCGATCGGATCAAGGACATCATCATCAGCGACGACCAGCTGGTCGCCTCGCTGGAAGTCGAGGCCGTGCTGGTCCAGCACCCGGACGTCATCGAAGCCGCTGTGATCGGCGTCCCCGATCCGGCGCTCGGCGAGCGGATCGTCGCCTGGATCGTGCTGCGCAATCCGTACAGCTTTGATGTCGCCACGCTGCAAGCGCATGTCGCCGGCCGGCTGGCCGCGTTCAAGCGGCCGCACCGCTACGAAGTCGCCCGGACGCTGCCGCGCACCGCCACCGGCAAGCTCGCCAAGCAGGTGCTGCGCGAGCAGACGCGCAGCGTTTCCCCCTCCTTGGAGTAGTTCGGCGGCGGCGATCCTCGCCTAAGGTGCGCGCCAGCCAAGGAGCCCACCTGATGACCCACACCGACGCCGGCCAGGCCTTCCGCGCCGCCCGCGATGTCCTGCTCGCCCACCGCCGCGATGCCGCCACCGCCTGCCGGGAATTCCGCTGGCCGGAAGCGGCGCCGTTCAACTGGGCGCTCGATCACTTCGACCACCTGGCGCACGGCAATGAGGCGACCGCGCTGTGGATCGTCGAGGCCGATGGCCGCGAGAGCCGGCGCAGCTTCGCGGCCCTGTCGGCCGCCTCGGATGCCATCGCCAACGGCCTGCGCGCCCAGGGCCTGCGCCGTGGCGATCGGGTGCTGGTGATGCTGCCGAACACGGTCGAGCTGTGGGAGACGATGCTGGCGCTGATGAAGCTCGGCGCCGTGCTGAGCCCGGCGACGATGCTGCTGTCCAGCGACGAGCTGGCCGATCGCGTCGAGCGCGGCGAGATGCGCGCAGTGATCGCCGACAGCTCGGTGACGGCATTGTTCGCGGCGATCCCGGGCGCGCCGCTGCGGATCGCGGTCGGCGCCGCCCAGCCCGGCTGGATCGGTTTCGAAAGCCTGCGCGTCGACAACAGCCGCTTCGTGCCGGACGGTCCGACCGCGGCCGACGATCCCTGCGTCATCTACTTCACTTCGGGCACCACCGCGAAGCCGAAGATGGTGCTGCACACCCAGCGCAGTTATCCGGTCGGCCACCTGAGCACGCTGTACTGGCTCGGTCTGCGCGCCGGCGACATTCACCTGAACATCAGCTCGCCGGGCTGGGCCAAGCACGCCTGGAGCTGCTTCTTCGCGCCGTGGACGGTCGGCGCGACGGTGTTCATCGTCAACCAGCCGCGCTTCGACGCCGGCCGGACGCTGGCCACCCTCGCCCGCTGCGGCGTCACCTCGCTATGCGCGCCGCCGACCGCCTGGCGGGCCATCGTGCTGGAGAACCTGGCGATCCCGGGGCTGGCGCTGCGCGAGCTGACCAGCGCCGGCGAGCCGCTCAATCCGGACGTCTACGAACGCATCCTCGCCGCCTGGGGGCTGCCGATCCGCGAGGGCTACGGCCAGACCGAATCGACGGCGATGCTCGGCAACCCGCCTGGCCAGCCGCTGCGCCCCGGCTCGCTGGGCCGGCCGTTGCCCGGTTACCGCATCGCCCTGCTCGACCCCGATGGCCGGCCGGCGCGCGAGGGCGAGATTTCCGTACTGCTCGGCGATGACCGCCCGGCCGGCCTGATGGCGGGCTATGTCGGCGATGCCGACAAGACCATGCGCGCGCTGGGCGGTGCCGCCTACGGCAGCTCGGACATCGCCTCGATCGAGGACGACGGCACGCTCTGGTACGTCGGCCGCAACGACGACGTGTTCAAGAGCTCGGACTACCGGATCTCGCCGTTCGAACTGGAAAGCGTGCTGGTCGAGCACCCGGCCGTCGCCGAAGCCGCCGTCGTCGAAAGCCCGGACGCACGCCGGCTGTTCGTGCCCAAGGCCTGCGTGATGCTGCGCCCCGGTGTGGCCGCCAGCCGCGACACGGCCGAGGCGATCCTGCGTCATGCCCGCGAGCGGCTGGCGCCGTTCAAGCGCATCCGCATCCTGGAGTTCTGCGAGCTGCCGAAGACGGTGTCCGGCAAGATCCGCCGCAACGAACTGCGCCGCATCGAAGCCGAGCGCCGGGCCGGCGGCGGCCGCGGAGCCGACGAATACTTCGAGGCCGAACTGCAGCGCTGAACGGGCCGGCCCGACCTACTGCTCGACGTCCAGCTCCTGCTCGACGATCGCGCCGTCCAGCCACCACCAGCCGCGCAGCTGCAGCACGCCCTTGATCGCCAGCGAGGCAGTCAGCCGCAGCAGCTCGGGGTGGTCGGCGAAATCCTCGGCGAGCGGCGGATTCGGCAGTTCCGGCCGGTGCCGGTACAGGGCCCAGAGCCGCTTGCCGTGCTGCTGCAGTTCGGCCTGCAGCTCGGCAATCGCCCGCCCTTCGGTCACCGGCAGCCAGCCACTCGGGGGGCTGCCGGCGGCCGCGTCGGCAACCACGGCGCTCAGGAACGGCGCACTGGCGATCTGCGCTTCGTGCAGCAGGCGAATCGCGAAGCGACGCGGAATCAGCATCGCGACGGTCGGGGTCGGAGTCGGCGTGGTCATCGTGGCATTCAGTCGTGGGTGCCGCAGACGCGGCAGTGGGGATCGCGGTCGGCCTTCAGGCTGCGCCACGACAGAGTGGCGGCATCCCAGAGGTGCAGGCGGCCGGCGTCGTCGCCGATGCCGAGCAGCAGCTTCAGCGCCAGCAGCGCCTGCATCGCGCCGATCACGCCGACCACCGGGCCGAGAATGCCGGCTTCCTCGCAGGTTTCGGCGGCCTCGCCGCCCTCGCCGAACAGGCAGGCATAGCAGGGGCCGCCGGGCCTGAAGACGGCGATCTGCCCTTCGAAGCGGATCGCCGCGCCGGACACCAGCGGCTTGCGGGCGGCGACGCAGGCGCGGTTGATCGCGAAGCGGGCGGGAAAGTTGTCGGTGCAGTCGAGCACCACGTCGGCAGCGCGGACGGCGGCCAGCAGGCCGGCCTCGTCGAGCGGTCCGGGACGGCTGTCGATCCGGCACTCCGGGTTGAGCGCCCGCAGATTGTCGGCCGCCGCTTCGAGCTTGCTGCGGCCGAGATCGGCATTGCGATAGACGATCTGCCGCTGGAGGTTGGAACGCTCGACGTGGTCGCGGTCGCTGAGCAGCAGCTGGCCGAGGCCGGCGCCGGCGAGATACAGGCTGGCCGGCGCACCGAGTCCGCCGAGGCCGATGACCAGTGCGGTGGAATCGCGCAACAGGCTCTGGCCGTTGACGCCGACTTCGCGCAGCACCACCTGGCGGCTGTAGCGGGCGTAGTCGCTCATGGCCTGCGCCCGCCGGTGACGCGGACGTTGCCGCCGAAATCCCGGCGGCTTTCGATGGCCGTGAAGCCGGCCGCCGCCAGCAGCGCCTGCACCTGCGGCCCCTGATCGTGCCCGTGCTCCAGCAGCAGCCAGCCACCCGGCCGCAGATGCGCAGCGGCACCGCCGCTGATCACGCGCAGGGCGTCGAGGCCATCGGCACCGGCGGTCAGCGCCAGGCGCGGCTCGTAGCGGAGGGCGGCCAGATGGGCGTCGCCCTCGGCGATGTACGGCGGGTTGCTGACGATCAGATCGAACGGCGCTGCCTCGGCCGGCACCGCGTCCCACCAGGCGCCGTGCCGGAAGCGGATCGACGCCATTCCGAGGCGGCGGGCGTTGTCGCCCGCCACGGCCAGCGCCGCTTCGGAAACATCGGTCGCCAGCAGCTCGCAGGCCGGCCGCTCCGAGGCCAGCGCCAGCGCGATGGCGCCGCTGCCGGTGCCCAGATCCAGCAGCCGCTGTGGCACGCCGGCCGGCACCAGGGCCAGCGCCCATTCGACCAGGGCTTCGGTGTCCGGCCGCGGAATCAGCACGGCGGTGTCGACCACCAGATCGAGCGTCCAGAAGCCTTGCAGGCCGACGATGTAGGCCACCGGCTCGCCGCCCTTGCGGCGTTCGATCCAGGCGGCGTAGCGCAGCACCGTGGCCGCTTCGACGGCGTCGTCATGGTGCAGCCGCAGCCGCGCGCGTTCGCTGCCGAGCAGCGCCGCGAGCAGGATTTCGGCATCGGCCCGGGCGCTGTCGGAATGCCCGGCCAGTTCGCCGGTCCCCCAGTCCAGCCAGTTGCCGACCACGCCGGGCGCCAGCCCGTCGACCGTCGGCACCGGCCGCGGCAGGCTGTCCGGCGGCGGCAGCGACGGCGCGGCGGCGTCGCTCATGTGGCGTCGCCGAGGCTGGCCATCAGCTCGGCCTGATGCTCGACCAGGAGCGGCTTGATGACGCCGTCGAGTTCGCCGGCCATCACCCGGTCGAGCTGGTACAGCGTCAGGTTGATACGGTGGTCGGTGACCCGGCCCTGCGGAAAGTTGTAGGTGCGGATGCGCTCGGAACGGTCGCCGCTGCCGACCAGCTTCTTGCGCGTGGCCGCGGTATCCGCTTCCTGCCGGCTGCGCTCGGCATCGAGCAGGCGCGAAGCCAGCAGACTCATCGCCTTGGCGCGGTTCTTGTGCTGGCTGCGCTCCTCCTGGCATTCGACGACCACGCCGGTCGGCAGGTGGGTGATGCGGATCGCCGACTCGGTCTTGTTGACGTGCTGGCCGCCGGCGCCGGAGGAGCGATAGGTATCGATCTTGAGGTCCGCCGGATTGATGTCGATCGCCTGGGTTTCCTCGATTTCCGGCAGCACCGCGACGGTCGCCGCCGAAGTATGGATACGACCCTGCGCCTCGGTTTCCGGCACCCGCTGCACACGGTGCGCGCCGCTTTCGAACTTCAGCCGCGAGAACGCGCCGAAGCCGGCGATGCGGGAAATGATTTCCTTGTAGCCGCCGTGTTCGCCGCTGTTTTCCGACAGCACCTCCAGCGACCAGCCCTGTGCTTCGCTGTACTTCTGGTACATGCGGAACAGATCGCCGGCGAAGATCGCCGCCTCGTCACCGCCGGTGCCGGCGCGGATTTCGAGAAACACGTTGTTGTTGTCGAGCGGGTCCTTCGGCACCAGAAAGCCTTCCAGCTCGGCCTGCAGCGCTTCGCGCCGGGCCAGCAGCGCCGGCAGGTCGGCCTCGGCCAGCGCCCGCATCTCCGGATCGCGATCGGCCTTCAGCACTTCCAGACCTTCGATTTCCTCACCGGCGGCGCGATACGCCTCGTAGGCTTCGACCACCGAGCCGAGTGCGGCGTATTCCTGCGACAGGCGGCGGAACTTGTCGGAGTCGCCGAGCACTTCCGGCGACGACAGTTCACCGGCGAGGTCAGCCCGCCGTTCGGCGAGCGCTTCGATCTTGCGCAACAGGCTGGGTTTCATCGGGGCAACGGCAGGACACGAAAGGGACGGCGCAGGGACAAGCCGGAAGACAGCGGGCCCGGCTCGCTAAGGCTGCACGATTCCAGCCGTCGCCACCGTCATCACGACAAGTCTTCGCTCGGCAGCGCGAACAACTTTTCCGCTGCATCCATCAGCTGCGACTGCTCGACGGCGTCGGCCGAGCGCAGCGCCTTGCTGGGCGCGTGCAGCAGCTTGTTGGTCAGGGTGTCGGCGACGAAGGCCATCACCGCTTCCGGCGATTCGCCGCTGGCGAGCTTGCGCGCTGCCTTGTCCAGCACTTCGTCGCGGCTCAGCCGGGCCTGCTCGCGCAGGCGGCGGATGGTGACGCCGGCATCGCGGCTTTCCAGCCACTTCTCGAAATGGGTGGCCTGGTCCTCGACCAGCGCTTCCGCCTGCCGCGCCGCGTTCTCGCGCTGCTTCATGTTGCCGGCGATCACGGCCTTCAGATCGTCGAGCGTGTACAGGTAGACGTCTTCGAGCCCGGCGATGGCCGGATCGAGATCGCGCGGAATCGCGAGATCGATCATCAGCACCGGCTTGCGGCGGCGACGGCCGATGGCCTTGGCGACCGGCTCGCGGCCGAGGATGAAGCCGCGCGCCGCCGTGCAGGAAATCACCACGTCGGAATCAGGCAGATGGGTGGCGATCTCGTTCAACCCGATCGCGTAGCCGCCCAGCGTGTTGGCGAGCAGCTGTGCCTTTTCGAGGCTGCGATTGGCCACCACGATGCGGCCGACACCATGCGTCTTCAGGTGTCGCGCCAGCAGCTGAATGGTTTCGCCGGCGCCGATCAGCAGCACCGACTGGTCGCGCAGGTCGGTGAAGATGTGGCTGGCCATCTGCACGGCGGCGTAGGCGATCGACACCGGATGGGCGCCGATTTCGGTTTCGCTGCGCACCAGCTTGGCCACCGAGAACGAATGCTGGAACAGCCGCGACAGCACCGGCCCGAGTGCCTTGACACCCTGCGCCTGAGCAAAGGCGGTCTTCATCTGGCCCAGGATCTGCGGCTCGCCGAGCACCATCGAATCGAGACCGGAGGCCACCCGCAGAGAATGGCGGACGGTGCCGCGATCGCGCAGCACGTAGGCGTGCTTCTCCACGGCACCGGCCGGCGCCTGCCGCTCGCGTTGCCACCAGTCGAGCAGCCGCGACTCGTCCTCAGGGGCGGCGACGGCAAAGATTTCGGTACGGTTGCAGGTCGACAGGATCGCCGCCTCGGTGACGCCGGGCAGCGCCCGCAGCCGGGCCAGGGCATCCGGGATTTCCGCAGCGGTGAACGCCAGTCGCTCGCGCGTTTCCACCGGCGCGGAATGATGGCTGAGTCCGAGTGTCAATAAGGCCATTGCGTTGCCGCTGTCACGTTTTCAGGATTTTCGAGCAAGCGGGCGATATCCACAAGCGGCAGGGACCCGACGATGGCAGCCCCCAAGGCCGGGGCGACCAACGCCGCGGACCGTTACAATGCACTACCGCACTTTACAGGCCGAATCCCTTCGTGCACGCCTTCCGTCCCCCGATGCATCTTCCGCTGGGTTTCGCGTTGTCGGTGCTGGGGGGATGCCTGCTGAGTCCGGCGCTGCGGGCTGCGGAGCCGGGGCATCCCCAGCATCCGCCGGTCAAGATGGCCAGCCGCGAAGCGCAGGCCCAGTACCACGTGATGGCCGGCGAACTGGCGGCCGGCCGCGAGCAGCCGCTGCTGGCTGCCGAAGAGTTCCTGCAGGCGCTGGAGTTCGTGCCCGATGCGTCGCTGGCCGCCCGCGCGACGATGCTGGCCCTGGGGGCAGACAACGCCACGCTGGCGCTGGTCACGGCCCGCAAGTGGATCAAGCTGGACAACACCAGCCTGGAAGCGCGTGAAGTCATCACCCGGCTGGCGCTGCGCGCCGGCCACAGCGACGAGGCCTACGAGCAGGGCCTGGCGATCATCCGCGACCATCCGGCCGGCCCGAACGACGGTTTCCGCCATGTGTCGTCGCTGCTGGCGCAAGAAACCGAGAACGGCGCCGCCGCGCTGACGCTGATGGAGCGGCTGGTGGCCAGCCAGCCGAAACGCGCCGGCGCCTGGCATGCGCTCGGTTTGCTGGCGCTTCGTTTCAACGACATCGAACGCGCCGAGCGTGCGGCCCGTGAAGCGATGCGGCTGGACCCGAAATCGAAGGACGCGCCGCTGCTGCTGACCGGCGTGCTGGTGCGCAAGGGCGACATCGCGGCGGCCGACCAGATCTTCGAGACGCAGGCCCGCAACAATCCGATCGAGGCCGAGATCCGCATCGGCTATGCCCGGATCCTGGTCGAATCGTCGCGGACGATGCAGGCGCGGCTCCAGCTCGACAAGGTGCTGCGGCTGGAGTCCGACAACATCGACGCCCGCTTCATGCTCGGCCTGCTGGACCTCAGCGAAGACCGGCTCGCCGATGCCGAACGCCGCTTCCGCAGCCTTGGCAACAGCACCGAACGCGGTGTCGATGCCCACTACTACCTCGGCCGCATCGAGGAAAAGCGCGGCGAGTACGCCAAGGCGCTCGACGAATACGCGCGCGTGACCAGCGGCCAGCAGGTGCTGGACGCCGCCAGCCGCCGCGCCGAGATGCTGGCGCGGCTCGGCCGGCTGCCGGACGCCCGCGCCACGCTGGAACAGCTGCGCCACCAGTATCCGCAGCTGTCGGCCCGCTTCTTCATCGCCGAAGGTCAGTACCTGCTGAAGGCCGACGACGTCGACGAAGCGCTGCTGGTCTACAACCGCGGGTTGGCCGAATTCCCGCAGCATCCGGACCTGCTTTACCTCCGCTCGCTCGCTCACGAGCGTGCCAACGACTTGACGGCCGCCGAGGCCGACCTGCGCGCCGTGCTGGCGGTGGAGCCGGCCGATGCCCGGGCGCTCAATGCGCTCGGCTTCATGCTGACCGTGCACAGCAGCCGTCTCGACGAGGCGGAAACGCTACTCGTCAAGGCGCTGGCGTTGGCGCCGGAGGAGCCGTCGGTGATCGACAGCATGGGCTGGCTGCGTTTCCGGCAGGGCCGTCCGAACGAAGCGGTCTCGCTGCTCGGCAAGGCCTACGACGCGTTTCCCGATCCGGAAGTCGCCGCCCACTTCGGCGAAGCGCTATGGGCAACCGGCGACCGCGCGCGCGCCGAGGCGGTCTGGACCCGGGCGCTGGAAGCGGCGCCGAACCATACGCTGCTGCGCGACACCATGAAACGCCTGATGCCATGAGCCGCCGCCGTCCGTTGAACATCGCCCGCCTCGCTGCCCTGGCCCTGTCCCTGCTGCTTGCCGCCTGCGCCGGCACGGCGCGCAAGGAGCTGAACACCGACTTCTCGGAACGCAACTGGGGCATTCGCCGATCGAACATCGCGGCGGTGCAGAACTTCGTGCTCAAGGGCCGGGTGGCCGAAGCCGGCGTGGCAGGCGCCCGCGGCGATCTCGACTGGACCCAGAACGGTGATCGCATCGACCTGCGCGTCACCGGGCCGCTCGGCGTCGGCGCACTGGCCATCAGCGGCGATCGGCATAACGTCGAGATTCGCAGCAAGGAAGGCGTGGTCAACACGCGATCACCGGAAAGCTACATGCAGGAACGGCTCGGCTGGAGCCTGCCGCTGGCCCGACTGCGCTACTGGGCGCTGGGCATTCCGGCCCCCGGCTTCATGGACGAGCAACCGCGCGAAGTGCTGCTCGACGACGTCGGCCGGGCCCAGCGTTTCGAGCAGCTCGGCTGGACCATCGAGTACAGCGAGTACCAGACCGTCAACTCGCTGACCCTGCCGCGCAAGATGACGGTGGCCGGCGGGGGGCGCAGTTTCCGGCTGGTGATCGACGATTGGGCTGGCATTCCCTGACCGCGACGACGCCGAAAATTTCGCGCCGCCGGGCAATCGCGGCGATCGCCGACGGTATAATCCGCCGCGTTTCGCACTGGGGCGTCGCCAAGTGGTAAGGCAGGAGGTTTTGATCCTCCCATTCGGTGGTTCGAATCCATCCGCCCCAGCCAATCCGTTTTCGTTGGCGCCGGTTTCAAGGCGTCCACAACAACGATTGCCCCGGCGAAAGCCGGGGTCCAGAGCCTGATATCTCCCCGAGTCGACCACCGGGGCGAGTTTCCGAAACCCCCAACATTCACGCCCGAGCCCCGATGCCCGACAGTTCAGCCCAGTTGATGTTGTTCAGCGGCAGCGCCAATCCGCCGCTGGCCCAGGACATCGCGAACTATCTGCATCTGCCGCTCGGCAAGCTGCACCTCGGCCGTTTCTCCGATGGCGAAGTGCAGATCGAGATTCTCGAGAACGTGCGCGGCAAGGACGTCTTCGTGATCCAGCCGACCAGCGCGCCGACCGACGAGCACGTGATGGAGCTGCTGATGCTGCTCGACGCGTTCAAGCGCGCCAGCGCCGGCCGCATCACCGCCGTGGTGCCGTACTTCGGCTACGCCCGTCAGGACCGCCGTCCGCGCTCGGCCCGCGTGCCGATCAGCGCCAAGGTGGTGGCCGACATGATCGGCGAATGCGGCGCCCACCGCGTACTGACCGTCGACCTGCACGCCGACCAGATCCAGGGCTTCTTCGACATCCCGGTCGACAACGTCTACGCAAGCCCCGTGCTGCTCGGCGACATCTGGCGGCAGAAGTACGAGAACCTGATCGTCGTCTCGCCGGACGTCGGCGGCGTGGTCCGCGCCCGTGCGCTGGCCAAGCAGCTCGACGATTCCGACCTCGCGATCATCGACAAGCGCCGCCCGCGCGCCAACGAATCGCAGGTGATGAACATCATCGGCGACGTGCGCGGCAAGACCTGCGTGATGATCGATGACCTGGTCGATACCGCCGGTACCCTCGGCAAGGCCGCCGCCGCGCTGAAGGAACATGGCGCCATCAAGGTCGTGGCCTACGTCACTCACCCGGTGCTGTCGGGCCCGGCGATCTCCAACATCCAGAATTCGCAGCTCGACGCGATGGTGGTCACCGATACCATCGCGCTGTCGAAGGAAGCCAAGGCCTGCTCGAAGATCCGCCAGCTGTCGATCGCCGGCCTGCTCGCGGAAACCATCCGCCGAGTCAGCGCCGAAGAATCGGTCAGCTCGCTGTACGTCGACTGACGCACCGGCCGCGCGGCAACCCTGCCGATGAAACGGCCGTCACCGCTGGCCCTGTTCGCGACGCTGTCGCGCTTGCCATTCGGGCGGGAGCTTTTCAGCCGCGGCGTCTGCCGGACTGCGCCGTACTTCGGCAGCATCCGGCCGCTGGTCACCGAGCTTCGGGTCGGCCGCTGCGAAGCGCGGCTCGACAATCGGCGCTCTGTGCAGAACCACATCGGCACGGTCCACGCGATCGCCATGTGCAATCTCTGCGAACTGGTGGCCGGGCTGCTGATCGAAGCCACCCTGCCCGCCTCGCTGCGCTGGATCCCGAAAGGCATGACCGTGCGCTACCTGCGCAAGGCCGATACCGACCTGCACGCGGTGCTCGAATGGCAACTGCTGCTGCCGGCCGATTTCAAGGGCGACGTGGTGCTGCCGGTGCAGGTCTTCGACAGCCGCCAGCAATGCGTGATGGAAGCCGACATCAGCATGTACGTATCGCCGCGCCGCTAGGCGCGAGCCGCCAGCATCAGGGATTCGCCGGTAGCAGGAATCCGTAGCGATCGAACACCGCGCGTGCGCCCGGCGACGCCAGGAAGCGCAGATAGGCGGCCGCCATCGGATTGGCAGTGCCGTGACGGGTGATCACCCCGCCCTGCTCGAGCCGCGGATGCAGCCCCTCTGGAATTTCCACGTAGCGGCCGACGCCGGCCATCTTCGGCGCCTTCAGCAGTGACAGCGACACCAGGCCAGCGTCGACATTGCCGGTCTGCACGAACTGCGCGGTCTGGGCGATGTTCTCGCCGAGCACCAGCCGGTCCTTCACCGTATCCCAGACGCCGGCCGATTGCAGGGCTGCCTTCGCGGCGCGGCCATACGGGGCGACATCGGGATTGGCGATCGCGATCCGTCCCAGGGCCGGCTGGCGCAAGGCCGCAAGTCCGCCGCTGATGTCGACGCCATCGCGAGTGGTCCAAAGGGCCAGGTGGCCAGTCGCGTACAGCAGCAGCGAGGATTCCTCGGCAAGGCCGGCCTTGACCAGTTCACGCGGATAGCTCAGGTCCGCCGACAGGAAGACGTCGAACGGAGCGCCGGCCTTGATCTGCGCAAAGAAATTGCCCGACGCACCGGTCGTCGTCTTCAGTTCGACCTCCGGATACTGACGCCGGAATTCGGCATTGAGGTCATCCATGCAGGCGGCGAGATCGGAAGCCGCGGCAATGGTCAGCGACGGCGGCTCGGCATAGACCGGTGCGGTCGTCATCACGACCAGCAGCGCCAGCAGCCAGCGCCGGATCAAGGCTTTCATGCGCATCCTCGTGGAAGGTGAGTGCGCACCGTAGCGATATGTTCTCGCCAATACAACGAAGAGCAGCTGGCTCGACAGCGCGTCCGCCGATCAGGTCGTCAGTGCACGCCGGGCATGACGCTCGAACGCCGGCCGGCTGGCCTCGATGAGTGCCTGGACACGCTGCTGCAGCTGCTCGAATTCGGCCAGCACGGCCAAGCCGCTGTCGGTCAGCCGGGCGCCGCCACCACCGCTGCCGCCGGTTGCGGACGCCACCAGCGGTGGATCGAAGCAGCGGTTCATCGCCTCCACCAGCAGCCAGGCGCGGCGATAGGACATGTCGAGCTTGCGCGCCGCCGAGGAAATCGAGCCGCAATCGCGGATGGCGGCCAGCAGGTCCGCCTTGCCGGGACCGAAGGCGATGGCATCGTCGAGATGCCAGCGGATGCGGACCGAATGACGGAGCGGCATCGGGGCGTCGCGAGCGGGCTAGCTGCGCGCCTCGCGCTCCATCGCCTCGAGGCCGAGATGGCGCACGTCCTTGCCCTTGACGAAGTAGATGACGTACTCGGAGATGTTGCGGGCATGATCGCCGATGCGCTCCAGCGCCCGCACCGACCAGATCACGTCGAGCACGCGGCGGATGGTGCGCGGGTCTTCCATCATGAAGGTGATGCACTGGCGCATCAGCGCCTCGTATTCGCGATCGACCGCCAGATCCTCGCGGGCCACGGCCAGCGCGGCATCGACGTCCATGCGCGCGAAGGCATCAAGCGCGTCATGCACCATCTGCGAAACGTGCCGCGACAGATGGCCGACCTCGACCAGCGGCGCACCGGTGCGTTCCTGGCTGGCCAGGTCGGCAGCCATCCGGGCGATCTTTTCCGCTTCATCGCCGATCCGTTCGAGATCGGTGATGGTCTTGACCACCGCATAGACCAGCCGCAGGTCGCCAGCAGTCGGCTGACGACGCGCGAGGATGCCACTGCATTCCTCGTCGATCTGCACTTCCAGCTGGTTCACGCGCAGGTCGTTGCGCGACACCTGCTCGGCCAACTCGGCGTCCGATTCCACCAGGGCGCGCGTGGCCTCGATGATCTGCTGCTCGACCAGCCCGCCCATCGCCAGCACGCGCTGGCGCACATCCTCGAGCTCCGAGTTGTACTGGCTGGAGATGTGCGACCGGTAGGAAAGCGTGCTCATGTGCGCGTGCAGACCTCGACTGGAAAAACCGGAATGGAAGATGGCGCGTCAGTGTACCGAGCTATCAGCCGATCCGACGCGCGGGCCGCCCGTGGCGGTGACCGGTCGACGCACCGGATGGTGCCCGCCGTCTGTTGCAGAACATCGCGCACCACCCGGCGAATCCGGCTGCGATCAGAACGCGATCTGCATCCGCAGGTTGTAGGACTGCGTGTGATCGTCGGCCACTTCGTCGAAACCGTTGACCAGGTTGAACATCACGCGAATCAGCGGGTTCACGTAGTAGTTGGCGCCCACTGTGTAGGAATGGGTCGCGCATTCGGCGCCGACCACCGCGACGGCGGCGTTGGCCAGGCAGGTGCCGCTGCCCGCGCCCGCGCGGCGATCGAGATTCTCGATCGAGTCGTAGCGGGCGGTCAGCTCGACCGCACCCCAGCCGTGGCGAAACGCGTGCGGCGTACCGAAGCGCGCCTTGCTGGCCTGGTACTCCTTGCGCTCGCCGGTCAGGAAATAGCTGGCCTGGCCGTAGTACGACAGCACCTGGTCATCACGACCCGGGCCGCGGGCGTCTTCGTTGGAGGTCAGCACCACTTCGCTCTGCAGGTGCAGCGCGCCAACGCCGACGGCCGCTTCCAGCCCGGTGAAGAACTGGCCGGCATCGCCGCCGACCTCGACGATCCGCTGCGACGGGCCGACGACATTGCCACCGGCGCTGCTGCGGCCGGCGTAGTTCACCGAACGCACGCCAGGCGCGGCGTCCTTGGAAAAGTGGTCGTAGCCGATCGAGCCACCGAAGTAGACCAGCTGCTCAGGGCTGTTGACCGGAATCCAGCTCAGGCGATTGGCCGTACCGACACCCGGTCCGACCGGCTGACCGAGACCGTGATGCGCGTTGTAGGCCGATAGCTGCAGCAGCAGCGTTTTCGACAGCGGCCGCCGCCAGAACACGCCCGGCTGAAACTGGCGCGCGATGTTGCCGCCAAATGCAGCGGTCGCGAACGACGGACGCTCCATCAACGACAGTTCGTTGGAACTCGCCAGTTCCTCAAGGCCGCGAAACGGCTTGTGCTGCCCAATCAGGATGTGACCTGCCGGCATTCTTCGGACCAGCGGAGCCTAGAGGCTGGCGCCCTGTTGGGTTGAAAGTTTCAGTGCAGCCTT